>NZ_JARRIB010000001.1:0-332149 GCF_041647995.1 Pyrococcus kukulkanii
TTCTTCACCCTGTTCCTCGAACCGTAAAGCCTATCCCACTTTTCCTGAACCCTCTTTCTCCTGTAATAATAACCCAGAGTAATCTTCTTTTGCCCTGTCTCAAAGATTACTGGCTTGTAATCAATTAGAGCGGTGACATTATCCTCATTCACGTCAATTGGAATCCAATTTTTGGGTTCATACTCCTCTACATCCCTTTTGAACACGAGGTAAACGATAAGCCTCCTCTCCCTCTTGTCAAGCTTTATCCTCGCGTGATACCTTGCAACCTCCCAAGAATTCCTATACCTCCAATAGTGCTTGTGCGGTTCGAGTGGAACCTCAACCCACCCCTTGTGCGTTGCAATCCTAATAAAAGCATAGCCAAGCTTGAACAATTTTTCATCAAGCCAGATTGAAATGTTCCTGACTTCTGGGTAATCCTTCCTTACCAGCCCCCTCCTCCTTTTTCTGAGGAAGCCCTTCACCCTCTCAACAACATCCTGACAAACCGTGTAAGAGTAATGGCTCGGGAGTTGGGGGTACAAGCTCCGGAGAAAGTCGTAATTCCTCACCCTCAGCATTACGTAAGATGTCACCTCATTCTCGAGTGCGTAAGGCAGGAGTTGAATTAGCATTTCCCGATACATTCCCTCCAACTCGACAAATATTTTGAAAACCTTTTTCGGAAGTCTTTCAGACTTCAACACTACAGTCCTCTTGACGGTCATTCACCCTCAACCTCTTTCAACAATTGCTTGAAGCCTTGGACGAGTTTTTTCTTCTTTCGAGAACGAGCTCCATAGAGCTTTCCGGCGAAGGAGGTTACAATGGTTAACAAGTCTTCGACGAGTTCCTTTTCTGGCGTCTTCTCCTCCTCAAATATTACCTCAATCTCGACGCCGTGAGAGTTGAAGTACTGTTCGAGGTACTTGAATCCAAAGCGTGTAAGCCTGTCCCTGCAAGTTATGACGACTTTCGTAACTTCTCCGCTTTCGACAAGTTTGAAGAGCTGTTTTAGGCCCTTCCTGTTCTCGTTCAAGCCTGATGAAACGTCAGTAAGAATTTTCACGACTTTATAACCCTTAGAAGAACAGTAATTCGTGAGGTATTCGACTTGCCTCTCAAGGTCTTTCCTCTGATCTCTGCTTGAGACTCTAGCGTAAATTACAGCCCTCACTTCCTCTGGCTGCCTCTCGCCGAGAATCCTCTTCACCTCACTCTCAGGAATCCTCCACTTGCCCGTAGGAAGCTTTACCGCCTTTATCTTTCCAGAATAAATCCACCTCTTGATCGTGATAAAGCTCACACCAAGAATTTCAGCAACCTGCCTCGGCGAGAGCAACCTCTCCACGACACACACCTATACACAATGAAACACAATGAAATTTATAAAGGTTTCTGCCTCTCTACTCTCCTGTTCTTCTGATGAAGTCACTGTGGCAGTTGTGGTAGTGCTGATACATCCAGCAATGGCTATAATTACTATCAAAAGGTAGACTATATATATATCCTCTTCTAGTGTTCATTTTTTCATCCCATGACGGATTTGCGGTATTCTGATACTTAAAATTTATTCTTGATTAAAGAGCAAAGTTTATAAAATGCCCACCTTGTTAAAGGAAAATGGGCACGAGCCGGGATAGCCTAGCCTGGTGGGGCGGGGGACTCGTAATCCCCAGGTCCCGGGTTCAAATCCCGGTCCCGGCTCCACACCTAATTTTATTCAAATATCCATGACCTCATCCAAAAACTTTAAATATCCACCTCCGATTGAAAACCTATCGGGAGTGCCGCGGTAGCCTAGCCTGGTAGGGCGCCGGCCTGCTAAGCCGGTGGGCGTGGTCCCGCCGGGGTTCAAATCCCCGCCGCGGCGCCATTTTCCTATTGCAATGCCGGGATAGCCTAGAGGCCAGGCGGGGGACTGCAGATCCCCTCTACCCGGGTTCAAATCCCGGTCCCGGCTCCACATATTCTTATAACTGCCCCTTCTTCAAAACGACCAAGTAGCTTCACAAATTTGTAGTTGCAGTAAATCCCAACACCCTTTATGGGAAGAACGAGATCCCTTACATTAAATACACTGACTCCATTTTTAAGGAGGGCTTCTCTAGTAAGTCGTATGCCGAAAATATCTAATTCTTTAACATTCCCAAAGGCACCAAAATAACCGTAATGGGGTATTCCTCCCTCGATTGGGAAACCCTTGGAAATTACGGGGGTTAACTGCTTTTCCTTTGGCTTTAATGGCCTTGCCAGACAGTAGTTATCTGTACGTTCTACCACCTCAAATTCTCCAGTATTAGTGGCCTTCACTGCCCTTAAAACTATAGGAGTAATTTGAATACCTCCTCTCGCTCTATAGGGATCACCACAATTCCTAATTTCATAATGTGCATGATTATCCGTCCAAGGGCAGAAAAAGTTAGAGCGAATCGGTATCCCTATAGGATCCCCCAAGACAATTGTCTCTCCTTCAGAAACGGAGGGGGCCACGTGAAGAACTTTTAAACACAGCTTCCCACTTTTTATAACTATTAAGTAGTCCCCTTTTATTGGGAGCCTCCTAACTTCTATAACTTTTCCTTCCTCTAAAGGAAATAGGGCATGGTCGGTATAATATACATCAACTGCAGTCCCTTCTTTGTGCCCTGGATACGGGCTATTAAAAAAGCTCCAATAGCTATCTCTGGGTACCTTTAATTCTATATAACCTACCCTACCAATTGTGATCATCATGGTGAAAAATAAGAGAAAAGTTAGCTAAGCCTTTTTCTCATGAAGTCTTCAAGTCTATTCATGGCTTCCTCAAGTACATCAACTGGAGGCAAGAATACTGCCCTGAAGTGGCCCTTTCCGTACTCTCCGAAGCCAGAACCATGGACGAAGAGAACATGGGCGTTGTGCAGGACATCGAGAACAAACTCCTTGTCGCTCTTCCACGGGCCCCCCTCTATCTTGGGGAAGATGTAGAATGCTCCCTGGGGCTTTGTAGTGGAGATTCCTGGGATCTCGTTGAGCCTCTTGTAGATGTAATCCCTCCTCTCCTTTAATTTCTTCATGTGCTCTTCAAGGTAATCCATTGGCCCTGTTAGGCCAGCGATTGCCGCAAATTGAGCGGGAGTATTTGGACATAGCCTTATCCTTGCAAGTTTATCGACAGCTTCCCTTACTTCAGACAGCTTACCCTCAGGGTCAACGAAGTACATGTAGCCCAGTCTCCACCCCGTTGCAAAGTAAACCTTTGATAGCCCGTTCATGACTATGACGGGAACATCCTTAGTTAGCGATCCTGGAGAGACGTGCTTGCCCTCATAAGTCATCATATCATAGATTTCATCGCTTATAATGGGCAACTCATATTCACCAGCAACGTCAAGTATCTCTTTCAAAGTCTTCTTCTCATAGAGGGCTCCGGTTGGGTTGTTCGGATTTATTACTGCTATTGCCTTTGTTCTTTCCGTTATCTTTTTCCTTAGATCATCAATATCAGGTTGCCACCCGTTTTCTTCAACTGTCCTGTATTCAACTGGAACTCCACCAAGGAACTTAACTAAACCCGTATATGGAGGATAACTTGGCCCTGGGATCAGAACCTCATCCCCAGGATCTAACAGGGCCCCGAAGAGTAGCTGCAACGCTTCGGTCACAGCTGCCGTAACTCTTACGTCGTCAGGAGTTATATTAACCCCATTCTTCTTTTTCTCCCTCTCAACGATGGCCTCCCTAAGTTCAAGAATACCTTCGCTATCCCCATAATAGTTATGACCCTCTCTTATCGCCTTGCAGTACGCTTCTTTCATATGTTCGGGCGGTTGAAAATCAAATTTCACTGGATCACCAATGTTAAGCCTTATGACTTTTATACCCTGCTTTTCTAGCTCCCTAGCGGGCAAAACAACGTCTCTAATTGCATATTCAACAGAGAGTGCTCTCTTAGATGCCTTAATCATACAATATCACCGTAAAATATTATGCATAAATCAGTTAAATCATTTGTTCCAAAAATTTTCAAGGTAATGCCGGTGAAAAAATATCAAGAGGTGTTAAAAGAGTGTGCGAATGAAATTCAGAGACTGGACGAAGATATTGCCAAAGAGATTGAGAAGCTAATCAACCTTCCCCAGGAGGATGCATATCTTGGATATTTAAAAATCATTGACAAAGTTTCTATGGGAACAAAGAAAAAGAAGCACCGTAACCTCTTGATGTTAACGTTATGGAAACATGGAGAGAGGCTTGAGGACATAATCAATCCAAGCCCTTCGTACTTTAAGAAGTCTTCTGTATTAAGGAAGATAAGGTTTATTGATGAAAAGATAATCTCCCTCCTTTTTATAGTGTTCATTTTATTCCCTGCAACCACTTCGTCACTTTGGAACTTCACAAAAAGTTACACCCTTATCCCCGTCAATAAAGAGGTGACTTTTAATGGAAACCTCTGTCAATACAGAACCGCATGGCTTTACGACTTCCGCGCTAGTATGGTATGTATAATAAGATATAGGTACGGGAACGTGAATATAAAATTAAACCCAAATAATACTCCCATAGAAACCGCAGTAGAAGTTGAGAAGCTAATTTCAAATATCTCTTACGACTATGGAAGATTAAAAAGCGTTATAGCATACATTCAGACACCTCAAGAAACCCTTGGTCGAAAAATTGGCGTCTGCAGTGATTTTGCTATTTTAGCAGCTCAAATCTTGCTAGATAATAATGTATCTCCGGTCTACATAATCCACACAATTTTTAAGGGTGATGAGTCTGGAGGTCACGCTGCCGCCGCTATTGACTACAATGGAACCCTTTGGGTAATAGATTGGGGATCATCCCCAACTCCCTTCCAAAAATTTATAGAAAAAATTAGTAAACTTTGGGAAATTCAGGAGATCCGAGTTTATAAAATAACGAGGGATCAAATACTCCTAGATAGAGTTTATAAGGGCAAATCCGAGTACGACGGGTGGAGATTTATATACTTCCTCACGATCATGTTGGGAGTGCTCCTCATTAAAAGGAGAGAGTGGATATGGCTTTAGGGCTTTGAGAGGTGATGAAAATGAGGAATCCCTTCGAGAGGATGCCTACGGTACTTACCGCTGATGAATTAATAGATAAAGCCTTCAGGCGAGCTGAAAGAGCAGCATCTGCTTTTAAGCCAAGGGGAGATAGAATCAAAAAGGCCAGGCAAAGAGAAGAGCTTAGGATAAGGACGGTTAGCAACGTAATTAGGGATAACCTGAGAAAGGTGTTAGAAAGGACTCCAGGGTTATCTACACTTCCAAAATTTTATCAAGAGCTTGTAGATGTCCTTGTTGATAGAGATACATTCCACAAAGCTATGGCCGGTATAGACTGGGCTATCAGAATGGTTAGAGAGCTTGAGGAGAGGTACGTGGAAAGGATAAGATACTCCAGAGATCCTGATGAAATGGCTCAACTAAGGAGACAATTCTACGGGAGGGTTGCAAGTATCTTAAGGGATATAGACGACAGGCTAAGGTACTTAAATAAAGCCAGGGAAGTCCTAAAAGACCTTCCAGTAGTTGACTTGGAGGTGCCCACTGTTGTCATTGCCGGACATCCAAATGTGGGGAAATCAACACTACTTAGAGCCCTAACAACGGCAAAACCAGAGATTGCAAGTTACCCCTTCACAACTAAGGGGATAAACGTCGGCCAGTTTGAGGATGGATACTTCAAGTACCAAGTTATAGATACCCCAGGACTCCTGGATAGGCCAATAAGCGAGAGAAATGAAATTGAGAAGCAAGCTATACTTGCCCTAAAGTACTTAGGGAAGTTAATAATCTATATCTTTGATCCTAGCGAATACTGCGGTTTCCCTATTGAGGAGCAGGTACATTTGTTTGATGAGATATATAGGGAGTTCGAGGGATTTCCGTTCATAGTCGTTCTCAACAAGGTAGATGTTGCCAATGAAGAGCAAATTAGTAAGGTGGAGGAATTCGTAAGGTCAAAAGGATTGGAACCAATAAAGATCTCAGCTCTGAAAGGTACTGGAATAGAAAAGGTCAGAGATGAAATTATTAAAAGACTTCGACCCCTAGCTCAAGAACTTGCAAAAAGAAAAATTGAGGAAGAATTAAGGAAGTACAGGAGTAGCTTCTAATCCTTCTATCTCCTCTGGAAGGGAGAAGAATGCTACTATCTCTAATATTGCGGCCACAAGCATTATCAAAGCGCCAATTCCAAATACTATTATCAGAATTGCTCCAATGAAGTACAACAAGCCGGAAGTTTTGAACATGTCAACCCCGGTATATTGAGCTATCAGCTCATAGCTCTTCTTCCTAAAGTAAGATCCTATTATCAGGGCAATCCATAAGATTATGAACCCTGCAATTATTGACCCAATAACCGTCATGAGATTTTGAGGCATGAATTCTTTTGGATTTAGGAATGCTGTACCTACGGTAGCAAGCACTATGGCCACAAACACTATCATTCCACCTACTGTGGCAATGAAAGCTTTTAAGAAATCGCTGAATATCCTTTCATCCCCGGTTTCATCACTAATAATTTTCACGGCCAAGAACACAAGTACCAGTCCAGCAATCTCAACAGCAAAGCCAATTTTAGGGATAAGGGGGCCTACTAATCCAAGGATTGATCCTATTCCCCCATACATCCTTGCGTTACTCATTAATATCACCAGGTTAGGTAGATAAAATACTTTTTATAAGCTTTATTACATTTCATCATAAATGTCAGTCTATTAATATTAGCCCATATAAAACGGGTTCATCAAAGTTTAGTGTTACAATTGACGATAGTTCTATACCAACTGCATCAATGCTTGGTCTTACCTTATCAGGCATACTACAAACTCCCATAGCTTCAAAACTGCACTCATCGCACAAGTTGCAATTACCTGGGAACAGAGCTAAGGCATAGTAAAATCCTTTCCTGAAATACTCATGTTCCTTCCCTAGCAACCACAGTAAGACGCTTCGCTTCTCTTCCTCAAACTTTTCTATATTTATCTTGAACTTGATAAGTAACCCTTTCCTATAATGTTTTAATAGCTCCTTTGTTTCCCTCCAAGATGGGGAATGAGGAGGACAACTTGGTCTCTTTCCATACATGGGGCAACTCCTACACTTCCACACGGGTCTTGGAGATACAACAATTTTTTCTACATTTATCTCCCTCTCCCAAACAACCTCCATTTGACACTCTCCCATGAACATTATGCAAGACTTTAAAAGCAATATTTTTGTATCATTAAATGGTGGTTCCCATGATTGAAGTTGGAGAATATAAAGTAAAGGAGGGTCTATACTACACCAGAGACCACGAATGGGCAAAAGTTCTTGAAGATGGAACTGTCTTAGTCGGAATTACTGACTATGCTCAGAAGGAACTTGGGGATCTAGCTTACGTTGAACTTCCAGAAGTGGGAAAAGAAGTGAACCAAGGCGATGTTCTGTGTGAAGTTGAGAGTGTAAAGGCAGTTAGCGAAGTTTATGCGCCAGTAAGCGGTGAGGTTATCGAGGTAAACGAAGAGCTCAGTGATAGCCCAGAGAAGATTAATGAAAGCCCCTATGAAGCTTGGATAGCCAAGATAAAGCCAAAGAACTTAGAAGAGGAGTTGAAGGAGCTGATGGATGCAAATGCTTATGCAGAGTACCTAAAAACGCTTTAAAGTATCTTCCCTTCCTTCTTCATTCTCATAAGCTTAGTCACGTAACCGGCAATCCTGTTCCTTATCTTCTTGCTAGTCACGTTAGTAAGCTCCTGGACTTTCTTCTTGTTGTGCTCGAAGTCCGTGGTAAATTCATTTGGATACCTGTCAACTAACTCCCTCGCGACCCTCTTAATGAAACCCTGCCTGATCTTTCCCATTCTCACCACCCCTCCTTATTTATCCACTCTCCGCTAAACCGTAGCAGTTTTAAACTTTTACCTGCATCCACCGAGCATGATGGACTTGCATACGCACACAAGGTATTCGGATGGTATAGGTTTAATAAGGGACAATGTATCCTGGGCAGAAAAAAGAGGGCTTAAGATAGTAGGGATCAGCGATCACATCCACTTCTTTACCCCAGGAATGTTTTCTAGATACGTTGGAGAGATAAGGGTTGTAAAGGAGGAGAGTGAGGTAGTAGTGCTAGCCGGAATAGAGACGAACATAACCGAGAATGGGCCGGACCTCACGGAGGATTTTGCGAGAGAGCTTGACTATGTTATAGCGAGCGTGCACGAGTGGTTTAGAGAGGGGGAATGGTACAGGTACCTCGAGTACGTTAAGAAGGCTATAATTGATGAGAACGTGGACATAATTGGCCACTTCGGCAACATCTTCCCATGGATCGGATATCCGCCGTGGGAGGAGGTTCTTGAGGTTATAAAGCTCGCAGAAGAGTACGGCAAGGCCTTCGAAATAAGTGCTAGGTATAAGGTTCCTGACTTAGATTTCATTAAAGAGTGCATAAAGAGAGGAGTGAAGCTTTCATTAGCGACCGATGCTCACAGACCAGAAGACGTTGGAAAAATAAACTGGAGCTTGAAAATGCTAAAAAAGGCGGGAGGAAGTGAAGAAGATTTAGTGTTCTCAGAGCTCCTTTAGAACATCCCTAGCTATATCGCCAAGCTTAACCCACTTCATACCCTCAAACGGCAGTATTATCTTGTCCTCAACTTCCGTAAGCTTCTCTACCTCGTCCTTGTACTTGCTTAGATTAAGTTCCTTTATCAAAAGCAGGGCAAAGGCAACAGTATTTTTATCTCCCTCCGAGAGAAGCCTCGGAACGTGCTTGTCTATCGTATCTTTAAACCTAGAGCCGTGAACTTTAATTATCTCCATTGTAAGAACCATAGCTCCTTCTTTAACATAGGAGTTCTTCGAAAGAACTAATGACAATACCTTATCAACGAGATCCCAGGAAACATCTATCGAATTTGGGCTCTCCCTAAGGATTGTCGTTAGGACGAAGAGCGCATCACCAACAGTTCCAGAATTCGAATCTGAGAGCAGTTCTATGAGGTCTCTTACCGTTTTCTTGTCTTTTAGTGCCTTCTCAATAACTTCATCCATTTTATTCTCTTCCATTAGTCTCTTTATTTTATCCTTCCCTTTTTTACCAAAGGAGAATAGGCCCATCTTGCCCACCTTAATTCAAGAAATCGAAAAATTAGGATTTAAAACTTATCCCCCTAAAATGTTGAGACTATCAATCAAGCATGCCTAAGACCTTGTCGACCTCATTGGCAACCTCAACATCAAACAGATGAATCGTCGGAATAGTCCAGAAAACCCTGTAATTGTAAGTCTTGTCTTCCTCTCCGAAGTACTGGAACACGAACCTCCCAAATCCTGTTAAATCTCTGTGTATGTCTTTGACCTCCCTAAGCACCCTCCTAACTTTCGGAGGATACTCTTCATATGGCAAGGGAATTGATTTTATGAAAACATTGTCCTTATAGAAGTCCGTCGTTAATCCAACGGCCCTAACCGTTTTCAACAACTGGATAAACTTCTCTTTCTCCCAGAACCTCTTCAGTATTATCCTTGGGTCTTCTTTAGCCAGAGGGAACCTTGTATCTTCTTCCTCAAGCCAGAACTCCAGGTAAGGTTGACCTCTCTCGATCACTATCCTCGCCAGCAACCTTGCGTTCTCAGGAATCTCCTTCTGAGTTTCTTCGATGTGATACTCCTTTCCATGAACCGTATACGTTTCCCCTTCTTTCCTCTCACCAACCTTTGATACGAAGTATGCCCTCTCTCCTTCAATTGTTCCCAAGTGCAGATCGTATCCCCATGCTTTAAGATCCCTCATCCTGAACCTTCTCTCCGCAGGGACAACTCCTGGGTTCTCAATTATGTAATAGCTTTCTAGCACTTTTTCCTCACCAATAGTTATTAAAACATGCAAGCTTTTAAAGCTTTGGCTTGGAGGTCAAGGTACTGGTAGGGTGAGTAGTGAAACAAGTTTAAGTTTCTGGCATATTGCGCGCTTATTCTCTGATCTCGATTATTTCGGCTTTTTGGTGTTCGACTATTTTTCTTGGGTCGAGTTTGCAGAGTTTGTCTATCCTCCCTCCCCCACCAATCACGAACTCATTTTCGAGGACTCTAGGATCCACAATCGTCTTAATGTTGATTCCCACTGGTGGAACTCCCCCAACTTCAAAACCAGTTATCTCCCTAACTTCTTCTGGAGTGGCTAGCCTGACCTCCCCAAAGTGCTGCTTAACCTTTTCAAGACTAACTCTTGACTCACCATCCACTATTGCCAGTATTGGACCCTTTTCAGATATAAGCACGAGGGATTTTATTACCTGCCTTGGGGAGACTCCCATAGCCTTCACAGCCTGGGCCACAGTCCTCACAGGCCTCCCCACGTTAATAATCACACCCCCCAAAGACTCCACAACTTCCTCAACCCTCATACCAACCCCCTACAAACAAACACTCCAAACCCTTTAAAAGCTACGACAGTTCCAAATCATATCAGAAACCTTATCCTAACGGTATCGGAATCAAATCTAATTGAAAACTGACATCCTCCTCGCCTTTTAGGGCGAGGCTTCCAGCCCGCAAATGAGGTGAAGTCCATGAACACCGTAGTTGTGAGGTACGGTGAGATAGGAACGAAATCTAGGCAGACGCGAAGGTGGTTTGAAAGAATCTTAATAAACAACATAAGAGAGGCGCTTGTCAGCGAAGATATTGAGTACAAGGAAGTGTTTTCAAAGCATGGAAGGATAATAGTTAGAACCAATAAGGCAGTTGAAGCAAGCAATGTTCTCGTGAGGGTTTTTGGAATAGTCTCTCTATCACCAGCAATGGAAGTTGAAGCGTCCCTTGAAAAGGTAAATAAAACCGCCCTCAAGCTACTCCGAAAAAAAGCGAGAGAACTCGGCATTAAAAATCCAAAATTCAGGGTTACCGCAAGGAGAATAACCAAAGAATTCCCACTTAACAGTCTCGAACTGCAGGCAAAAGTTGGAGAGTACATACTGGAGAATGAGGAGTGCGAAGTTGACCTTCACAATTACGATATTGAAGTAGGGATAGAAATAATGGAAGGAAGAGCTTACATATTCACCGAGAAAATTAGAGGATGGGGCGGACTTCCCATAGGAACCCAAGGAAAGATGGTAGGAATTCTCGAAGATAGAAAATCTGCCTTGGCAATATTCCTTATGATGAAGAGAGGAGTTGAAGTAATACCAGTCTATATGGGAGGCGAAGATGTTAAAGAGTTGTGGTTGAGAATAAAGAAGTTCGCTTACGGATCGAAAGGAGACCTCATAAGGGTAGAATCCCTAGAGAAAGTTAACAAAATTATCAAAGACTTTGGGGCGAAGGGTGTTATAAGAGGACTACAGCTTGACCATAAAGTTGAAGAAGAAATAAAGAAAGACAGGAAGACGTTCATAGTGCCAGTTTATTATCCCTTAATAGCCTTACCCCAGGAGTACATAGAAGAAGTTGCTAAGCGAATTCCTCTTTAGCCTCCTCACCCGCAACAACTCCCTTATTCTCCCCTCCATTGTTCAGCTCATGAATCTCATATAGCTTCAAGGGGACTTTTTTCAGGGCTTTCCCCACTACGGCTTTAGCTATCCTCTCAGCGTGCTCAAGGCTTTGGGCGTTGAAGACCTTTAGGGTCAGGTATATTCCCACAAGTCCCACGTTTCCAACCACAAACGCGCTCTCAAATTCAGCCCCACATACGGGACATTTTGAATAGCCTATCTCAACCTTCACAAAGTCGAGCTTTTCCTTTTCCAACGCACTTATCACCTTATTTGCAGCAACCTCAATTGCCTCTTCAACGTCTCTCACGTCCTTAACTATAATTGGGGCCTCTAAAACAACTATGTAATCTCCCATGGCTCTCACCTCACCCAAAGGCAAACAGTCTGTTGTCATCTCCCTTAAAAACACCCAACCTCACTCCTGCATCTATAAAGCCGTAGGCATAGTTTAAAGCAGCAAACGCCGTCACGTAATCCCCCTTTTTGAAGTAGTACTCAGCGTCTTGAAAGTAACTTTTAGCCATTGTTAAAAAGTCTTTCGCGACTATATAAAGGTGGCTCCTCTCATCTACTACAATCTCAAGCTTTTCTAGAGCTTCCCTAGCAATACTGAAGTACTTTTCAAGCTTTTCCTTGGTTATTACATTGTTCACCTGCATGGACAAACACACAAAGTCAGTAACGGTTAATAACTGTTTTGCCTATTGTCACTGTAGGCATGGTAAAACTAATATCACGGGAAGAAGCTATAAAGAGAGCCGAGAGAATAAGAAGGGAAAACGAACTGGTTTATGGAGTTGATTTTGAGATAATTCACAATATAGTCGATATAAGGGAGTTGATACCAACGCAAAAAGAGTTAAGCAGAAGAAAGCTTGAAGCAGTCATTCAACGCATTCTGCATGGATATGACGCCCCAATAATATGCCTTCACTACGGAGAGAAACTATACATACTGGATGGACATCACAGGGTATATGCGTGCAAAATCCTTGGGATAGATAAAGTAGAGGCCCTAATTCTAAGGCCCAAAGAAGCAATAAAGAGCAACATCGAAGAGTCCGTGAGAAAGCAGGGGCTAAAAAGCATTGAGGACATGGTCATAGTCCAAGATATATAACCGAAAAACTTATAAAATATCTCTTATCCATGAGAGATCGGGCCGCGGGCCGGTAGCTTAGCCTGGTTAGAGCGGCGGACTCTTAATCCGCAGGTCGGGGGTTCAAATCCCCCCCGGCCCGCCAATTCTCTGCAAGTTGCTTTAAGTTGTTAGCACTTCCGGAGGGGTTCTGCTTTGCCATGTTAAACGTCATGATCTCATGCTGAAAATTTAAAACAAATTACCTCTAGTGGATAAAGTTTTGCCAGCGTTTTCATTTCTATTTTAGCCTTTTTAGCCCTTGAAAGTTTATTGACTCCAAGTTTGACTATTTCTCTAGCGCAGAACTTCAGGAAGAGCATGTTGTTAGTGTACTGACTTCCTTCCCTTAGTGAGGGTTTCAACGGTCTAACTTCTCGCCATTAATGGGAACATCATTGCTCTCATCCCTCCATGGGACTATCAAAATTCCCTCTTTACTTCCTGTTATATAGATAACGAGATTTTCCAGCTTGACCTTGGGATGGACGAAGAATGTTGGAGCCCATTTGTCCATCAGACACGTTTCGGTGGCGTTATGCAACCTGTTGTATGTGGGGCAGTCCTCGTACTCCACCCTAAGGAATAATGTCCCGTTCTCGTAGGCGCATCCCGTCAACACGAAGTGATGGGGCCTGCTTCCCCAGAACTCTGTGTCTGTTATCGAGATCAAAGCTCCCCCATTGTAAAGTGCAATATTAACACCCCTTAGGGGTGTCCAGTTTGGCTTTTTGTCTGGAAAGCCTGGCCATAGCGGGTACCTCCCAGATATTTCCACCACTTCAGAGCAGTTTGTTTCCCATTGTTCTGGAACCTTCAAGAGGCCGCAGCATAATTGGAGGTAACTGGTTTCAGACGTTGTGGTGGGTATTGCCCTCTCGGAAGATTCATTCTCGTACTCAATAAACAGTTTGTCCTTTTCAGATCTTTCACGATCGTAAAGCACGATCTTTAATTGGCGTAAAATAAATTTGGAAAAAGAAGTAAACCATAAAACGCTTCATTATTTGAAATGGGAAGATATTAAGACAGAAAACTCCAGAGAAGTTACCAAAAACTAAAAATTTATGTGAACTCTGGGATTATATTCAGAAACATGATAGCAGGTGCTCCTTAAAGCGTTATGTGGTACCCTACAGAGTTTTTATGCACTAATCCTCTTAAGGAGAATTGAAGTGAAAACGTTGCCAAGAACTCCAGCACCCTGGCTATACCTGCGGCGAAAAACTTTTAACCCACCTCCATTTAGCCAGACAAAGGTCAGCTAGGAGAGCAGTATAACCAGCGTCGCCAGGGTATCAAATACTCCCCTGAAAGTCTCCCCAGTCTCTCAAGCGGAACTTTCTGGAAGAGGTTGTCGAAAGAGATGTTGAGGAAAGCACCGCCGAAGCCAAGAACAAAGAGACCAACGAGAACGACTATCAACCTCCCTACCCTCGTCCGTAACTGAAGTAAGTTGCATGTCATCTCTCCCTTTTCTAGAGCCCTGGGCGATGAGAAAATGAATTTCCTAAAGGAGTCAAAGATAAAGTTGAAGAGCAGGAGAGTTAGTATGAAGTCACTACCGAAAATTTTTTAAAGCGAATGGATTGATGAGAAATCGGCACGGCGGCCATAGCGGGGGGGCTACACCCGGTCTCATTTCGAACCCGGAAGTTAAGCCCCCCAGCGATCCCGGTTGTACTGCCCTCCGAGAGGGGGCGGGAAGCCGGGGACGCCGCCGGCCGCTAGATTCTTCGTTTCTTAAACAAATTCAAGTTCTAGGTATTCATCCAACTGGACAAAATATCCATAAAATCTTTAGGTTTGTAAAGTTTTTTATAGGTAAAATACCCATACATGAACAGGTGGCCAAATGATGACGTTTGATAAGGATGCTTTGAAGAAAATTAGGGAGGAGGAAAAGAGGTGGGAGGAAACTACTGTTAAGCAGTTCTTGCAAAAGGCTCCAGAGAGAAAGGAAAAATTCATGACAGATGATGGCTTTGAAATCAAGAGAATTTACACTCCCGCGGATTTAGGAGAAAACTGGGACTACATGGAGAAGCTTGGCTTCCCAGGAGAATACCCATTCACGAGGGGAGTCTACGCAACGATGTATAGAGGAAGGATCTGGACCATGAGACAGTATGCAGGCTATGCTACAGCGGAGGAGTCAAATAAAAGGTATAAGTACTTACTGAGCCAAGGGCAGACCGGATTGAGCGTTGCCTTCGACCTGCCAACTCAGCTCGGTTATGATTCTGATCACCCACTGGCAGAAGGAGAAGTTGGGAAAGTTGGAGTAGCAATTGATTCGCTTTGGGACATGAGAATACTCTTTGATGGTATTCCACTGGATAAAGTCTCAACGTCAATGACGATAAACTCAACCGCGGCAAACCTCCTGGCAATGTACATTCTCGTTGCAGAGGAGCAAGGAGTTCCCCAAGAGAAGCTCAGAGGGACTGTCCAGAACGACATCCTCAAGGAGTACATTGCAAGGGGAACTTACATATTCCCGCCACAGCCTTCAATGAGGCTGACTACTGACATAATTATGTACTGTGCGGAGAACATTCCAAAGTGGAACCCAATAAGTATCAGTGGTTATCATATTAGAGAGGCTGGGGCTAATGCCGTTCAGGAGGTAGCATTCACATTGGCCGATGGTATTGAATATGTTAAGGCAGTGATAGAGAGAGGGATGGATGTAGACAAGTTTGCACCAAGGCTGAGCTTCTTCTTTGCGGCACACAACAACTTCCTTGAGGAAATTGCAAAGTTCAGGGCAGCAAGAAGGCTCTGGGCGTACATAATGAAGGAGTGGTTTAACGCAAAGAACCCAAGGTCGATGATGCTTAGATTCCACACTCAAACGGCGGGTTCAACTCTCACGGCCCAGCAACCCGAGAACAACATAATAAGAGTCGCGATTCAGGCATTAGCTGCAGTTCTAGGCGGAACCCAGTCACTGCACACGAACTCCTACGATGAGGCCTTATCATTGCCAACTGAGAAGAGCGTCAGGATTGCATTAAGAACCCAGCAGATCATAGCTTACGAGAGTGGAGTAGTTGATACAGTTGATCCACTTGGCGGGGCATACTACATCGAGTGGCTTACCGATCATATCTTCGAGGAGGCCCTTAAGTACATTGAGAAGATCCAGAAAATGGGAGGAATGATGAGGGCTATTGAAAGGGGTTACATCCAAAAGGAGATCGCTGAAGCCGCATACAAGTACCAGAAGGAGATAGAAGAAGGTAAGAGAATAATTGTGGGGGTCAATAAGTTCGTCACTGATGAGCCAATAGAGGTGGAAATACTAAAGGTTGATCCAAGCATAAGGGAGAAGCAGATCGAGAGGCTGAAGAAGCTGAGGAGTGAGAGGAACAACAAAAAGGTAGAAGAGGCATTGGATAAGCTCAGGAACGCTGCAGAAAAAGAAGATGAAAACTTAATGCCATACATAATTGAAGCTCACAGGCACCTTGCAACGCTCCAAGAGGTAACTGACGTGCTAAGGGAAGTCTGGGGTGAATACAGGGCACCTTTAATATTCTGACTTCTTTTTGCTTTCTGATCTCCTTCTCTTGGCGAGGGTTCCAACGGTTTAACCTCTTGCCAGTGACGGAAAGGTTTGAGGGGTTTCATCTAGGGCTTTTCGGCCCTCTGGCAGTGTCTTCGGCCAATTACCCCTATCTTCCGCTAAAGTGGGGAGGTTCGGGGTTATCCTCTCCACATTTCCCCGTTTAAAAGCTAGTTGGGTGGTAAATTCATTTCTTAAGAATTTCAAATTTTCTTATCAGAACATTTTTAAAACTTTCAAATTATAGTATTCACGAACAGAGCATAATCAAGGTGTTTACGTATGGAGATTATCAAAACTAAGAAACTTACCAAATTCTTCGGGAAACGTAACGTTGTATATAACCTCAATTTAAAGGTTCCCAAAGGAGTTGTTTACGGCTTTCTTGGACCGAATGGAGCAGGTAAAACGACCACGATTAAGATGCTTACGGGAGCGCTTAGACCTACCTACGGCGAAATCAAAATTTTTGAAATGGATATGCCAAGAGAAAGGGTAGAGATAATGAAAAAGGTTGGATATATGCCTGAATCACCGATAGCATATGATAATATGACTATTTTCGAGTTCTTAACTTATATGGGCCGTCTTTCTGGCATGAAAAGGGAGGAGGCAAAGGAAAAGGCAAAGGAACTAATGACTTACGTTGGTGTGGGGAAGATAGCACTCAACAAAATGAAAGAGCTCTCAAGCGGTCAGAAGCAGAGAGTCATGTTTGCCATGGCACTCATGCATGACCCAGAGCTTCTCATCCTGGACGAGCCCACGGCAAACCTCGACCCCCTCGGCAGAATAGAGTTCATTGGGAAAATATTAGAACT
The DNA here is from genome assembly GCF_041647995.1 of Pyrococcus kukulkanii. Classification (NCBI taxonomy): domain Archaea; kingdom Methanobacteriati; phylum Methanobacteriota; class Thermococci; order Thermococcales; family Thermococcaceae; genus Pyrococcus; species Pyrococcus kukulkanii. Next base: position 17,027 of record NZ_JARRIB010000001.1, read on the forward strand.
CTCTAAGAGAGACAAGACAATTTTTGTGAGCTCCCACATAGTCAGTGAGATAGAGAAGATGTGTAACTACGTAGGAATAATAAATCAAGGACAAATGATAGCCCAGGGAAAGATAACCGATTTAATGAAGATAGAGGAGAAGGAGTACGACATAGTAACCTCTGACAACGGTAGTGTAATGAAATTTCTGCGTGAAAAACCTTATATCCAGGAAATCTGGGAAGAAGATAATGTTATCAGAGTCATTGTCGAACCAAAGTTCCTAGACGAATTCTTCCTAATATTCCCAAAGTACCTTAGCTCGAACGGAATAAGGCTCAAGCTTTTCAAACCCCACACAAGCCCTCTCGAGAGAATTCTCATGGAGAAGTTTAGTTTGGAGGTGGGAGAGTGATAAGCGTCCTTTACCTTAACGAGGTTTCAAGGATACTTAAGACGCGACGCTTCAAGGTCATGCTCGCCACAATGCTCTTGCCTGTAGTAGTCCACTTCTTTACTCACGAAGAAGTAATGGAATATGGAGCGAAGATTCTTGAGCGATCCTTTCAGATAGTTACCTCCGAGTTCATGGTGAACTTCTGGCTTGGTATTATCGGTCAACTCGTAGCCATAATCCTCATGAGCGACCTCCTTGCAAGTGAAATTGATAAAGGCACAATAAGACTTCTCCTGACAAAGCCTATAAGAAAGAGCGAAATTGTCCTTGGCAAGTTTTTAGCTGGAATCACAAGTATAGCGATTCTATTTGGGGTTCCATACCTCATTCTCCAAATTTATGAAGTTCTCCTCTACAAAGCAGGTTTTGAAGGTTTTAAAGCTACTTTCGACGATGTACTTTACGCCACAGGGGTTACGCTTCTGCTTCTTGGAGCATTAGGCAGTCTAGCAATGCTACTCTCTGTTATTGTCTCACGTCCCCTTTATGCTTCTCTCTCAGCCTTTGCCCTTGTTTTTGTTGCCCAGTTTATACTGCCTCAGCTACCATTCTTTGACAATCCAGAACGCTTCACTCTCAATTACCAAGTGGGAGTTCTTCTTAAAAGACACTTTACTCTCCACACTGGTCTAGACGCCTATAAAGGTGATCCTAACACAACAATACTGTTTTTCATTGATACTATACTCCTCACATTACTCCTCACATTGCTGGGGATCTACCGGAGAGAGTATCCTTAACGGGGTGATGAGGGATGAAAAAAGTTCTGATACCTATAATCCTCCTTATTTTTGCGGAAAACGTTTTTGCATATTCTATTGAGCTTGGACTGGATGAAGTCCTATTAGTGGATAATAGTACAGTTACCTTCGATCCCTCTCCAACAGGAGACCTAATATATCTGCGTGTTGAAGGTCCTAACGGCATAACCTCAAGTGTACTTAGCTTCGGAGAGAGTATCTTCTCTAATGGGGTTAATTATACCCTAGGACACTTTGATCCGACTACTCAAAAACTTGTCCTTCACCTCAGCGGGAACTATTCCCAGGTAAAAGTGATGAAGAAAAAGGATTTCTCAGTGAACATCGTTGAAGCCTTTGACACCTACACAAAGTTCCGCATAAGGTGGGAGGGCTACTATGACATAAACGACACGTTGAAAGTATATTCAAATGGTCTTCTCATAAAAGAAGTTCCTATAAGTCTGAAAAACGGGGATGAAATAACATTTAAGGTCAAAACCCCTCCATCAGGTATTTTCACGCTCTCTCTTGGAGAATTAAGTAAAAACGTAATTGTGGGGGAAATGACAAAGCAAGTAGAGATAAAATCACTATGGAGAGATGACAAACTCCATATTGTACTCTTTAACCATGGAGACGGAGTTAATGTAACCGTTGCACTAACAAGTGGAGGGTTTACACTAGAGAAGGAAGAGGTATATTTAGGAAGAAAGGAAGAGAGAGAAGTTACCTTCAGGAGAAATCCCCTCCAAGGTGTAGTTGTTGTGAACTATGGTAGTGTTCTTCAAGAGAGCTTTTACTTTGAGCCTCCCTCCATTTCTGTGATTTCATACTCCTTTAACGGAAAGACCCTAAGACTAAAGATAAAAAATGAAGGAGGTTACTTTCATGGAAGAGTCAGCATTACAAGCAATTCACTCATTATTAGCTCCCCTCTTTACCTCGATCTTACCCTCCACAAGGGGGAAATGAAAGAGGTTACCTTTAATCTAAACAAGGATGTTGAGTACGTTACAATTCGTGTATCTTCTAGAGACTTCACGACAACTATACCCCTCATGCTTGAAAAGAACTTTAGTGTCCGGTTCGTTAATGATTATGCAAGGGCTCCTTTAGGAGGTGCGGCGGCTTACAGTTTAGTGATTACTGGAAAAGGAAGAGTGGAGCTTGATGTTACAGGATTACCTGCTTCAATTAGGTACGCCTTCTATTATAACCAGAATGAAGTTAAGACTCTCAATATTGAAGGGGGTGCTCAATTAACCCTCGTAGTTTCGCTTCCAAGCTTCCCCTCTGGCTTTAGCGTAGAGTCTCCACTAAGGTTCAACGTCACAATAAATGGCAAGAATTATCCGCTTACGTTAGAAGTGAGTGGAGCAGGGAAACTTCCAGTCTATGGCGACAATTGGCTCGCCAAGAGCAACTTCAGCTCAGAGATTCACTACCTCGGACTCCCTTACCATGTGGTGTGGCGTGATATCACACCCCCCTACATCTTCGAAAACATCGCAGGAGAGAAGATAGCTTTTCTATATGGGCGCTATGTCCGTCAAGGAAAAGATCTAAAACTCCATGTTCTTGATCCCTCTGGATTAATACTCCACACGTCAGAAGCTCCAAAGGGAAGACCAGACTTTGTGATTTTTAATGAGAGCAAATTTATGCTCATGGTAGAGGGAAAAGGGATTTTTGATGCAGTCCTTCTCGTTGCACATTATATCAAGGATCCACAGAATATTACCCTCAACCTAAAAAGGAAACCTTTCGGTGAAGGGCTCGAAGTCATTATACTCAATGCCACCCAACTTCGTGGGAAGAAACTACACATAATAACTACTAGCGGGAAGAGTATAGAGCTAAAAGCTTACCATTTTACACTAAACAGCGAAAAAGAAGACTTTGATCCTTTTGGAACTGGAAAAGCAATCTTTACAGCAAGAGGAAACAACATCTCAAGAACGATAGCAATGAGAAACGATGAAGACTTCATAGCAATAGTGATAATAGGAGAAGGGCAAGTTAACCTGTCATTTAAGGTTAGTGGTACAAGTATGAGCACAGCAGAAATCACGACCCGGTGGTCTTATATAGTTGTTATGGTGCTGGGAGTTCTCCTTGTACTAAGTATCTTCCTCGAAAAGCGACTTGCTTGAAGTTTTCAATTTTCATAATATGCGACAATAGAAGTGATGATCCATTTGCTCCTATTTAATTATATTATAACCGAAAAATATTTTAGTAGTTACATTTTATAGCGAAAGAATTACCCCCCTAAGGGTGATGTAAATGGAAATGGATGAGATATTATTAAGGCTTAAGGATAAGCTCACGAAAGAAATACTTTGGATGTACATCTTAAAGCTACTCAAAGAGAGGCCAATGTACGCGTATGAAATCAGAGGGCAGTTAAAACGAAGATTTGGATTTGAACCGGCAACTGTTAGTTCTTATGTCGTCTTATACAAGCTTGAAGAAGCGGGCTACGTCACCTCGGAGTGGCATGAAGGAGAGAGTGGCAGACCATCAAGAAAATACTACCAACTTACAGAAAAAGGAGAAAAATTGCTTGAAAATGGAGTAAAGACAATAGAAAACGTCCTTGAAATGCTAAAGGAATAGAGATCAGCGCCCTCCTCCTCTCGGCTCCCTTGCCTTTGGCCTTAATCTTTTATAACCGCACTTTCTGCACTTCTTGGCTCCCCATGGATTAGTGGCACCGCATCTAAGGCATATGTACTTCTTGAATATCCTCGCCTCAGCCTCTGGAAACCTCGCCATTTTATCTCCCCCGCCTAAACTTATAGGTGCATTTTTTAAAGTTTGTCGTGGATCATAAAGACATGAATAGAGATCTGCTTGTAGGTGGGATATTCTTAACTGGAATATTATTGACACTTGCACTTAAAGACTTCACGTTCCTAATTATTCCATCAGTAGGGATCCCAATAAGTCTAGCTTACCTAGGAAGATACAAAAACATCCTAGTAAAGTCTCATCTTTTTGAGAAAGACACGCTTGCAATGATTGTAATTATCTCTGCAATCACGATAGCATTTAATTTCATTATAGATCCGAGAATTGTATTATTGCTCTTGGGAACTGCCACACCAATGATTGCCGGATTTAAAGGGTAGATAAAACCTCCATGACTTTCTTGATATCCTTAGAAATCTTATACTCTCTGAGCGCTGATCTCAATATTTTTCTGAAATCTTCCATAATCCTATATTCATCAGAAATTCTACGAGAAATCACGTTATTAGAGAGGAACAACATTGCCATTGCTGATGTTAAGTTCCTTGGCTTTCTTTCAGTACTAGCCTTTTCAAAGTCAATTATCCAGACATCGTCCCCTATTATTATGTGTTTGCCCCCCTGAATCTGCCCATGATCAATCCCTAAGATATCAAGAGTATAAGCCTTCCCAGCTATTTTTAGGATGTCTCTCTTCTTAGGAAGTGCTTTTATTAGGGGTTCCCCATCAACGTACTTCCTTATAAGTAATTCTCTTCCTCCAAGCTGCATATAGGAAACTAAGTCCCCAGTTATGTTCCTACCTTTAAGGATCTCTAGTATACGAGCCTCTCTTTTCAATGTTTTCCGAGGGGTATCAGGTCTTTGATACTTTATTATAACCCTCTCATTATTAAAGGTACCAAGGAATATATAGCTTGTTGTTCCCTTCGCTAAGAACCTTTCCAACTCTATACCATACTCACTTAGGATAGGTTTCAATTTCCTTATTTCATCCTTGATTATTTCTTGAAGCATGTACATCCCCAAGTCCAAATCATTTTTATAGCTATAAAACAATATTGAAGTTGGTGAGGGGTATGGAATATGAGGAGGCCTTTAGAGAAGTTTATGAAATGGTGAAGCCAAAATACAAGCTCTTTACAGCAGGACCAGTTGCATGCTTCCCGGAAGTACTTGAGATAATGAAAGTTCAGATGTTCAGCCACAGATCCAAAGAGTACAGAAAGGTGCACGTTGATACTGTCGAAAGGCTCAGGGACTTCCTCGAGGTTAAGAAGGGAGAAGTTCTACTAGTCCCAAGCTCCGGAACCGGAATCATGGAAGCAAGTATTAGAAATGGAGTAACAAAGGGTGGAAAAGTTTTAGTCACTATAATTGGAGCATTCGGGAAGAGGTACAAGGAGGTTGTGGAAACCAACGGAAGAAAGGCAGTAGTTTTAGAATACGAGCCCGGAAAAGCTGTAAAGCCCGAAGATCTAGATGACGCCCTAAAGAAGAACCCTGACGTTGAGGCCGTAACGATAACCTACAATGAAACATCAACTGGCGTTTTGAATCCCCTCCCAGAGCTCGCCAAAGTGGCAAAAGAACACGATAAGCTAGTGTTCGTCGATGCCGTTTCAGCGATGGGAGGGGCAGACATAAAGTTCGATAAATGGGAGCTTGACGTTGTATTCTCAAGCTCCCAAAAGGCATTCGGTGTTCCTCCAGGACTTGCGATTGGAGTCTTCAGCGAGAGATTCCTAGAGATTGCTGAAAAAATGCCAGAGAGGGGATGGTACTTTGACATTCCACTGTACGTTAAGTACCTCAAGGAAAAGGAGTCAACACCATCAACACCTCCGATGCCACAGGTTTTTGGCCTAAACGTCGTCCTTAGGATAATAGAGAAGATGGGCGGGAAGGAGAAGTGGCTTGAGATGTACCAGAAGAGGGCTGAGATGATCAGGGAGGGAGTTAAAGAGATAGGCCTCAGCATCCTAGCTGAAGAGGGCTACGAGAGCCCAACGATTACCGCCGTCTTAACTCCAAAGGGAATAAAGGGAGATGAGGTCTACGAGGCCATGAGGAAGAGAGGATTCGAGCTAGCTAAGGGGTATGGTAGTGTCAAGGAGATAACATTCAGGATTGGTCACATGGGTTACATACCGTTCGATGACATAAGGGAGATGCTCGATAACCTCAGGGAAGTAATAAACGAATTGAAGAAGCAGAAGGGTTTAGCATAGCTTCTCCAACTCTTTTTCTTTTATCCTGTATATCGCATTAACCTTTCTATGCCCCGTTTTTATGTCTCTGTAGAGCTCCACAACGAGCTCAAACTTTTTTAACATCTTATCATCTATCTTTAGCCAATGCTTAATCTCGTCCCAGAGATTCCTCGAGAGGACTAAAGAGGTTATTATGAAGCCATATTTATCTGTCAACTTTTCGAGAATCCTGGGGACGCTAACGGTGTGAATGGTATCTATTATAACGTAGTCCGGATTTATCGAGTTTATCTTCTCAATTACCTCTTCGGTTCTTGCGTCAACGCTCCTGCCGTCAAACTCCGTGTTTATAACGAAGATGTTATCCTTAAAGGGCTTGAACTCATTGTACGCGGTAACAACGGCTATCTTCCAGTTTTCAGGAATTAAGAAAGTCATTGCTTCAACTAATTTAGTCTTTCCTGCCCTTGTTCCTCCAACTACCAGAATGTCTTCTCTTCTTTCCAAGGCCTCCTTTAAAATATTGAGGCAATCCTGAGTTATAACCTCATACCTGAGCAGATCTTCAGGAGTAAAGATGTACACACCCATTCCTATCCCCAAGGGATAGTATATTTTTAGGGAGAATAAAAAGGCTTGCATGATGAAGCTCGAGAGCTTCATAATAGGACCGAGTAGTCACGTCAGTTCGCTATGCCACAGTGTAATTAGGGGAGAAGTCTTCACGACCTGCGAGGTAGGATGCATCTACTGCTACGCCAGGTGGTACAGAGGGCCGCACGGAAAACCGAAGCCCATATGGAACGTCTTTAAACTAATAAGAGAGCTTGGTAGAATGCAGAGGGAAGGATTAAGGGTAACTCCAGTCAGATTTTCCGCATTAAGTGATCCTTTTCAAGGAGAAGCAAAGATAACCCTTAAGGCCTTAAAGCTCGCTTACAGGGAAAAGGTTCCGGTAATTGTGAACACTAAGCTCATTCCTGGGGAAAAGCATATAGAAATTATGGAGGCCCTTGGTAGTGAGGGACTTTTAGTGTTTCAGGTTTCATTGTCAACACTAGGGGACTCAAGAATTCTGGAGCCACTCGCACCAAGTCCACAAGAAAGATTAGACCTCATAAGGAGGACTTCAGAAATTGGAATTCCGGTAATCGTCAGAGTCCAGCCGTTCATCCCAGGATGGATTAAGGATATAGAAACCTTCGTATCAGAAGTAGCGTCCGCCGGAGCTGAAATGATAATCCTTGAGTTCTTAAGGATAGAGAGAAATCTCCTTAGATTTTTCTCTAAGTTGTTCCCAGGGGAAGAGGTATACGGAGAAGAGTGGTCATCTTATTTACCTGGAACCTCTAATGAAGAAGCTCCCTTAATTCAGCCCCCTCTCCCTTATAGGATCAGAATAACTGAAGAATTTTCAAAGGAAACAAGAAAAGAGGGATTAGCGTTTTCAACATGTAAGGAGGGGCTTTTTGAGTATCATCACCCACTAGACATGGATTGTTGTGGTATGAATCTCCTAGGTATAGACCACGTAAGAAGGCCAACCCTGTGGGATCTCTATCTTGAGATTATAGAGGAGGGATACGCAAAGCCGGAGGATCTATGGAGGAGATGTGAGCGGGAAGAATTATTATGCGGCGATACGCTTAGGGTATATCCAAGATGGTTTAGGAGAGGCTTTAGGGTTCATGAAAAAAGGCTTGAAAGTATCCTAAAAAAGCCCCACATCCTAGAGAAGATAGCACCTTCAATAAAATATAAAGAAGGAAAGTTCTTCAGGCAATAACTCCCTTCTCAAGCTCTCCTTCAGTCTTTGCAACAATTGCGGTTCCTGTAAGGTCTCCGGTAACGTTGACCATCGTCCTACCCATGTCAAGAATTGCATCGATACCAAGTATCATCGCGTAAGCAGCGGCAACGTTCGGATCTGTTAGAGGCAATCCAACACTCTGGAGAACCATTGCAAGCATTATTGCTCCAGCGCCGGGAACACCGGCGGTTCCTATTGATGCCAGAACTGCCGTAAGAACTATCGTTAACTGCTGGCCAATCGTTAAGTGCATTCCAAGGGCATTAGCTATGAAGAAGGTACAGACACCCTGGTATAGGGCTGTACCATCCATGTTTATAGTGGCTCCCAGTGGAAGCGTAAAGGAGTATATTCCCTCCGAAACACCCATCTCCTTGGCTACCCTCATTGTAACTGGCAGGGTACCGCTTGAGCTCCTCGTAACGAAAGCGGTGAGCATGGCATCCTTAGCCTTGCTGATAAACTTGATCGGATCGATACCGAAGATCTTGAGGAGGATGAAGTACACGATGAGTATCTGGAGAACCAGTCCAACGTAAACTGCAACGGTGACCTTTGCGAGCTCTCCAACGACTTTAACTCCCTGTTGGGCCATTACATTTGCTATCAATGCGAAGACACCTATAGGGGCGTACTGCATCACTCCACCAACGATCTTGTACATTGCTTCGGCCAAACCATTAATTGCGTTGAGTAGTGTTTCAGCGCTCTTCCTAACTTTCTCATCCTTACTGTTCATTAGATAAGTTATCGCAATTCCAAGGACTATTGCGAAGAATATAGTTGGAAGAACTTGACCATTTGCTAATGCACTGAATGGGTTTGTGGGGATTATGTTGAGTAAAGTCTGAACCATCGATGGCGCCTGTTTTGGCTGAAATTGTTGACCGCCGATAGTTAGCTGGATTCCCGCTCCAGGATTGAAGACCCTAGCCATAACTATTCCCAATGTCACCGCAAATGCTGACGTTAGGAGGTAATAAACAACTATCTTAACACCAACCCTACCAAGCCTTGCTGGACTTATGCTTGCTGCACCTACCACTAGTGAGGCGAAGACTATCGGCATAACTAGCATCTTCAATAGCCTAACGAACAGGTCGCCGAATGGCTTGATGTACGTCTTCACTGCATCTGCGTAGCCATAGTGGCCCGCTATAAGTCCGAATATTGCACCTAAGATAAGACCAATGAGGATCTTCTGCAAAACAGGGTATTCAAGATATCTTTTAAAGATGCCCATCTATGCACACCTCCGCACAAATGTATATCGAAGCCTGATATCGAGCGGAAGAGTTATATAAGTTGTTAAACATGTACATTTAAATATTTGTCCTTTGTCATGAGCAATTTCGACAAAAATCGTGCAAAATTAACGCAAATTAAAAATCAAGAATCTTAGGAAATTGTCAGGCAGCTCACCCAATCATCACTGCTCAGCGAGGTAGGCCTCATCATCCGTCAAAAAGAGAGAAAGAAGGGTTAAAAAAGATAGAGGTCAGATACCCTAGGGTTCATCACGCTTCAGGTCTAGCGAACCTCATCATCCCTGGGAGAGTTCCTGGATCTTCTTCCTCACGATCTGGCTTACCAATTTACCGTCTGCCTTGCCCCTCACCCTTGCCATGACCCTACCCATGATTAAACCCATGGCCCCCATACCCTTGGCCTTCACAACATCAACGTTCTGCTGTATTACTTCCTCAACGATTTTCACGACTTCCTCCTCGCTCAATAGTGTTAATCCTCTCTCTTGAGCTACTTGCTCAGCTGTCTTCTCCGGGTGCAGAGCGAGCTCCTTGAATATCTCCTCAAAGGCCTCCTTCGCTATCTTCCCTTCGAGATAAAGTTTGAAGGCCTCCCTTATGTGATCCTCAGTAATGTTCTCAATTGGAACATCCTTCCTTAATCCCTTAAGAACGACTACTAGAACCGAAGCCGCAAGCGATGGCTTAACGCCCATCTCAATTAGCTCTTCGAATAGCTCATCCCTTTCATCGTCAACCAACGTTTGTGCTAAGCTTCTATCAATCTTGTACTCCTTAACGTACTTCTCAACCTTAGCCTGGGGTAGCTCTGGGAGGTTCTCCTTTATTCTTCTCTTCAGATCATCCGGAATTCTCAGTGGAGGTACATCCGTCTCGGGATACATTCTAGCCTTTCCTGGGAGCGGTCTCATGTACTGCGTATTACCATCTGGAAGGGCCCTCCTCGTCTCTTCGGGAACACCTTCAATTGCCTCCCTTGCACGTTTAATCACTTCACGCAGAGCATTCTTCGCTGTTTCTTCCTCGGCGGCAACCAAAACGAAGGCATCCTCATTTCCAAGGCTGAGCCGTTCGACGACCTTCTCGACTTCCTCCTGGGTTATGCCGTAGTTTGGCAACTCATCACTATGGAATATCCCAGGAACGTACTTCTTTGCCCTGTCCGCAAATTCAGTTCCCAGCCTCCTTCCAGGCTGAATTTCCATCCCTATTAGACCCCTAAACTTAGGAAGCTTTATCGCCAAAACTTTGCCGCCCTTCTTTATTGTCCTCCCAATAATCTTTGACTTGGTGTTTTGGAAGATATCGGTTACATCGTAGAATTCTTCCTTTATATCCTCGGGTTTAACTCCCCTCTTCCTCAGCTCATCCCTTATTTTCAGCAGATTCAGTTGCCTCTGTACCTCCCTCTCTATTATTAGAGGGATCATGTCCAGTTCTTGAACTCCCTTTATCTCTATCCTTGCCCCGCCCTTTATAGAAACGTTTAAATCCTGCCTTATAGTTCCAAGACCACGCTTGACCTTCCTTGTCGCCCTTAAGGCATCACCAATGAACTTTGCAACAACTTTAGCCTGCTCTGGATGGTGTATATCTGGAGTGGTGCTTATCTCAATTAGGGGTATGCCAAGCCTATCTACCCTATAAATTACCTCCCTGTCCTTCCTCTCTATTATCCTCGCAGCATCTTCCTCAAGGCATATAGTTGGGATTCCAACTGTTCCCCAGGGCGTCTCAACTTTTCCATCGGTAGCTATTATAGCGGTTCTCTGGAATCCAGAAACATTTGAACCGTCAATAACGATCTTCCTCATGTAGTAAATCTCATCTACGGGCTTTGCGTTTAGAAGGTAAGCAATTTGAAGGGCAACCTCCAAAGCCTCCCTGTCGGGACCCCTTGGAGGTTCCTCATCCATATAGACGAGATCGCTTAGCTCATTGTTTCCCTCATAAATATAAATTCTCCCCTTCTTGAACTCCTCAAGCGCCGCCGGATCAACTTCACCTAGTTCACTCATTGTGGGTCTTAGCCTTCTTTGAAACGTGAAATCAACTTTGTCCGTTAGCTCGCTTGGAACTGGAGAGAAGAGCTTTTTTGTATCAAGTTGACGGTGAATCTCCAATCCAACTTTAAGGCCAATTTGTTCATAGTCGATGTTAGCCATCTCCACCACCCCTTAAATTAGATAAGTATTGGGCTTCGTGTAGGGAGTTATTTCTCCCGCATAGTTAGTCAGCATCATGTTTCTCACTTCATTGAGATCTTGAGTGTGGCCTAAAACCCACATCAGCTTTACATAGGCCGTCTCCGGTAACATGTCCTCACAGGGGATAACTCCTGCTTTTAACAATCTTCTTCCCGTTGCGTAAACGTTCATGTGAACCCTTCCGTAGAGGCACTGGCTAGTCATGCAAACTGCAACCCCCTCTTCTACTGCCCTTCTTATTGAAGGTATCATATCGTTTGGTGTATGACCTAACCCAGTTCCCTCTATAACTATTCCCTTGTACCCTCTGTCGACAAAGAAGTCTATTATCTCAGGGCTTATACCAGGGTACATCTTCACCAAGGCAACTTTTTCCTCAATTTTATCATCAACCCAAACCTCCCCCTCGTTCCTCCTCCGGTAGTCATCCCTTAGGAACTCTATTTTACCGTCGCTCCATATCTTAGCTATGGGAATATCGTTTATGCTTCTAAAGGCGTCTCTCCTGCTTGTATGCATCTTCCTTACTTTGGTTCCCCTATGGGCAAGGCAGTAAGTATCCCCGGTTTCACCGTGCATCACAACCATGACCTCCGCCACTTCGCTGACCGCCATTCTGACCGAGCATATCAGGTTCATCGCGGCATCGCTACTCGGCCTATCACTACTCCTTTGAGCACCTACCAATATTACAGGCTTATTGAGATCCCTAAGCATGAAACTTAAGGCCGCAGAAGTATACCCCATGGTATCGGTTCCATGAGCAACGACAACTCCATAAGCTCCAGAGTTCAGCTCCTTCGCCACTTCATGGGCTATTCTTACCCAGTGGGAAGGCTTCATGTCCTCGCTGAAGATGTTGAAGAGTAACCTGGACTTAACGTTTGCTATCTCAAATATTTCCGGGACAGCTTTAGCTAGTTCTTCTGCCGTGAACGCAGGATAAACTGCTCCAGTTTCATAATCAACTCTACTGGCTATAGTTCCTCCAGTTCCCAGAATTGTAACACTTGGAAGGTTGGGCTTAGGCTCAAGCTCTGCCTTAAAATGAACCTCAGGCCTTGCCTTTGCCCTTTCAATGACTTCTATAGAGGTAATCTTATCTACGGCAATCCCAATGTTGTAGCCATTGTCGAGCTTTATAACTAAAGTGTCTCCTTCAGAAAGTTCGTACGGTGGCATTACAAGACCCTTATACTCAATTTTCTCTCCATCCTCCAGCTTAACGAGCTTAACGTAATCACCAATCCCAATTCCATGCCTCTTCATGAACTCTTCAACTTTCATTTCGCTCCCCCATCTTGAAAGGGGGGACAAGTTTAAAGTATTTTATCCAAAAATTAATGCATGCTGGCGAGTGGGCCCGCATTTATAAAGGCTAAAGGAAATGAGATAGCATTATTCTCATATGATACTGAACTCTGCGAACTTGAAGTTGAGGTGGATCTCCCAAATAAGAGAATCAGACAGCTCAATAGTGATGAATACGTTGAGGAGATAATAATAGCCAACCCAAAGGGTAAAAATGTGAAGCCAAATGTCAATGTGAAACTAAAGCCAAAGTTTAGAGACATCTTTGAAGTGCGGGGAATAGTTCATCCTATTGAAAGAGAGATAAAAAGGGAAGGAAATAGGTACTCATATAGGGGAATTGATGGAGTTGAGAGATGGTTTAAGGTCTCCATATCTAGTATTCCAAGTATAAGGGGAAAGTCTTTTGGGAAGATTAGAGTGGGAATAAAGTTTGGGGCTGCTCTACCCCCAATTAAAAAGTATAATCCCAGGATAAGAGGAAAAGGACTAAATGGGTTACTAGAGAAGGCTATCTATCATATAAATCTTCTAAGTGTTATTATTGACGGTAATACAATCTTATTTGCCGGAATTCCAGATTACTACTGTATCTTCGGGAGAGATTCAATAATAGCCTCACTCTTCCTGCTACCGTACGCTCCAGAGTACGCGAGAGGAACACTTAAAATATTGGCAAAGCTCCAAGGAAAGAAGTTTGATAAAAGAACACTTGAAGAGCCAGGAAAAATTCCGCATGAATTCAGATTTGGAGAGTTATCCTTATCTAAGAAGATGCCTTTCTCTCCTTATTACGGATCAATAGATTCAACTCCCCTATATGCCCTTCTTGCCTGGGAGTACCTCAAAACTACGGGAGATGAAAAGTTAATCCAAGAGATAAGAGAACCCCTGCTCAAAGCGTACGAATGGATTATTGTGAAACTTGAAGAGGAAGGATTTATTAAGTACGACTTTGCAAATCCATTTAGGCCAATGAATCAAGGATGGAAAGATTCAAAAGAAGGAGTTCCCGGGGCTAAACCCCCTATAGCTTTGGTTGAGGTACAAGGTTACGCTTACGCCGCACTCATGGGATTTTACGAGTTTCTAGGAATTAAAGAAGCAAAGGAAAAAGCAAGGAAATTAAGGAGAAGGTTTAACAGATTATTCAAAGGAAAGAGAGGGTACAAACTAACCCCAGATTCAGATGTTTTAGCATCGAATCAGGGGCATCTTCTTTTTACAGGTATCGCAGATGATCCAGAGAAAATAATTGAAGCACTTTTCTCCCAACAGCTAATGACAAGGTGGGGGATAAGAACCCTGGGAGAGAATGAGGAGGCTTATGACCCCTTCAGCTATCATAATGGTAGCATATGGCCACACGACAATGCAATAATAGCCTTGGGTCTTTGCAGGGTGGGAGAACAGGAGAAGGCCGACGAGATCGGGAAGAGGGTTGTGGATGCACTTTACAGCCTCAACAAGATTCCAGAGCTGTACGCGGGCCTCGATTCACCAGTTCCCTTTGAAGTTGAAAGGGCAAATGAGCCACAAGCTTGGTCTGCAGCAGCAATCTTCGCCTTCATAACGGTGGCCATTGAAAATGGTAAGACTCTACTCCCAGACCTCAAGCTGAAGTCTAGAATAAACGTTGAAGTTAAAGATGGAAAGGTTAAAGCAGAAACTCCCTGACGTCAAGAGGATCGCTAAGATCAACAGCTTTAATCCCCCAAATCTTTGCGACGAACTTCAACTCTTCAGTGTAGTCCCCAGGAACAAGGCTTAAGTGGTTTGCGCCCATAACGCTTATGAAGTCCTGGGCATCGAGGGGGTTCTTTATTGCTGTGTGGGGCCACTGTTTGCCCCACTTGAGCTTTTTCTCAATCTCCTCCGTTATCTCAACGCCTTCAGTGAGGAAGTACAGCAGATAATATTCCCCGTTCCTCCTTATAAGTCTCGTAACCGTGAACTCGGCAGGGGGAGTTCTGTAGGTTAGGGCTCCTCCACTCTTTCCCTGACACTGGCCCTGTACAGTTACGGCTCTGAGGTTTTCTTCCGGATCATCGCTAAGCCTAGCATAATATAGAGAGGAGGCACCGCAGTTTGCTATTATCACTATTTCATCATCCACGTACTTTATATCGCCAAACAAAGGAGGCTTTCCGCTCAAGTAGTACAGAAGAGAGGAACTTATAGTCCCCTTGATATCTCCCTCACAGGTTGCCGGAACTATCGGCTTCTCCCCAAATGCGTCAACATTGAACGGGAAGAAGGCCGGAATTAGGCAAGCCGTTGTTCCATAAATCTCACTTAGCTCGGGCTGGCACTTTATCGAAACACCCCCAACTTCATCCTTATATCTCTCCCAGACTTTTTTAGCACCTAGATAAATCCTTATCTGCCTCTTTAGCGAATCTGGGGTTAGCATTTTTTCGTCGAACTTAACCTTCATCTTCTCAAGCAACCACTCATAAAACCTCTCAATCTCCTCTTCACTTATATCTTCGTGGAGGATTACGTACTGATCCAGCATTATAAAGTCCCCAATAAACCTCTTGAGCCTTGGAAGGTCGTCCATGAGATGCTCCATTCCAAGAGTGTAGGGACTTCCAAAGAGCAACAGCTTCTTCCTTGAAAGTTCACTTACCGCTTCAACGGCTCTGGCCCAGGATTTAACCAGTTCTACGTCCCCGATAATCCTAGAGTGCCTTAGGGCGTGCTCATTAACACTGCTCTCCCACAGAGAGGCTCCAACTGATGTAACGCAAGTTGCCCCAGCCCAAGCAGGATCTCCATCTGAGTAGAGGAGAATAGGCAAATTGGCTTCCTTAAGGAAGTACGTAACTAAGTTACTCTCCGTCCAGTGCCACAGTCCAAGGATTACTCCAGAAAGACCTTTGGATTTGGCAATCCTTCCGGCCTTTATCGACTCTTCAACACTATTTATTCCAAAGATCTCGCCCTCGTATTTCCCAAGCTCGGCGTTTAAATCAAGGACTTCAAATTCATTAGACAATTCTTTAATTAAATAATTATGCTTTTGTTTAATTGCTTCCTCTCTTTCTTTGGATAAAGCTGTTGGCCTAGGGTCAGTAAATGATACTACCCCAATCATGGCTAATCCCTTTAATAGTTTGGAGGAGAGAATAAATAAATGGTGGTGGCATGATAACCTCAGTCGGGGAAGTTCTCATAGACATGATAGCTGCTGAAGAAGGGAATTTAAAGGACGTTAAGAGGTTTGAAAAGCATCCTGGGGGTGCACCAGCCAATGTTGCCGTCGGAGTCTCCAGATTAGGCGTAAAGGCTTCGCTAATAAGTAAAGTGGGGAATGACCCCTTTGGAAAGTTCCTACTTGAAAGGCTGAGAAGTGAAGGGGTAAACACAGAGGGCGTTGCAGTTGACATGGAGAAGCACACAGGGGTAGTGTTCGTCCAACTCAAAGGAGCTAAGCCATCATTCGTACTCTATGACGGAGTTGCATACTTCAACCTAAGGAAGGAGGACATTAATCTAAGCATCCTTGAAAATTCAAAGATAGTTCACTTTGGTTCCGTTCTACTAGCAAGAAGTCCAAGTAAGGAAACGATTCTCTGGATTATGAAGGAGCTTAGGGATAGGGTAGCTATCAGCTTTGACGTTAATATAAGGAGAGATCTCTGGAAGAACAGGGAAGAAGATATGTTTAAAGTCATTGAAGAGGCAATAAGATTCACCGATATCCTAAAGGTTAGTGATGAGGAGCTAAAACTGCTGGAAGAAAAAGGAATAAAAACAGAGGGGAGGCTACTGACAGCAATAACACTCGGAAAAGAAGGGTGCATTTTAAGAACCTGGGAACATGAAGTCAAAATCCCAGGATATCCAGTAAAGCCCATCGACACAACAGGGGCGGGAGACGCCTTCACAGCAGCGCTCCTTGTGGGCCTCATCGCGTTTAGAGAGTACTTCACCGAGAGCACCCTAATGAAAATTGGGAGGTTCGCAAACCTAGTTGCTGGACTCTCAACAACAAAAAGGGGAGCATGGAGCATCCCAAAAAGGGAAGAACTAATGAAATATAGCGAGGCAAGAGAAATATTCACTAAGCTTTGAGCTTATGGTTCCAACTCATGCTTTCCTCTATAACCTTTTCCAAGCTAACTTCTTCCATACCACTAACATTCGGCTGGAAGTCTTTAAGCTTTTCAAGTATCTCCTCAACCTTTATCCTCGAGTCGTCGAAGATTATCTTAGCCTCCTTAAGGTATGGATTTATGAACACCCTATAAATGGAGTCATTAACTGAAAGCTCGTACTGAAGCCTCTTAGCTTTCTCTTCACTTATCTTGCCCAGCTTTATGGTTATTTTTTTCATTTCCCTCACCTCTCGAAGTAGTTTTCGATGTCGATGTACGTCTTCCTGTAGAGCTCGCTCTTCTTCATCTTCTCAACGAACTCCTTAGTTCTCACGTACTTGTCCTTCATGTAATCCCAGTCAGGATGCAACTTCTTCCACTCTTCCCAGGAATAGCTGAATTGCCTCTGAACCTTGTCTCTGTATATCTCCGGGATAACATTGAAGGTACAGAATGGAACTATCCTCCCGTCGGGCATCGCGTAGTGGATGACACACCTTTCAACCCTCTCAACATCATAGTTGTATTCGTCCATGAAGTGCATCATTCCAAGGAACAGTGTCCTGAGGTGGAACTTACCAAGGGCATCATAGTTTCCATACATGAACGCGTTCTTAATTAACCCTAAGACGTCAAGACCCTTCGGCGCATTCTTTTCATCATAGAATTGCTTGAATTTTAGGAATACCGTCTCACCTATTGCCTTAAGCTTTGCAAGTCCCTTAAACCTAGCCTTTTCGATTTCATCAGCCTTCTCAAGTAGGAACTCCACAAAACCTTCCACATCTATGAACCTTGGAAGGGGTATAGCTTTCTTTTCTTCTTTGTCTAGGAACACATAAGTGGCAGCACCGCAGGCGAAGTGGCTCGTCATGTAGTACTTCTTTCCCGTGAATACCTCAAAGAACCTAGCTATGTGACCGGCAATTGGTATTGGATACCAATCTTCCCTCGCTATTACGCCATTGGTTTGCTCCTCTATCTTCTTTATTGCCCCCGCAATCGTGATCCTAAATCTCTGCCTCTCCTTCTTTGGAACCCTACCAACGAGAGATATTGGCTGGAAGTTAACTCCTCTAACTATATCAAGATGATTAAGGCCGAAGTTAATTATCGCCCCTGCCTCGTGGTCATTTACATTCCTTATGAGAGTTGGGACGAGAACTATTCCGGGCCCTCCTGCCTTCCTCACGTTCTCAAATATTAGTGGTATCTCCCAGTGGTTCTTCCAGTTGGTTTGTGGCGTCATTCCATCATAGCTAAGGTAAAGCGTGTTCACGCCAGCCTCCCTAATCTTCTTCACAAGCTCTGGCTCAAATGCAAGCCTTATTCCATCAGTATTCAGCTGAACGTGATCGTAGCCTTCCTCCTTTGCTATCTTGATTATCTCGATTAAGTCGTCCCTAAGGGTTGGTTCCCCACCGGTGAACTGAACGGCATTGGCCCCAATTGGGTGCTCCTTCTTTGCATTTCTAAGCATCATTCTAATTTGTTCTAATGTTGGCTCGTAAATTGGTTCTCCTTCACGGGCATAAAAGAAACAGTACCAGCAGTTTAAATTACATCTGTTCGTTAAGACGATGTTCAAAAGGCTCGTATGGGAGCGATGCCTTGCACAGAGGCCACAATCGAAGGGGCAGTTAACACCTGTATTTTCAACGTTCGCTGAAAACAGCTTCTTCTCTTCAAACTTCCATTTTGAGAACCTATAATATATATCAACATCCTCGTAGTATAGGTCAGTTATCATGCCCTCGGGGCACTTTTTGGTTATCCAAACCATACCGCCCTTTTCCCATACAACGGCGGGAACAACTCTCCTACTCTCTGGACATAATGAGTACGTCCTATGAGGTAGAGAACCACCATAACCTCTGCTTGCACGTTTTAGCATTTTTTCAAATTCTTCCTCAGTTATCTCTGGAAACTCAATTATTTCACGCATTCTCTTAGTAAGTGTCTCAAATTCCTTTTCACCGCTAGGAACCTCACCTATATTTTCAGCCATACCACCACCTGCCGAGTTTTCTAGCCTAAAGTATAAAAACTTTTGCGCATATATGAAAAGTTAGCTTCATAGGTCTGCATAGGTGTATAACCTAAGGTTTTAAACTTTACTATTTGGGGCAAACATTTATAAAAGTTTGTTCTAAACCAATGGTGTATCCAATGGAGAAAATTTCATACAATACATTTTGGAGGGTCAAAAATGGCAGAAGCAAGCCGAATTAGCAAGTACTTGTACACATTCATCGTTTTATTCATAATATGGCTTTTCTTAACGGCAAGCCTTGACCCCCAAGAACTCGTCATTGGGGCGATATTCTCCGCAATTGTGGCATCGCTCACGTACGATACCTTTACAACTAGAGGATTGAGAAATCTTCATCCCAAAAGAGTCGCCTATTTCGTGGCATACCTCCCCTACTTCCTCTGGGCCATGATCATGGCCAATCTCGATGTGGCATACAGGGTTCTTCATCCTAAGAGACCTATAAACCCAGGAATCGTTGAGTGCAGAACGGAACTTAGAAACAATGTTGGGAGGCTGGCCTTGGCAAACTCAATTACTTTAACTCCAGGAACGATAACCTTAGATGTTGATGGGGACAAGTACTTCATACATTGGATAGATGTGAAGGATGCCTCCGTTGAAGGAGCATCAAGGAATATTACGAAGCCTTTTGAAAAGTTTCTGAAGGTGATCTTCGAATGATAGGAATTAATATCTACCTCCTCCTAATAGCAATAGCAACCCTCCTAAGCATGTACAGAGTATTCAGGGGGCCAACCACAGTAGATAGGCTTGTTGCCGTTGATATAATGACTACGATAACCGTTGGCCTCATGGTACTATTCTCCCTGTACTACAGAAGGGCGATATTCCTCGATGTGGCGTTGGTTTATGCGATCTTATCGTTCGCTGGAGTCATAGCGTTCGCAAGGTACCTGGAGGGGGGACTATGAGCGTTTTAGCTTGGATTGGAGAGTTCTTAGTGCTGTTCGGAACGATATTCTACTTCCTCTCAACCCTAGGTCTCATCAGGATGCCAGATGTTTACAATAGGATGCAGACAGCTACGAAGAGTGCAACCCTGGGTTCTCTAGGGGTTATAGTGGGAACTGGCCTCTGGGCCGTGGGAGAAGGACTAAGCATTGCGTGGCTTACCAAGGCAATAGTAATTGCAACATTCCTTCTCCTCACGAATCCAATAAGTGCACACGCCCTAATCAGAGGAGCGTACAAGTCAGGAATACCCCTCTGGGAGGGCAGTGTAGTTGATAAGTACAGGGAGCACCTCGAGAAGAAGGTCTCCAATGGGAATGTAAGTGAGGAGTGAGGAGGGAGAAGGATGAACTGTGTAGCGTGTATTGAATACGTTATAATGGGCCTCATGATTGTCTCCGCAATTCTTGCTGTCGAATGGAGGGACTTACTAGCTGCAGTAGTCGGAATGACTGCCGTGAGTCTATTTGCATCGATATTATTCTTCTTCCTGCAAGCCCCTGACGTCGCCATGACCGAGGCGGCAATAGGAGCGGCCCTTAGCGGAGCGGTGTTCATCTTTGCAATCAAGAGAACGTACAGGTATGAGACAGAGGAAGAGGAGAAACCCGGCTGGTGGATGAGGTGGTGAGCCATGCTAAAAAGGGCACTTGCGATAGTTGCTATCCTAATCATAGGATACTGGCTTGCCCAAGGCTTATCCCAGGTTCCCTTCGGTCAAGATAAGATGCTTGTTAGTAAATACTACTTAGATCACGTTAAGGAGCAGACTGGAGCGGTAAACGCGGTAACGGCCGTTGTAGTTAACTACAGAGGTTTCGATACCCTGGGTGAGGTCACAGTTTTATTCATAGCTTCCACAGGTGTTGGAGCCCTTCTGTGGAGAAAGAAAAGGAAGAGAACCGCAAAGACTAAGGGATCCGTTGTGCTTACCACTGGCTCGAAGCTACTGTTCCCGTTTATAATGCTGTTTGGGATGTACATATTCATCCACGGTCACCTTACCCCAGGAGGAGGTTTCCCAGGAGGAGCAACGATAGCTACAGCCTTCCTCCTGATGTACATGGCATTCACAATCTACGAGATCCCACACAAAGGCTTCGAGGTCACGGAAGGGTTCGCAGGGATGGGCTACGTTCTCGTTGGCCTTATAGGATTGGCAATTGGTGGTTACTTTCTCTTCGACTGGATATGGCAGACGTGGCACCTTGGAACTAGCAACATAGGAAGGCTGGTCAGTGGAGGCTTCATCCCAGTAATCTACACGATCATTGGAATCAAGGTCGGAACAGAGCTCAGCGGAATTATAGACAACATGCTCAAGGAGGAGGTGAAAGAATGATCTCAGCCTATTACTTCGGGGCAATCGCTCTAATCCTCATAGGCCTCTACACTGTCCTAGTAAAGAAGAACCTCCTAAAGATACTCGTTGGGCTCAGCATAATGGAGACCGGTGTAAACTTGCTCCTGATAAGTATAGGATATGTATCTGGAAAGTCAGCTCCAATTCTTAGCGAAGGCATAACTCCTTCTCAAGCCGTAGATCCAATTCCACAGGCTCTAGTTCTTACCGCGATAGTTATAGGAGTTGCCACAACTGCAATGGCACTTAGCGTTGCTATAATCCTGTATGAGAAGTATGGAACCCTAAACATAGAAGAGATAAGGAGGTTGAGAGGATGAATCAGGTTGCATCCCTGTTAATAGCCCTTCCTCTCATCAGCGCATTCTTCGTTCCCGTGCTAAAACAGATAAACAAGTCACTGATAAAACCATACCTCGTCCTCATCACGTTAATCCAGACGGGAATAGCCGGATGGGTATTCAAAGAGGTGTACACAACTGGCAAGCCTATAATAATCTACGCCGGTGGCTGGAGGCCCCCAATAGGAATTAACCTCTACATAGGGCACTTTGCAGCGCTGTTCGTCCTGATAATAGCGGTCGTTAGCTTCATCATGGCCATCTTCAGCCTTAAAGCTGTAACAACTGAGCCAATAGACAAATATGCAATGCTCTTCCTCCTACTGATGCTTGGAGCTACCGGAATGATTGCCACGGGAGATATATTCAACCTATTCGTCTTCATGGAGATAACCGCGATCACAGCCTATGCCTTAACTGCATATAACAAGACCGGGGAGGCGGCAGAGGCCTCAATGAAGTACATAGTTTTGGGAGGAATAGGATCAAGCTTCTTCCTCGTAGGTGTTGCCCTCCTCTACGGGGCCACTGGAACGCTCAACATGGCCCAGCTGGCTGAGCTTGCAAACTCAATAAATCCAATAGTGGCCCAAGTGGGGCTAGCCCTCATAATGTTCGGGCTCGCGGTTGAAGCTGAACTGTTTCCCCTAAACGCTTGGGCACCTGATGCCTACCAAGCAGCCCCACATCCAGTAACGGCAATGTTCTCCGCCTTCGTTGTTAAGGCCGGAATATACGCCCTGGCAAGGCTACTCTACCTCCTACAAAAGGCCAGCGGCTGGAGCTCACTTCTTAGACTGCTCGTAATAATGGCAACTCTAACGGTCGTATTCGCCGAGCTTTCAGCATTAAGGCAGAAAGATGTCAAAAGGATGATAGCGTACTCGAGTATAGGTCAAGTAGGTCTAATAGCCTTAGCGTTCTCCCTGGGAACACAAGCTGGAGTCGATGCTGGGGTCTTCCACATGGTTAACCATGCAATAGTGAAAACCCTGCTCTTCCTCGCCATAGGGTACGTTGGAATTGCAATGGGCGGAACAACCATGGAGAACTTCGAGGGGCTGGGCAAGAAGATGCCGCTTACAGCACTAGCCATAACCGTAGCAGGGGCTGCAACGGTTGGAGTCCCCCTCTTCAACGTGTTCTGGAGCAAGCTTAGAATTATTCTAGCAACACTCCAAGCGGGGTTCTTTTGGGCCGCAGTGCTAGTGCTATTCGCGAGTGTAGTTGAGGCTGTCTATTACTTCAGGCTCATCCACAGGATGTGGTTCATGGGTGGAGGAATTAGGATCAAAGAAGGAGTCATAGCTGGTATTCTAGTCATATTAGCAGCAATTATAATCCTCATAGGTGTTGATCCAGCACCCGTGTGGAATATTGTCGTTAAGGCGGGAAGCGACATATTCAACGTGGCCAACTACGTTAAGAACGTTCCTCTCGTGGGGGTGGGATCATGAACGAGTTGCCAATCATCGTAATTTCCCCTCTAGTTGCAGGATTCCTAGCTTGGCTTCTAAGGATTAGGGGAGTAAGGGAGATCATTGGAGTTGCAGGCTCACTGATTCCCTTAGCCTTACTAATCAAGCTGTACCCCTCACTTGGGGAGAGGCTTGAGTTCACAATAAACATTGCAGGGTTTAAGCTTGGTCTAATGCTCTCCCACTTAACATGGGTATTTTCAATGATAGCTGCCGTTGTTGGCTTCACCGCTATCCTGGGGATGATATCAACTGCGAGGGACAACTGGGAGTGGCTCTTTGCTCTGATGAGCCTTACTGGAGTTCTTGGGGTATTCATGGCTTACGATCTAATAACGTTCTTCATAGCTTGGGAGATCATGACGTTTGCGAGTTTCATGATGGTTTTAAAATATAACAGGCATGCTTCACTGAAGTACTTCATCCTCAGCATAGTCGGGGCTTATGCAATGCTAATTGCGATAGGCCTCATATACGCCAAGACCGGAACGCTAACATTCCCGGAAGTTTCAGTAGCATTCACCCAAGATGCCATGACGAAGATGATGGGAGGCCCCGGACTATTCACGAAGACCGAGACAATGCTAATCTACGGCCTATTCCTCCTGGCCTTTGGTGTTAAAGCGGGAATGTTCCCACTTCACGTCTGGGCACCGGATGCTTACAGCGAAACCAATCAGAGCTATACTGCTATGTTCAGCGGAGTTTTGAGCAAAGCTGGTGTTTACGGGTTCATACTCCTCTACATCCTCATGTACGGGAAGCTCATAGTTGAGTTTGGCCACTTCAGGAGCGCGCCAACGTTTGGTTATATAATAGCGTTCCTGGGTGGTCTAACCATCATCGTAGGAGGAATTCTAGCGGCACTACAGGAGGACATAAGAAAGCTCTTTGCCTACTCAAGTATAAGCCAGATAGGATACATTCTAGTTGGCTTAGGTGTTGGAACCGCTCTAAGTATTGAGGCTGCAATATACCACGCGATAAGCCATGCTCTCTTCAAGGGATTGTTCTTCCTGATAGTGGCAACCCTAATCTACAGAACCGGAAAGACGGAATTCAAGGACTTTGGTGGACTAGCGGAGAAGATGCCTTATACCTTTGCCATGGCGTTCATAGCAATCCTCAGCCTAGCCGGAATTCCACCACTGGTAGGATTCGCAAGCAAATGGCTTATATTTGAAGCCGTAATTCATGAAAATCTCCCAATACTCGGTGGAATGATATTCTTTGGTAGTGCAATAGGTTTCGTCTACCTGATTAGGTTCACCTACGCAGTGTGGTTCGGCCAGAGACCAAGCGACCTTGAAGGTACAAAGGACGCACCCCTTCCACTAGCAATCGCTATGGGGATTCTTGGAGCTCTCAATGTAGTATTCGGAGTAGCCCCGGGAATAGTGGCTCAAGAACTCAACAAGATATTTGACAAACCAGTAATCGCCGGCAACATATGGGAGCTTGACCTTGGCTTCGGTAGGTACAACGGATTACTGCTAACGATATGGATGGTCATTGGAGTGCTCATTGCTGCAATAGTCTACTTCCTGGGTGCTAATGTTAGAAGGGTTCCGATTACCGACACGTACCAGTCAGGTAACCCGATAACGATGGAGTACAATCTCACGATAAGGA
Source organism: Pyrococcus kukulkanii (assembly GCF_041647995.1). NCBI lineage: Archaea > Methanobacteriati > Methanobacteriota > Thermococci > Thermococcales > Thermococcaceae > Pyrococcus > Pyrococcus kukulkanii. The sequence continues at coordinate 41,693 of NZ_JARRIB010000001.1, forward strand.
GGAACTTCTTCCTCCCGCTTAGGGAAGTGATGGCATTTTGGCTGAAAATAAGCTTTGACAGGCTTTATCATGATATTTGGAAGAGCATTGAGGACTTCGCCGAGACTGCAAGGAATTATGTTTACAATGGAAATGTTCAGGCTTATGCATGGTACCTCGCTATAATATTGGTAATACTCGCCGCGATGGGGGTGTGAAAAATGCTAGGGGTATTTCTTAAGGCCCTCCTAATAATTTTATACGCAACCCTTGTAGGATTCATGTTCATGGGGATAATTAGAAAGGTCACCGCAAGGATACAGAGGAGAATTGGACCTCCGATATATCAGCCTATAATTGACACCATTAAGTTCTTGAGCAAGAAGGAGAACATTACACATGGCGTCATTTACGACTTCGGAATCATCTTCGCACTAGGAGCTACGATACTCGCACTTATGTTTATTCCCCTTGGCGGAGTTAGCATACTCAGAGCCTATGGTGATTTGATCTTAATCACGTTCCTCCTCGAGATACCGATGCTCGGAATAATGTTTGCGGCAATGAGTTCAGGAAATCCATACGCAGGAATTGGCGCTCAGAGAGCTTTATTAACAATGCTTGCAATTCAGGTCCCCCTAGGATTTGCAATAGTTGCATTGGCTGAGTACTATGGAACATTCAGCACGTACGAGATTGTAATGGCTCAGCAAGCCCATGGGTGGAGCATATTTCACTTACCATTACTGCTCGCTGCCATAGCCTATGACATAGTCCTCCAAGCTATGTTTGGAAAAGAACCTTTTGATATTATGACAGCCCCAGGTGAAATATCCTTGGGCCCAATGGTCGAGTTCGGAGGAAAGCACATGGGTATCCTCCAGATACAGCACGCCATTGGCTTATTTGCAGAAACACTGTTCTTCTCGAACATATTCCTCGGAGGAGCCGTGGTAACGACATTCGCCAATTCAATACTCAACACGCTCGCAACGCTAGGCATTCTACTAATTAAGCAACTTGCAGTCCTCCTGCTAGCGATATTCATAAGCACGATATTCCCCAGGTTCACCATCGATCAGGCCGCGAGGTTCTACTGGAAGTGGCCAACGATAATTGCAGCTTTGGGTGCAATACTAGCGAGCTTATGAGGTGAGGAGGATGGTAGACTGGAGGTTGTTTGAGCCACTGTTCAACTGGGCGAGAAAGAAGAGTCTTTGGATTGTGTCCTTCTGTACAGGATGCGGTGGAATAGAGATGCCTCCGCTTATGACGTCAAGGTACGACATTGAGAGGTTCGGAATGTTGGCGGACCCAAGCCCAAGGCAGTACGACCTATTCCTTATAACAGGTTACGTGACCCCAAAGACTCTCAAAAGGATAATAATCACATATGAGATGGCGCCAGATCCCAAGTGGGTCTTAGCTCATGGTTCCTGCCCATTAAATGGTGGAGTGTACTGGGATTCTTACAACGCGATAAAGCATCTTGACAAGTATATCCCAGTTGATGTTTTTATAGCTGGATGCATGCCTAGGCCAGAAGCAGTTCTCGATGGGATACACAAGCTGATGGAGATGATAGAGAGTGGAGAAGCTGATGGATGGAAGAGGTACAGGGAGAACTACGAATGGTACAGGAAGAATCAAGATGAACTCTTGGGTGAAGGATGGAGGGAGAAAGAGGCGAGGAAGTGGATACCATGGCTCATTGACAAGAAAAAGGAGGTCAAAGAATGACTTGGGAAGTCGGGGAAGAGATCGTGAAGAAAATCCTAGAGAAAGCACCGTACGCAGAGGGCAGGGTTAGAAGAGAGAGGAGGCTTGAGTTCAAGATCCCAGCCGAGAGGATACGGGACTTCCTGATGCTCATGAAGGAGAACAACTTTCCACTAATGTTGCAGATATCGGCAGTGGATTGGGTCAAGGATGGAGAGATAGAGCTTGTGTATCACTTAATGAACGTTGAACTCAGAACTCATGCAATGGTTAAAGTTAGAATTCCCAGGGATCTTGACAAGGCAAAAATGCCAACGGTTAGGGACATTTATCCGGCAGCGGAAACCTACGAGAGAGATGTCCATGATTTCTTCGGCGTTTACTTTGAAGGTAACGAGAAGATGGAGATGCCATGGATTCTTGATGATCCGGAGAGAGGACTATACCCCCACAGAAAGGACTTTGACATGCTTGGTTACGTGAAGAAGAAGTATAAGATCCTGGATAGATTTGACGAAAATAAAGACAAGTACGTCATCTGAGGTGGTATTAATGGTCACCCAAGAGGAGTTAATTAAGGAAGCGAGAGAGAACGGGATGGAGCTCTATCCAATAGAGAAGGACACTTATGAGTTGTTCTTTGGTCCACAACACATGGCCACTGAGAACTTCAGCATAATCTTAAAGATGGATGGTAACAGGGTCGTAAAAGCCATAGCAAACCCAGGATTTCTCCACAGAGGCTTCGAAAAACTAGCAGAATTTAGGCCCTGGTACACGAACATAGCACTACTTCTTAGGATCTGTGTCCCAGAGTCCGATGTTCCCGAGGCGATATACTCAATGGCCGTCGATGAAATCATTGGCTGGGAAGTTCCAGAAAGGGCTCAGTGGATAAGGACTGTAGTTTTAGAAATGGCGAGGGTCTCAGCTTACCTCTTCTGGATAATGGGGCTAAGTTTTAAGTTAGGTGTTTACACCGCAGGACAGTGGGCCGCTGCATATAGGGAGAGACTCATGAGGCTCTTCGAAGAGTTGACGGGAGCCAGAGTCTACCATATTTACACGATTCCGGGAGGAGTTAGAAGGGATATCCCTGGGGATAAGTGGCTAAGACAACTAAAAGACACCGTTGAGTACATAAGGTCAAAGTTACCGGACTTTGACAACCTCGTATTCGAGAACTACATAACCTATAAGAGAATGGAAGGAATAGGAGTCATGGACAAGAAGTTCGCATTAGCAGAGGGAGTTACCGGGCCAAATTTGAGAGCAACTGGAGTTGCTTACGACGTGAGAAAGGATGATCCCTACCTCTTCTACCCAGAGCTCGACTTTGAAGTTCCAACGCTCAAGGAAGGGGATGCGCTAGCCAGAGCACTCGTAAGAAGGTACGAGCTTGAGCAGGATCTCTACATCCTGGAGCAACTGCTTGAAATGGGCCCGCCAAGTGGTTCATATAAGGTTGAAGACCCCAGGTTGAAGAATCTGCCAAGGTTCAAGGTTCCGGCAGGAGATGCCTTCGCTCACGTGGAATCAACAAAGGGGGATTTCGGAGCCTACATTGTCAGCGATGGGGGGAATAAACCCTACAGAGTTCACGTGAGGGGACCGAGCATTGCTCATGGAATAAGGGTGTTGGAACAGCTGTTAGTTGGAGCGAGAATAGCCGACGTCCCCATTATATTAATGAGCCTTGACAACTGTCCACCTGATATAGACAGGTGATGCTCATGCCCGCGAAAGTTGTTGGAGAAGATAAGGTCAAAAAGAGCCCCTCATTCATTAAACCCTGGCTTGGCCTTAAATACATCTTCAAAAAACCGGTTACGATAAAGATACCTTACGAAAAAATTGAACCCGCTCCAAAGTACAGGGGATTCCACACTTTAGACTGGAAAAAGTGCGTTGGGTGTAACTTCTGCGGTCAGATATGTCCAGCTAGGGCAATAGAGATGACGTGGATAGAGGTTGATGGTAAGATGGAGAAGAGACCACATCCAAAGATAGACTATGGGAGGTGCACCTTCTGCCAGTTCTGTGTTGATGTGTGTCCAACTGGGGCGCTGGGATTCATAGAGAGCTACATATTAACGACCACTGGAGAAGAGGAGGAGCTAGTCCTTTACGATTGGGTTCCAATACATCCGGACAAGTTCAAGGAAATACAAGAAGAATTCAAGGATTGGAGATTTCCAGTGGAAAAAATATACTTCAATGAAGAGACCGGCGAAGTAACTTACTACCTCAGGAACGGTGAAACGTTCAAGTTCAAGATCGTTGGATATGGAATAAGGCCACCAAAGCCAAAGACACAAACTCCACCAAAGAAAGAAGAAAAGAATTCAGAGTAACCTCTCTATTTCGTCCCATATTTTTTCCGCAAGCTCCCTCTTCTTCATCTTTGGCAGGTTTTTAATTTCATCTTTTGTTACAATAACGACCTTGTTTTCTTCGCTCCCGAAAGCTTCTAGCGTATTCCCAATGACCATGTCACTCTTAGCCCTCTCTATCTGTCTCTTTGCCTCGTTCACTAACCTATCCATGGATGTTTCAGCCTTAAAGCCAACTAGAAACACATCTGGCTGAATTTCTTTTATCCTATCTATTATTTTTGGAGTGGGCTCAAGTTCAAGTACAATCCTCTGACCGCTCTTTATCTTTTCCTGGGCCTTTACCTTAGGTCTGAAATCGCTTACAGCTGCAGCCATTATCACGACATCATACTTCTTCTTTGATAGCTCTCCTTCTATTACGTTAAGCATTTCCTCAACCGTTTCAACTTCTATCTGATTCTCCACGAAGCTGGGAACACTACCCTTTGTTTTTATTAGCGTGACCTCCGCCCCTCTAAAGTCCGCCTCCTCCGCTAAAGCAACTCCCATCTTTCCACTACTAGCATTAGTTATGAACCTTATTGGATCTAAGTATTCGCGAGTAGCCCCAGCAGTAACGAGAACACGCTTCCCTTTCAGGGTTTTCGGATGCAACTTCCTTATCACTCTATATACTATTTCATCAACTGTCGCAACTTTTGCCTTCCCTTCTTCTATCCTGGGGCCTATGAACTCCACGCCAAGCCTTTTCAGCTTTTCAATGTTTTCCCTAACTATTGGATGCCTGTACATGCTCTCGTGCATTGCAGGAGCTATCATTATTGGGATATGTGGGAATGCAGTTGTAACAACTGTAGTCACGGGAGTATCGTCTATTCCGCAGGCGATCTTACTAATGGTGTTGGCCGTTGCAGGGCACACTAAAATTAGGTCGGCCTTATTCTCATGCTCTCCTGCCAACTCAACATGCTCTATAAACCCCGTAATTTCAGTTACAACTGGATTTCCTGTTGCAAATTCCATAGCATAGGGGTGGATTATTTTTGTGGCACTCTCGCTCATTACCGCATGAACCTCAGCTCCATGTCTTATCAACTCCCTGGCAAGTTTCACACATTCAACTGCAGCTATGCTCCCAGGAATTGCGAGGACTATTTTCTTTCCAACTAGCTTTCTGCTTTTCGTTGCGTAGATAAGCTTAACATGATGGAGCATTTTTACCACCATGAAAATTTCTGTAAAAGCATTTTTAAGTAAATCTAAAACTCTCATAAGGAGGGAATAACCATGAGCAGCAAAACATCATTGGATCTAGAAGAGAACGTTGAGGCAGCCCTGAGTTACGTTGGGATCTTCATCACGGGTATAATAATCCTAGCCCTAGAAAAAGAGAGCGAGTTTGTGAGATTTCACGCCCTCCAATCAACGATAACGTTCCTGGGCTTGATACTTTTAGGAGCCGTCTTCAGAGTAATCCCAATTATTGGGTGGGTTTTTAATACGGTAGTAACAGTAGTTGCTTTAATAGCTTGGATACTCGGAATAATAAAGGCGTATCAAGGAGAGAAGTTCAAGTTCCCTATAGCTGGAGACTTGGCAGAATCTTGGCTTCCAAAAGTTAATATTTAAGCGAAACTCGTATATATCCCACTTTATTCCTATTTTTTCGGTGGCTGAAAATGAAGAAAAAGGTTGTAATGCTCCTTTTCGTTATGTTGGTTCTTCTTTCCAAATTAACTCTTGCCCAGTGTCCTTTGGAAGGGCGAACTGTAGTTTTAAAAGCTCCTGCAGTTTCAATGACCTCTACTGGAGAAATGATAGGAGTGCCAACTGAATTTGTAATTACGGTGGCTCCAGGGAGTGGGCATGTGTACGTTGAGACATGGCCCTTAACGGAAGTTGACATGCAGGCATCAGCAAGGCTCGCAGCTGAAGTAGCAGGCAGAATCCTAGGAATAGATATGAGCAAGTACGATGTTTTCATCCAAGTAAAGGCAGACTCTCCCATAATTGGAGGCCCATCGGCCGGAGGTACCATGACAGTAGGGATCATTGCAGCCCTTATGGGATGGGAACTTAAAAGCGACGTCATGATGACAGGAATGATAAATCCGGATGGAAGTATTGGTCCAGTAGGAGGAATATTAGAAAAAGCATCAGCAGCACACCAAGCAGGAGCAAGAATATTTTTAATTCCAGAAGGCCAAAGAATCCAAGTTGTAATGGAGACCCAGAGGAAACAAATTGGACCTATTACTCAGATAACTACAACCCAAAAGAAGGTAGATGTAGCAAAATATGCAGAAGAAAGATGGGGATTGAAGGTAATAGAAGTGAGGGATATTTACGATGCAATCTACTACTTCACAGGTCACAAGCTTGAAAGGCCCAAGCCTAAGGGGCAGATTCTAATAAGTACTAGTTTCCTGGAAAGAGATGCAAAGCAGGATTATGAAGATACCCTTAAGTACTACGAGAATATAAGTGAGAAGCTGAAGAATAGTGAAGTTAGTTATTCAACATACAATTACCTTAAAACAGCTCTTGACAGTGCATATAGAACCCTTCAAAGTGCGAAAGATGCTTTAAATAATGGAAAATACTACACAGCAATGAGTCTTGACTTCCAAGCGAGGATAATTATAAGACATGTTGATTGGTATATAGATGTTTATGAAGGAAGGGATCTTGAGGATATATTCCTTGAGGCAAAGAAGGAAATTGATGGGATTGAAACTTACGTTTCTAATCTCACAATAAGAGGAGTTACAATGTTACAAGCAGTGGCAGCCAGTGAAACAAGAATTGAGGATGCTAAAGAGTATCTAAAGGAAGCGCAAGCAGCATATTACAAACAAGACTATTGGGATGCAATTGGCAATGTAGCTTACGCTTATGAAAGAGCTAAAACTGCCAAATTGTGGGCCCAATTAGGGGAAAGATACGCAAAAGGAGAAACCATCTCAAGAGAAGCAATAAAGAAAGCCGCTAGAAATCAGCTTGACAATGCAAGGCTTATAGTTACATATATAACCTCTATGTTTGGCCAACAAAACCTTCAGGATCTTGTGGATACTTTAAACAAGGGAGAACAGTACTATGAAGATGGGAAATACTCAGCAGCACTGTTTTCGGCAATGGAGGCAAGGATAAGAGGAGAAGTTATACTTGACACGATAGGAATTGAGAACATTAGTGTTCTAAGGGATAAGCTTAAAATGATGAAAGAAGATGCAAAAATCGCAATAGGATTAGCTGAGGAGGGAGGAACGGTACCACTCTTATCAATGGCATACTATGAGTTCGCGGAGAGCTATGAAGCCAAAGGAGACCTACAGGACATCATAACAGCAATGATATTTTACCAGTATGCAAAGGAAACTGCAATGGTCTTCTTGGGTTGGAAATCCAGTGGTGAAAGTTCAAGTACCCCAACGATATCCTCACCAATAGGCCAAAATAGCACGGAGGTAACTACAACAATAACAATAACAAAAACGGAAACTATTACACAACCTACCTCTACAAGAATATGCGGACCCGCAATAATGGTGCTGATAGGAGTGCTAGTAGCAATCTTTAGGCGTCGTTGATTTTCCCTTCTTTCATAAATTTTGGAAGGTATCCAAGCTTACTAAGCAGATCTATCTCCCACTGGGCCAAACTTGGACATATCGTACAACCCAACCTGTAGAACCCCTGGTAATATAAGGGATGTAACTCAAACCCATTCATAAGGATGTATAGCTGAACCATTGCTCCGCTCCAGAACTTAATTGGCATTACCTCTGTTATCTCCCCTAAGGGGGTTTTCCTAGTTACAACAGGAGGTTTAAGCCTTCTCTTGGCACTCTCAGCATCCCTGTCTCCTACGATAAGTATTGGATTCTCAATTTCCCTTACAGCATTATAGAGAGCCTCGACCTTCATCTTTGTGCACCATCTATTGGTGTGGGTTGGTAAGCCATACTTATGAATGGGCATGGGAACGTTGACTTTCACAAGATTTATTCCAAGCTTTTTGGCTACTTCCTCAACGTATTCATCTGTTAAGGGCATTTCATATTCCATTCTCACATAGATAGCGGTGACTTCATCGAACACTTTACTGGCCAATATTAAAGTCGCAGTGGAATCTTTTCCACCGCTCCATGGCACTACTGCAGTTCTGTCGGCAAAGTTCCTGAGAAAAGATATGCTTGCTTTTTCAAAAGCATTAATATAATTTTCATTTGCTTTGATAGTTTCCTTAAGGGAAACTTCTTCAAGTGCAGGTGCTCTCCACTTAATCTCAGTGGGTTGGCCAAGAACCTTGCTTATTTCCGCTATTTTATTTGGACCCGAATAGTACTCCTCAATGTTCATAGTTTTTCTCAGAACCAAAGATACATCTCCGGGATCAAGACCCAGCAGATCAACCATATTCTTTCGGAAATCCTCTCCCATTGCAAAGTAGAGGTCATAATCTGGATTTATTTCCAAGCCAAGCGGATTATTAGGGGTAAAAATATAGTGATCAGCATCCCAAGCAACACCCAGCCTAAATCTAGCCTTTATCTCCTCAATATGAGAGTACAGCTCATCAACCCTCATGTTTCTAACTCTCTTCGTTCTGAGAACTCTGATGAAATAGGGCCCTTCTAGCTCATTTGCGATATCTTTCGCTAACTCCTTTTCCTTCTCTCCAAAAAGTAGTATCGGGATGTATGGATCGCTTAATGCATCGTGGAGGTTATCCTCTACTTCTTCAAACCTCCTCCCTCCACCTAAGCTCGAAACTCTCAAGTACCCTCCATAGTTTCTCTCATTGATGTACTGAATTGCCTTTGCATCTTTTCTTGCCCTGACTATTATATTAAACATCAAGAATTAAAAGAGGGGAGGGGTTTATAATATTTTGAATGATGAAAACTCCCTGACCTGAACGGTGATGAAGACCGGTTCACTGACCCTTCTTACCCTTAGCTTGTTCCTTAGCCTTCTTCAATTCCGCCTGCTTCTTCTTGATTTCTTCAGCTTCTTCCGGAGTTACATAGATGAATTTTGAATCATACTTGTCGTAGCTCGCAAGGAGGAACTCGTCACTCATTTGGAGCGCATTTGTCGGACAGACATCAACGCACTGCTTGCAGAACACACACCTCCCTGTCCATAGGGTTACTTTCCTTATCTCTGGAAGGTACACGAAGACTCCTGCGGGACATACAGTGACGCACATCCTACAGCCAACGCACTTGTCGACATTGTATATTATTTTCCCCCTAAAGTTCTCAGGAACTGGCACGGGCTCCGTCTTAGGGAAAGGGTTTGTCGCTGGTTTCTTGAAGAGGTTCTTAATGACAGTAGATAAGAGAGGAAGTCTAATCATAGGCTCACCCCCATTGCAAGGATTAGGGCTCCGATAACACTAGCGGCAAACACTCTAGTCCATAGCAAGTTCACTGCTTGGCTAATCTTCAGCCTACCAGTAACGGTTCTAAAGATAGTTTTTGCAACGAAGAGGACTATGAATACCTTTAGGGTGTGGATGAGTAGGTTGGCTATGTAACCCTGAATCCCAGGCATGTCAAGTTGCCATGGGAACAATACTGCAACTACGAGTGAGGCTGCTATAAACTCCTTCATTGATTCGGCAAGCTTTATTATCGCCAAGTACCTACCACTGTACTCAACAAGGGTTCCCTCGGCAATTTCCTGCTCAGCTTCTGGAATGTTGAAGAATCCTGCCTCTATCTCACTTGCCAGCCATGCCATAAAGACGTAAATTAGTATTGCCCCAGCCACCCAAGCCATTGGACCTAATTCCCAGATATTATGCTCATATAAGCTTGAAAGGCTGAAGGGCTTCTGAACTCCAAGCTTTGAGATTCCCCACATCACGGTGAAAACTCCAAGCATCATTGCTGGCTCCCTTGAAACAAGCATTGCCACTTCTCTAGATGCACCTATCCTACCGTAGGGGCTTCCAGAGCTCATAACACCAACTATAAGGAAGAAGTCGGCGAGAGTTAGTAAGTAAATAAACACGATGATATCACCCTTGGTTGCAAAGATGGGGGCAAAGCCCAAGGGAGTGTAGGCTAACAAGGCTATCGTCGTTGCAAGCATAAGCAATGGAGCAGCTCTAAACATGAAATTTGCAGTATTTGGAATTATGGTTTCCTTGCTAACGAGCTTTAGGAAGTCATAGAAAGGCTGCAGTATTGGTGGTCCTATTCTCCTCTGCATTCTCGCAACTAGCTTTCTATCAATTCCCGCGAACAGTAAGGACATTATGGAGACGTAAATGTAAAGGGCAACTAAGCCTAGGATAGCATAAATTAACTTCATAGCAGCACCCCCCTAGAGCATCCAACTCCCGCGGGAGTTGGATCTCCCTTAATATCGGGATTTATTTCTCTTGTCTTCTTTATAGAAAGCCTTAGAAGATCTTTCTCTGTCAGTATGAACTTCTTCCCATCCTTTATCACAGCAACTCTATCGGTACAGCTAAGGCAGGGATCTATCGATGCAATTGCAACGACGGCATCAGCTAGCTGGTTACCTTCTAATCCTTTAGCTATAGCGAAGATATTCGGAAACGTTGGCTCTCTCATCTTCCACCTTACTGGACCGTCCCTTCCCTTCTTGCCCTTAACGTAGTGGACAAGCTCACCTCTCGGGGCCTCATATCTTCCTATGCCCTCCCCATCTCCAAGGATCTTTAACTTCGCCACTAGGACATTGTCCTTTGGGAAAGTCTTTATCTTACCCTCAGGCATCTGATCGAGAGCATGCTCTATCAGCTCGAGGCTCTGCCACAATTCGCCTATTCTAACGGCCATCCTATCATATATATCTCCCCTGGCCTTTTCCCCTGTGACATCTTCAGGCATTACTGGCTTGATTCCAAGATCAGGATAAACTCCCAATCTCTCGCTCCATCTTGCATCATCCTTAACTCCCGAACCTCTACCAGTGGGGCCGACTGCTCCCATCTCAATTGCGAGTTTCCTAGGAATTATAGCCGAGTCCCTCAATCTAGCCTCAATGGTTGAGTCATGCAAGAACACATCTTCAATTTGGGGAAGTACTTCTCGGTAGTACTTGATCATCTCCAGCAACAATCTCTTATGCTTCTCCTCTATGTCCCTTCTAACGCCACCAATGGTCATCATCGAATAGTTAACCCTGTTTCCCGTTATCGCCTCGAGCACGTCCATGACCTTTTCTCTAGCCAGCCAAGTTAAGTGAAGGACGGTATCGTAGCCTATGTCATGCCCAACGACACCTAGATTAAGAAGATGAGAGTGTATTCTCTCAAGTTCACCTATAATAACCCTTATGTACTCCGCCCTCTCTGGAACTTCTATTCCGGCCATCTCCTCAACTGCTCTAACGTACGTGTGATTATGTGAAAATGAGCATATTCCACAAATCCTTTCAGCCAGGTACATAATCTGAACGTAGTTCCTTCTCATTGCTATCCATTGAATGCCTCTAAGGTTATAGCCGAGCTTAACGTCAACGCTAACTATCCTCTCACCGTCGAGCGTTAGAATGAACTTCTCAGGCTCCTCAAGTCCAGGATGAATTGGGCCGAATGGAATCTTAACCCAGTATTCAACTTTCTTCGTCATCACTCACCCCTCCTCAATAGGTAAGGATGACCAGCGTTCTTCACCATCTCCTCTGGAATTCCCTTGTCGTCAAGCCTTAGAGGATAGATACCCTCTGGGAAGTCGTCGGGGAGGAATAACCTTCTCTTGTCAGGAGCATTTTCAAAGTCTATTCCTATCATCTCCATGACTTCCCTCTCGAACTGGAGGGAGATTGGGAATATGTCACTTATGTCGGGAAGCACCGGATCATCTTTGGGAACGCTTGTCTTAACTATCAATGAAATGGCCGGAGCATCTTCGTACTTTAGTAGGAAGTGAATGCTGAAATCTATCGCCTCGCCAACGTCTTCCCCTATAGCTATAGAATAGTGGGCATCCTCATCATACTCCCTCAGGAACTTCATGAAGTCCCTAAAACTCTCCCTAGGTACATTTATCCACACTCTCTTTCTACCCCACTTATTCTCCTTGATTACAACACTAACATCAGGAAACTTCTGTTTGACTATTTCAACGAACTCTTCCTCCTTGCTCATCCTCCTCCCTCCTCAGGAGGTACCTCTCCCTTAACCATCTTCGCAAGCTTTTCCAGAGCCAAAACAACGCCATAAAGTATTGCTTCTGGCCTAGGTGGACATCCTGGAACGAAGACGTCTACTGGAATGACGTTATCAAGGGGGGCATTTGTAAATGGACTCTCGTAGAAAACACTCCCACCCGTTGGGCAAGCTCCTACTGCAATTACCACCTTTGGGTCAGGAGTTTGCTCGTACACGAGCTTTACCCTTTCCAAACTCTGATTTGTGACTGGTCCGGTGACTATCAAAATATCTGCATGCCTGGGGCTCCCTACGAGCTTTACTCCAAACCTCTCAGCATCGTATCGCGGAGTTAAAGCGGCAATTATCTCGATATCACACCCGTTACAGCTTCCGCTGTTTACGTGGAATACCCAGGGGGATTTCCCAATGAACCTGCAGAGTTGTGCAATTCTCTTTTCAAGCCTCTTCCTTTCCTGCGAATTACCTTGATCGGCGGGAACCTTAATCGTCATTTCCTCACCCCCTAAGCAGTATCACGACAAGTATGAATGCCGTGGTCATTAGGAGGTAACTAACGTAGTCCGTTAGCAATCCAGTATGGTCGGCCCTAAGGGTAGCAAAGAACCTCTTTGCTCCATTTATTAGACCCCACATGGTGTTCTTTCCTGTATGGAAGCCTTCAAGGTGCTCAAATCCTGGAATTGTCTTCTCCGGATCTTCACCGCTTATGAATATCTTTGTACCATCCCCAACTTCCCTTGTGCCCATTCCAGCACTTTTTGCCCATCTCTCAAGGAGGTAGGCAAGGATTAGACCGATGATAAAGACGAGGACGAAGTAAAGGGCATCCCAATAACCAAACACTTTAACCACCTCCCATCAGGGTTGCAACATAACCGAGAACATCCCAAAGACCTCTCGCTGCAGGAATCATAAACTTGTCACTTATCTGCCATGGGAAAAGTCCCATAACTATTATTGCCAATACTAGGATGAGCATGGGAAGCAACATTGAAATTCCAGGATCCTTGGCGTTGAGTACCTTCTCGCTTGGCCTTCCAAAGAACGTGAAGAGGACTCTTACGTAAGCCGCGGTACAGAATGCAGTTCCTATTATTGCTATAGCACCAAGTATTGGATTGAACAATGCTGAGCTCTCGTAGATCAACCACTTACTCGCGAAGCCGTTTAGTGGTGGCATACCAACTATTGCTGCAGCACCAATTAGGAATGCAAATGAGGTTTTCGGCATTGTCTTTGCCAGTCCGCTCAGTTCGTTGAGGTTCCTTGTTCCAATTTCATGGATTATTGCTCCAGCAACAAGGAAGAGAAGGGCTTTCATTATCGCATGGTTAACCACGTGATAAATTGCTCCAGCCAGGGCAATCTCTCCAATTTTTGTCCCATAAGCGACTATTCCTATACCCAAACCGAGGAGGATGTAACCTATCTGACCCACCGATGAATATGCAAGTAACCTTTTCATGTCTTCCTGCACAACTGCCATGGCGTTTCCTACTATGAGCGTTATGCAAGCAAAGAATATTATTATCCATCCAACGGTTACCGGATTGAGGGCTGGCCAGAATACGCTGAAGATTATCCTTGCCATTGCATATACTCCACCGGCCTTAATCACGAGACCTGAAAGCATTGCTGAGATCGAGCTCGGAGCAGCTGGGTGGGCATCTGCAAGCCACATGTGAACTGGGGAGGCACCACTCTTGAACAACAGCCCCCCAAGGAATAAAGCTAAGGCTACCTTGGCAACTATTGTTGGATTCTCAGCCATCTTGACGGCCAAGTAGCCCATGGTTAGCGTTCCATACTGACCATAGAGAAGTGCTACACCAAGCAGAATGAAGGAGCTGGCGAGGGAACCTACGAACATATACTTTATGCCTGCTTCAATGGCCTCCCAAGTGTCGTTCCTGAAGGCGACTAAGGCATAACTGGCTATGCTCATTATTTCAAGGAATACGTAGAAATTAAATATATCTCCTGTTATCACTATGCCAAGCATCCCAAGTTCAAGTATTAGGATTAAGGTGTAAAACTTCTCAAGACCCGTGTCATGCTTCATGTATTCTATTGAGTATAGAACCGCGAGAAAGCTCACAAACGTTATTATGAGAACCATTATCGCCCCGAACTTATCAACCTCCCAAACGATCCTAATCGGGAAATCTGCCTTGCCGAAGGGGTTCCTAGCCCCTAGTGTATAGAGAAGCGTCCCCTTGCTCCATACCTCCCTAAACACTTGAATGCCAACCATAAGGGTGGCAAAGCTCACTATTGTGGCCCATACCTCCTTAGCCTTTCCCTTTAGCAAGCTCACGATTGGCATTGAAAATGCTCCAAATAACGGAATGATTATTAGGAACGGTAACCACGTCATCCCCTCAACCTCCTGAGCTTTGTTACATCAAGCGTTCCGTAGTGTCTATAAGCGTTAATAGCCAATGCAACAGCCAAGGAAAGGACACAAACTCCAATGACTATGCTCGTCAGAACTAATGCCTGAGGAATCGGCGCAACCATTGCCCCGCCTTCATATCCAGTATAGACTGGGGCGGTTGGTGGGAGGCCATTTTCCATCCTGTATCCTTCGCTGATGAGAAGGAGGTGAATTCCCGAGTCAATGAGATCCAGAGCAAGTATCAGCTTGATAAGGTTGCGCTTGTATAGGAAGGCATATATTCCGAGGGCTATCATTATTAAGGCTGTGAGATATTGAAGGGCTATCACTTCTGCCACCTCCTGTAGAGGGCTATTGCCATGAGTGCTGAAACAAGGCCTGTGAACACCTTTAGACCAACGGCAAGGTTCATTATCGGGAGGTAACCTGCCGAGAGGAGAGATCCAGGATGACCGTTGAGGATAGGTCCTTTATGCCAGAGGAGGTTGTAGAAGAAGGCTACACTCAGACCAAGCATTGCCGCCCCAAGGAACACAAGCCCACCGATTCCCTCGAGGGCAGAATACAGGTTCTTATTTATCCTCTTCTTAGCCTCCTCAAGACCAAAGGCGATAAGGAAGAGTATTCCAGCTCCAGCTATTGTAGCTCCCCCCTGGAAACCACCACCAGGTGTAAGATGGCCGTGTGAAACAATGTAAGCTCCGAATATCCCTATAAGAGGTATTGTAGCCCTCGCAAGCGTCCTTACAATGAGTCCCATGTCATTCATTCTCATCCCTCCTCCAGGGTCTTAACAGTGCTATGGCACCAGCTATGGCCGTGAACAGAACCGTGGCTTCACCAAGCGTATCATAGCCACGATAGTCAAATACTATGTCAGTTACGATGTTTGTTCCTCCAACCTCTTCAATACCGTGCTCTATGTAGTATTGATCAGTGTAGCGATACTTGAGCCAGTCCTTGCCACTAAGGCCAAACTTTATCCCATAATCAGGATGTGTCGCAAGAAGAAGAGCCGCAAAGATCACGAGTAACGAGAGAAATGCCAGTGCCTTCTTCATGGGGCCTCACGCTCCCATCTTTCCGTCTTGGCTATCGCATAAACCACAACAGCCGTAACGACACCCGCACCAACAGCAGCCTCAGCTATAGCTACGTCAGGAGCGTGAAGCATATAGAACTCAAGACTGAGGAGTAAGCTCATGGCAGCTGAGGCGAGAGCAGCCGAGAGGAGATCGCGAAGGGTTATGATGAGGACAGAGGTCACTATAATACTTACCAATATTATCACCTGGATTATCATGTCAAGAGTTGCAGGGTTCATTTTTCTCCCCCTCCTTCCTCTTCAAGAGGTATGCATCAACAACAGCCCTCTTCGGCAAATATCCACTCAAGTGGGCCGCCTTAGCGATGGCGTGAGCACCTGTTGGATTCGTTAGTAGGAGAGCTATAAGGGCAACGACACTGTGAAAGGCCATCTGAAGGTACTTAGGATTCCCCGTTCTATGAAGCATGTCAAGAGCATGGACAACGACGGCCAGAACAGCAAATATCGTGCCAAAGGTGGTGCACTTCGTCGCTCCATGAAGCCTTGTGTAGACGTCAGGAAAGCGGTGAAGTGCTATGCTCCCTAGGAAATTAAAGACAATGCTAATTGTGAGGAAACTATAGATCACGTACTCTATCACATTAATCCCCCCTGGAGGTATCTAGCTATAACTAGCGTTCCAATATAACTTAGCAAGGCATAAACAATAGCTATGTCGATGTAAATGGTTCTGCTGTAAGCAGCTCCTAAGAGAACCATCGCAGCAACTACTAAGGTGTTGAGCGTGTCAAGGGCCACGACCCTGTCTGGAACGCTAGGGCCAAGGATGAGTCTAGCCACAGCCAAGAGAGCCGCTACTCCCACTAGGAGTGCAGCGTAAAAGAATATCATTCTCCCAACCTCCTTGCCCATTTTTCGAATGGGCCTGAAACAGGTTCTGAGTTCTCGGGCCACTCAAGACCTTTAGGAATATTTATCCAGTGAACGTAGAGAACCTTCTCTTCGGGACAGGCATCCACCGTTAGGGTTCCCGGCGTTAGGGTTATTGAATTGCTAAGAATTGCATACTGAGCGTCGTTTTCAAGGTTGACTGGAACTCTGACTATGCCCGGCCTTATCTTTCCTGTTATCACCCTATAGGCAACGTCAAAGTTTGCTTTGACCATGCCCCAGAAAAGCACAGGAGTATAGGCTACCGCAAGGATCCACTTCATAGGATTTAGGAATCTTATCGCCCTATCTCCTATTATTCCCCTCGTCGCGTAGCCCACGATAGTCGAGAATATTAGACCAGCTATAAGTTCCTGCGTACTCCACAGTAATCCTTTACTGCCCACGGTGAGGACAAGCCAGAAGATATAAGACCAAACAAAGGCTGCGATAAACGACAACCTCGACACCTCCTGGGCTTGAGTGTTATATTGTTTTGTTTATCTTTAACTTTGAGGGTTGATTCTCGCAAGCTTTTAAAATGCTTTTCTGAAGCTTAGAATTGTAAATTGAAGTATAAAACCGGCTGTTTTCAACCAAAGGTTGAAAAAAGAGAGGCTAAAGAAGCCGTCCTACACTTTCCATGCTCCCAATAGAAATTCTTTCGCGAGCTATCTTCTCGGCCGTTCTTCTCCTTATTTCGTCCTCGATCTCCTCAGGCTTTCCAAAGAATATAGCCTCTGCTGGGCACATCTCAGCACATGCAGGTTCCATTCCAAGCATTCTCCTGTTGGCGCACATGTCGCACTTGGTAACAGCCCTGATTCTCACATCATAGCTCGGCGCGCCAAAAGGACAGACGGCAAGGCACATGAGACAACCAATGCACTTCTTGGGGTCAATTATGACGGCCCCATCAGTATCGCGATGAATTGCCCCTGCAGGGCAAACATCCATACACGGAGCTTTATCGCAGTGTTTACAACTTATTGGAACTGGCAGACCCGAGACGGTATAATATATCCTTATGTTAGGCCTCCCGTTATGGATGAACTCACAAACGGACTGGCAGGTCTCACATCCTATGCAGAGGCTATAATCAACGTGGAGAATCCTTCTTCTCATTTTCATCACCTCCCACTCAGCCAGTTATGAATGCTTTCAGCTGCATAAAGCCCATCCTTAACGGCCCTTCCAACCTTTGAGGGGCCCAAAACGACATCTCCAGCCGCGAAAACTCCCTCTCTACTTGTCATATGTCTTGAATCAACAACTATCCTACCCTTCTTGTCAACTGCTATACCCACATCCTCGGCGAAGGGAGGCGTTGGCGTCTGACCTATTGCACACACAACATAATCAACCTCCACTTGGAAATTAGATCCTTCGATTGGAATTGGCTTTCTCCTTCCCGTCTCATCGGGTTCGCCAAGCTTACACTTCTGGAGCTCTATTGCTCTTACTCTCCCGTTCTCCCCTACTATCCTTACTGGGATTGTAAGTTCAAGCCATTTAACGCCCTTGCTCCTCAGAAGGTTTATCTCATATGCTCCTGCTGGAGCTTCTTTAATCGTCCTGCGATAGCTCATATATACAGTGTCAGCCCCAAGAAGGAGACTCTCCATTGCGGCATCGACAGCTGTGTGCCCAGCCCCTATAACCATGACCCTCTTCCCTTCTATCGGAGGAATTTCGGTCCAGTTCATATATCCGAGTTTGGCAGATTTTATCTTAAATAGATACTCAAGCGCCGGATAAACCCCCTCCAGGTTTATACCCTCGATGTTTGCCACCCAGGACTTCCAAGTTCCTGTAGCTATGAGCACGGCATCATAATCCCTGACAAGATCCTCAAAATTCACGGTTCTTTCGACGTACTCATCCCCTTCATCCTTTCTTTCGCCGAAGATGACCTTCGTTCTAGTGAAGAACTTCACGCCAAAGACTTCTTCGAGCTCTTTGTAACCTAGTCTGACCCTATAAATGGGAATCCTGAACTCCGGTATTCCAAAAAGCATTAGACCGCCAGGTTCGGGAAGCTTGTCATAAACATGAACCTCGTGTCCGTGGCAAACGAGGTAGCCAGTAGCTGCAAGGCCAGCTGGACCGGCACCAATAACAGCCACCTTCTTTCCAGTAGGTTCAGGTTTCTCCCTACATAGGAAGGCAAATCTTATACCCTTCACGGCGGATCACCTCTCAGATCATATATCCATAATAGGCTTTTGATGCACGTGACTGGAGTTTTATCTTACATTCATCACACAAATACGCGAATTCGGGTCTTTCACCAGATTTTATGAGTATTTGGGCAAGATATTCTGCCTCTTTCCTTGTGAGTGGAAGCCTCTGTCCGCACATAGCACAGGTGGCATATTCGAACTCCAATATTTGGAAAGAGGGCCTTCCTTCAATTGCCCTCGTGGGACAAGAGGTGTTACATTCAAATGCGCAGTCTTTGCAGAGTTCAGGGTGGAACTCCAAGATCCTTATTTGTCCCTCGCGAACAATTATGGCTCCATGAGGGCATGCCTTTGAACATGCACCACAACCAATGCATCTATCTTCGTTAAGCATACCCTACTCCCTCTCTTCTGATTTGGCTTGAATTTTCCCTTCTTTCAATTTTAGCTTTCTCCCAGCCTATAAAAGACTTTTTTGAACCTTCTCTTCCTAACCAAGGGTTAAATAGGAAGGGTTAGGGGAGTTTTAGCTTTGTTGCACTCTCGAGCGCCGCCTTTATATAGAGTTCGTAATCCATAGTTTGATTCACGGCTAGGTTGATATAGTGCTCAATTATGTACGGGGCCAGCAAACCGAGAGCTATGGAGACTATAGCTAGCAACAGACAGATTATGCTCATGCTCATAGGCTCTTTGACGTTCACTTCTTCCGTGCGCTTTCCGAGCCATATCTCGTAGAGCACCTTGACGTAGGCAACGAGTGCTATGATCGAGCTCAGTACAAGGATCAATGCCAGAACAAAGCTCTTCTCCATGAAGGCGTTGAACAGTAGCAGTTTGCTGAAGAAGATGTTAAGTGGTGGTATTCCGACGAGACCCAGGGAAGCTATGGCCAAACTAAAGGTTGCAAGAGGCATTTTCCTTCCTAGGCCAGCCAGGTCGTTAATGTTTCTAGAGCCGGCCGCGTGAACGAAGACTCCCACGGCAAGGAAGAGCAACGCCTTAGTAACTGCATGGTTTACCATGTGAAAGACCGCCGCCTGGAGGGCTAACTGTGTTCCAATTCCCACGGCCATGGCCAAGTAGCCCATGTGCATTATAGTTGAGTATGCTATGAGCTTCTTCACATCCCTCTGGACGTTCATCATCAGAGCTCCGAAGAGCGCCGAAACCGCGCCGAGGGTAATGATGATCGTGCCTATGAGATGAACAACATCACCAAGCTGGCCACTTAACTGGCCGCCATAGATTGTGTAGAGGAACCTTGCCAGGGAGTAAATTCCGACGTTTACGACCAGTCCTGAAAGGATCGCTGATACAGGACTCGGAGCTGCAGGGTGAGCTTCAGGAAGCCAGAAGTGGTTGGGAACTATTGCTGCCTTAATTAAAAACGCCCAAGAGGCCAAGGCTAAGGCGATTCCGGAGGCAACGGCTATGTTATAGTAGGTCTCAGTGGCAATCGGAAAGTTTATTCCGTGGATTATCGCGCTTAGGTTAGCCATATTTAGGGTTCCAAAGGCATAATATATGACACCTAGGGCCAAGAAATATATAGTGGTTCCAACGGCACCTATGAAGGCATATTTCAGACCAGCGCAGATTGAATCGCCTCTGTCCTTGTAGTACATAACAAGAGCGTATGCTGCGATGCTGGTGACTTCTATCATGACGAAGAGGTTGAAGGCGTCACCTGTTAGTAAAACCCCCAATAGGCCGGCTTCAAGGCCGAGATAAAGTGTGTAGTACCATTCAAGGCTACCTTCCCTTTCAAGGTACCGGTAACTGTAAATGGCAATGAGAAACATGAGCACGGCTGTGACCAGAGCAAGGAGGGCGCTCATCTTGTCGACTTCGTAGATTATGCCCACTGGTGCATTCCAGCCACCGAAGGTATAGATTAGCGGCTTTTCTGTGGCATAAGTCATCCTGAAAAGCTTGCAGGTAGCGAGCAATGTCAAACCCGTGCCGAGCAGAGCATACGCCTGGATGATCTTTTTATTCCCCTTCACGAGTATTGATGTTAGCGGGAGTGCAAAGGCGAAGACGATTGGGATTATGGGTGTGAGCCCAATGACATTCATTTCCATCACCTCACTCGAACATTCTCTTCGCGAACTTCTCAAAGTCAGCCGAGATTTTTTCCCTAGCTTTCTCCGGGTCTTCACTCGTTACGTTAATCCAGTTCACATAGAGATAGTTCTCATCCATGTCCACAACAACAGTTCCCGGCGTGTTTGTAATAGAATTGGCAACTAGAGTCTTCGCGTAATCAGTTTTCACCCTGATGGGAACCCTCACTATGCCCGGATTAACATTTCCAGTGATTATCCTAACCATGACATCTAGATGAGCCTTCGTTTCAGCCACCAGCATATACCAGACGAAATAGATGGCCCCCCAAAGCCATCTAATCGGATTGAGGGCCTTGACATCGCTCCTGATGAGGAACTTCCCCATTAAGGCCCCGGTAACTAGGGCAACGATCGCACCGGTAGCTAAGTCATAAGGAGTCGCTGAACCTGTGAAGATGATGTAAGTCACGAATGCCAGGAGGGCCGTAGGTAGGAAGCCTCTCATTCACAATCCCTCCCTTAGTATTTCAGGTAACTTCCTTCTGAGATTCCTAACGTCAGTGCTCCCATAGATGCGATACATCTGGATTATCGCAAAGGCTATAAGGACGTTGACGGCCATTCCAATGACAACCGCAGTAATCACCAACGCTTGAGGGAGCGGGTCAACTGAGTGAGCAATAAAGTTGCTCAGCGCCCCCTTTTCCCACTCAGGAAGGATCGGAGGCTCGACCGGGTATATCAGGCGATAGCCGAGGGCGACCACGAAGAGGTTGACCGCATCACCGAAGATCGTTAATGCTATGAGCTTTTTGACGAGGCTTGGCCTCCTTGCTATCCCATAAAGGCCGATGAGCATGGTGGCTATTATCGAGAGTAGCGTTAGAGTCCAGAGAAACGCAATCATTCATAAGCACCCCCTTTCCTCTTGAACTCTTCCTCAGGAATAGCAAGCAGGAGGAACACCGCCGTGAAACCCGCTCCCACAGCAAGGAACTCAAAGATGTTGTAGTAGACCAGCGAGCCTCCGAGGGGGACGCCTAAAGCTTCGGCCGGAAAAATCGGCTGGTTCTGCATTGCGTAGCCTCCACTGAGGAGGGGGGCTAAGGCGATAAGGACTATACCTAGGAGGCCTATTGAACGGAGGACTATCGCCTTCGTCTTGTCTAGGCCGTTGTTTTCGAGTGCATACTTAGAGTATGCGGCAATTATGAGGAGCGGCGCAACCGCTAAGGCCGCACCACCTTGGAAACCACCACCTGGGGTAACCTGACCGTGGAGTGCTATTGATGCCGAGATAGCTAGGAGGAGGGTGGCGATAAACTTGGTAACTACTGGAACCGGCAGAGGCAGGGAACTCTTGGCTTCGCCTCTCTCCTTCTTCTTCATCTCCACCCTGAAGATTGTGAGGCTCCCTATTATCGCGAGGAAGAACACTGAAGTCTCGAAGAGCGTGTCAACACCACGATAGTCCCAGAGGATTGAGGTGACAACCTCCGGGCTCTTGGCCGAATAATTCCCAAAATAACTGTTCTTTAGATAGAACTCGCCAAGACTCCTAAGATTCTCCTGGGTGGGTAGGCTCAGATAAAGTGCCAAGCCAATGACCACAGTAAACAGGATAAGCAGGCCAAGCAAGCGCTTCATTCACACCACCTCATATCTTTCAGTTTTGCTTATAACAAAGATGAGAAGAGCTGAATAAATTCCAACAGCGATGGCAATGTAGGCTAGGAGAACGTCCGGTGCCATCAGGATATAGAAGGCCACAGCATAGGACACAGCCTGAGCTGCCGAGTAACCTACGGCCTTGAGAAGATCCTTTTCGGTCACAGCGAGGTATGAAAAGGCCATTCCAAGGATCGCCACGATCGCTAGGATTATTAAGTGAACTTCAATCATTCCTTCTCACCTCTGCAAGATCGTCAACTTTTGGCTCCCACTTCACGAGTTTGGCCTTGTGGGTAGCATAGGCTAAAGCCGTTGCTCCAGCCGGAGCCGCAAGGAGGACGATAACTCCTGTGACAAAGCTTGCTCCCGCTATCGCATACTTGTGAGGGAGAAAGTCAGCCCCGAGGGCGAGGAGTGATGTTCCAAATAGAGGAATAACTGCACCGCCAATTGTACCTACCGTTGCGGCGTGTAGCCTGATATAGAAGTTGGGGAAGCGAAGTAGTCCTATAGCCCCAAAAATATCACAGATTCCACCGATGATGATCATGAATGCTCCGAGATAGAAGAGGATCTCGCTCATGCTCCCACCTCCCCTCTCGCCAAGTGTTTGGCAACGTATATGTCCAGGAGGTACGCCCAGAGGGCAAGGGTTATGGCTCCCCCGATCAGAAAGACGCTCTTAAAGTAAATGGCAAGGATAGCCATGAAGGCGGCTAGGTCAAAGCTTATGCAGTCCACTGCAAGTATTATATCTGGAACCGTTGGCCCTCTAAAGGCCCTAACCGCGTAGATAACTATTGCCAGCAGGTACAGTGGAATCACAAGCTTCATGAGCGTCATGAACGCGTCTTCGAGCATCTATACCACCTCTCATGCTGAATGAAAAATGAAAGAATGAAAGAGTCAGTCACGCCTGGTTTTCTTGTAGAGAAGGAAGGTACCAACGATGTAATAGAGAGATAGCACCAGCGGGACGAGATACATGGCGCCCTTCCCGAAAGCCTTGTCGAGGGCTATGCCAATTCCTGCGGGGATAAGGGTCGCAACGGCCCAGAAAGCCATGAAGACGACGAAGAAGTCAACGAGCTCCTTGATGATTCTGTCCGTGGTTAGCTCTGGGTGGCTGAGGTACCAGTAGTAGAAGGCCACGAAGAGGAAGCCGCCGACTGCGTTACCGAAGGTGACCGGTATGAGGTTGTGGAAGAACTGACTCCAGGTTATGGTGTAGTCGCTGAGGAATATGCCGGCCGGAATTGCCCACATGTTGGCTATAGCGTGCTCGAAGCCTATGGCGACGAAGGCGAAGATTGGGAACCAGATGGCAAGTATCTTACCGGCACCATCCTGAACCCTTGCTGACTGCCATATGGCCACATTGACGAGCCAGTTACAGCCAATACCAAGGAAGAACAACGCCAGTATGTCCTTCGAGACCTTGCCCGTTGCTATGCTGACCGTGACCTGGCCGAAGTAGTTCGGGTCGCCAACGTGACCAAAGAGGCCAGTCAGTGGAACAGCTAGGAGTGCGAGGAATATTGAGCCTATGAAGTTCCCGCCGTAGCTTCCGAACCAGTTATAGAGGACGCACTTGAAGTCGGCGTAGCCCTTGACCTTAGCGGAACTGAGGAACTGCACGTTGCCCGTCCAGAGATCTGCTCCAGCCAAGATGACCGCTATGAGGCCGACTGGGAAGACAGCACCGAGGAGCAACTTGAACGCTGAGATATTGCCCTTATCAGGGAACAACTTAGGACTGTACCCCGTGGCGGCAACTACAGCGAGTAGGAACCCAAAGGCTATGAAGGCACCTGCCATAAAGCCAGCGAAGAGCAACCTGCCTGGTGTCGTCTTGAACTTTGGCGTGGCTTTCTTGGCTATCGCTTCGAAGGTCATATCAACTCCGTACAGAACCTTTTCCTTAGTCTCGGCCATAATCCTTCACCTCCACTCTATTTTGAGCCTTTCATCCTCCTTTAGACCCGCAAGGGCTTTAATCAGCAGTTGCCTATCCCTCTCATCCAGCTCCTCGAGGGGAATCAGAGGGGCATCAGCGAGCGTGATATATGGGAAGCGCTTCCTAAGGATATGAGCTGCTTTGGGGCTTATCTCCCCGACTACCTCCTTCACCTCGAAGTCCCCCTCTATGTGAGCAAGACCAGCTCCTATGTGGGTCTTAAATCCAATATACGAACTCTTTACCAGCATCCAAGGCATCCCTGACCCTCCAATACTCATTTTCCAGTAGTGCCATGCAGAAGGCCAGTCTGACATCGCCACATTTGGCGGCATAATCTTTAACGAGCCTTGCCAGCTCCTCTCTTGGGTTCTCACTCTTCTCTACCTGCTCGACGAGCTTCATGAAGTCCTCCAGGATTCTTTCCCTATCTAGGTAGCCGACGAGGTGCCTGAGCCTCTCCCTAAGGGTTAGCCTTATCCTTTCCTCAATCGGACCTTCTGGGAGTCTAAATTTCATGGTATCATCGCTGTACTCCTGATAGCTTAGCCTCTTTTCGACGAGTCCTATAAGCTGAGCTATCCCATAGATTATTTCCTCTGGCCTCGGTGGGCAGCCGGGGATGTAGATGACCGGCCCTATCGGCTCTCCCTCCTCCTTGAGATCTTCCAAGAGCTCGTTTATACCTCCCTTCCGGGGGTACTCGCAACTCTCTCTGCCGCTCTCGGGCCTTCTATAGATTGGATAGCCGTTGTAGAATATTCCTCCACTACAGGCACAGGTTCCTATGGCTACTATCACCCTTGGCTGTGGTGGCATCGCCTTTATCGTCTCCTTAGCACTGTAGTAGGCCTGCCTCGTGAGCGGACCAGAGACAAGAAGCGCGTGCGCATGTCTCGGACTTCCAACTAGCTTTATTCCAAAGCGCTCGACGTCATAGAACGGCGTGAGCACGTCGATTATCTCGATGTCGCAACCGTTGCACGAGCCCGTATTGAGGTGGAAAACCCATATGGAGCGGAGTTTGGGCTTCATAGAACCACCTCCCTGCTGGCCCTTATCATCCTGTCAACTGTTCCCTTTCTCCTGCAATCCCTGCAGAGCCAAATCTTTTCCTCGAGCGCGTCTTCTTCCAAGACTTTCTTCGGAAGTATCTGAAGGGCCTTCTGAACCTGCCTGACGGTAAAGTCAGCGTACCTGCCGCAGTTCTTGCACCTCACAAGTCTGAGCTCAACGACTTCCACGTGATCCTTCCTATCGGATGATGCTGCCTCAAAGAAGTTGGTGAGCTTTATCGCACCGGTCGGGCAGACTTCCTCACAGCGAGCACAGCGGATGCATCTTCCCACGTCGAGGACAATCTTCCTCGTTCCCTTCTCGTAGTCGTCTATCCTAAGGATGGCATCGGGTGGACAGGCGTTGATGCAAGCCCCACAGCCAATACAGAGCATTGGGTCTATCTGCGGGATGCCCCTGTATTCGGGTGGGGCCTCGAGCTTTACAAACGGATACTTCAGCGTTACCGTCATCTCAGACCCTCCTTGAGGCCTTTATGGACAGCTTGTTGAACTGGGCCTGCGTCAGAACTTTTACCTTTCCAGTCTCGACATCCACTATCTGCACCCTCTCAGTGCAGGAGTAGCATGGGTCTATTGAGGCCACTATGAGCGGTGCGTCGGCTATGGTGTACCCTCTCATCATGTCTGGAACGGCCGGAAGGTTGTTGTAGGTCGCTGCCCTTACGCGATACCGATAGAGCTTATTCCCAGGTCCAGTCATAACATAGTGGACGTTCTCCCCCCTCGGAGCTTCGGTGACTCCTATTGCCTCCCTGTAGGCAGGTATATCCTTGTATTCCGCCAGAATGTCGCCCCCAGGCATCATGTCAAGGGCCTGCTCGATGATCCAGATACTCTCCCTGACCTCTTCGATCCTAAGGAGGGCCCTAGCGAGGACGTCGCCCTCCTTGTAAACAGGAACCTTGAAGTCTAGATCCTTGTAGGCCGCATACGGATGATCCCTCCTGACGTCGAAGTCTCTGCCCGAGGCCCTTCCAAGGGGACCATCAACGTCCCACTCCTTGGCGAGCTTATAGGGGAGAACACCAACTTCCTCACAGCGCTTCACGAAGGTTCTCGTAGAAATTGTAGCGTCAACGAACTCCTCGAATTCAGTCTTGATATTCTTGATGGTTTTCTCTATGAGAGAGCGCCTGTACTCGAGAATGTCTCTTCTAACTCCTCCTATGAGGAGCATTCCGTAAGTTTTCCTGTTGCCCGTTAAGCGTTCAGCCAGCCACATGACGTGCTCCCTTATCTTCCAGGCCTTCATGAAGCCGTAGTCGTAGCCTGTGAGGTGACAGACTATTCCGAGGTGAAGGAGGTGACTGTGGAGCCTCTCTATTTCGAGAACTATTGTCCTTATGTATTCAGCCCTCTCAGGAACCTCTATCTCACCGGCCCTCTCAATGGCCTGACAGTAGGCAGTTGAGTGAGTGCAACCGCATATTCCGCATATCCTCTCCGCTATGAAGCAGACCTGGTCATAGGTCAGCCTTCCCTCCACTATTTTCTCTATCCCCCTATGGGCATAGAAGCCACGGTAGTCAACATCCGTTATTGTTTCTCCCCTGACGTAAAGCCTGAAGTGGGCCGCCTCCTCGAGGGCGACGTGGTAGGGCCCATAGGGAACGACAAACTCGTTCTCTTTGGGCTTCTTGTAGGGGTAGAACTTCTCTCCAGGTGGACTGTCCGAGTAGTGGAAGTCCTTCCGGAGGGGATAAACATAGGACGGCCAGTCATCGGGGAGGACGAGCCTTCTCGGGTCTGGATGACCCCTCGCTTCAAGGCCCAGCATTTCCATAGCTTCCCTCTCGTACCAGTTGGCGCCCCTGTGCTTCGGCGTTATCGAGATGAACCATGACTCGTTCTCGGGTATGTAAGCCTTAACACCGAGGTAGAAGTCCCCGGCCTTTCCGTTCACGCTGAGCCAGTATATGATGCTGAACTTACCGTTCAGGGGCCTCTCGTCGGTCGCTACCATTGTAGAGAGCTGAGTTTCCTTCCACTCAGGATGATCGAGGAAGTAGAGAACGATCTCAGGCAAATCTTCCCTCTCGACAGTGATGAGCCATTGGTTGTAGGCAACCTGCTTGACGTCCTTTATCTTCTCCCCAAATTTCTCGATGATATCGTCAAGATACTTCCGCGTAACTTCAACCCTCCCCTCAATGGGCTTTGATCTTCCCGCGGGAGCGTCTTTACCAACCCTCTCGCTCACATTCCCACCCCCAAGGACGCGAGCACCAAGAGAACGAGCCCGATAACAAATATCATGGTGTTCTGCCTGAGAGCTTGAATTACCTTCATGCGCGCCGTTGTCGCCTCTATAACCGCCGACAGGGCGTAGAGGATAATTAGGAGAGTTAGCTGTCCTATGAATATCATAGCACCGCCAAGTGGCGTTGAGACGTCAACGTAGTTCTTCAGGAGAGGTATCAATAGCATGCTCGCGAAGAGCCATATCAAGACAACTCTTTTAGCTAATAGAGCCCACTTGAATAGCCCAAGCAACCTTCCACTATACTCTACGAGCGAACCTTCGAGTATCTCCGTCTCCGCCTCCGCTATGTCGAAGGGTATGAAGGCGCACTCGACGTAGGCCCAGTAGCCTAGGAAGGCTAGGGCTAACAGCATCGCAAGGTTGGGTGTTGAGTTGAAGGCTAAGCTACTGATACTAAGTGTGCCTTCCCTCAAGGCCATTATTCCAACAGCTATGCCCAGTATCGGCTCGACACTAAGGATTAGCATCATCTCCCTATTTGCCCCAGCGTTTGCGTAGGTGTTATTCATGAGGAAGCCAGCCATCATGAGGGAAACGGAGAATATCCCAAGCACGTAGACGAAGACGAAGATATCCCCGGAAAACGCTATCGGGGTGAAGTTACCATAGGGAAGTAGCATTCCAGCTGAAATGACAGCGGCAAGGGCGACATAGGGGGCCAATATGAAGCCTAGCCTGTCGGTTGGAAGAGTGGGCTCCATGGAGAGCAGGCTGGTTAGGTCATAATAGGTCTGGAAGATCGGAGGTCCCTGCCTCTCCTGGATTGTCGCCTTGATCTTTCTGCTGATTCCGTCGAGGAGAGGTGGAAGGACGAGGATTACGAGGAGGGAGGAAATCCCAAAGATAGCCCTCTCGATCATCTTCACCACCTCACAGGAGTGTCAAGACTAAAATTATTGCCAAAGTCACAAAGGCCAGCGTTAAGCCCGCGTTGACCTTCCTGCTTTCCTCGTCGAGCACAAGGCCAAGCCCGCACAGTATCTTGACGAAGGGTGCGAAGATGAACTCATCGAGGTAGAGTTCGCTGGCAGAGCGTAGATATAGTAGACCGGCGTTGGTTAGAGCCTTTGATATCGTACCAGATATTTCGTGGAGCTTCGTGCAGAGCCAGAGGTAAGCGTGACTCGTACTATCTGTTATCTTTCTGCCGAGCTTGCTTAGTTCATTCCCCCAACGATAGAGGAAGTGTATGTATTCCTCGAAGGCCTCGTAGTAGTTGCCAGCTTTCATCTTGTAGGCGTCTATTGGAACGGGTTCTCCGAGTGTCCAGGGCTTGTAGATTCTCTTGCGAATCGGGAATGCCACATAGAGCACAGTAAAAGCCACGCCGAAGACTATCACGAAGAGGAGCGGTTTGAAGAGCGTCTCCCCTCCAGCAGGCATTCCAGGAACCTTTATCATGATGAATGAGGGCGTTATGGTGAGCCACCCCGAGAGATCAGAACAACTAAGGATCTTTCCGGGCGAGACTAGCAGTGGAACTACAGTGGAGGGTATCAGGCCGAAGAGAAGGCACAACAGTGCCAAGAGACCCTTAGCAATAAGCATCTCAATTGGAACCTCTTTGGCCTCCTTGGTCAGCTCGTTGGGCTCACCTCCGAAGGCTGTCGTATAGAACTTGAGGAAAGATGCAAGGGTCACAGAGCTTATGAAGAGGGCAAAGATGCCAAAGATGACGATGACGATGTTTCTTGAAAGGAAGGTAGCTTGATATATCATCCACTTGCTCATAAAACCGTTGAAGGGAGGAACTCCAGCTATCGACATTGCCGCCACGAAAGTGAAGACCGCAGTGACTGGCATGAGCTTTGCAAGTCCGGCGAGCTTGTTGAGATCCTTACTTCTCGTCCTGTAGAGGATGGAACCGGCCGAGAGGAAGAGCAAACCCTTAAAGATTGCATGATTAAGGAGGTGATAAAGCCCAGCGGCCAAAGCTATCGCTCCGAAGGCTGCCCACTCGCCGCCCTTGGCGAGGAAGAGGATTCCGGTGCCTACTCCGAGCCAGATGTAACCCATCTGACCAACGCTATGATAGGCGAGAAGCCTCTTGGCATCGGTCTGCTTGAGGGCATAGAGCGTTCCAACGGTTAAGGTTATTGCACCTATGGCCCCAACAATGTAGCCAAAAATCTCTGTCGGCTTCATGACGAAGCATGTGAGCCTGACTAGGCCGTAGACGGCAACTTTAATCATGGCACCGCTCATCAATGCTGAAACGTTGCTTGGGGCTATCGGATGGGCATCCGGTAGCCAGAAGTGAATCGGAACAACGCCGGCCTTGCTGCCAAAGCCTATGAGAAACAAGAGGTAGTAGATTGCCCCAAGATGGAGCTTGGACAGGTTCGCGAAGTCCAAGCCCTCCACTGAACCTGTCTTGGCGTAGAGCAAGGCCAGGGCCAAGAGAAGAGGCAGTGTGCTAGTAATGTGCATGGTGACGAAGTACTTCCAGCCGGCCTTCCTGACGTGATCCTCGTTGTGCTCCCATATCATAAGCAGGTAAGAGGCTAGGGTCATCACTTCCCAGAAGAACACGAACCAGAGCAAGTTGGCCACCGTTACTATGAGTATCATTGAAAGCATGAAGGTCGAGTAGAGAATTATGTAGACCCATCCTCTTCCGAGCTTCTTGTAGGACTCCATGTAGCGCGGGGAGTAAAGTGAGGTAGCTAGCCCAAGGATGCCGAGAACCATGCAGAGTATCAAAGAGAGCCCATCAATGTGGAAGGAAATTCCGACCAGGGTTAAGTCGATGGCCCCTCCCCTTACCGCGGTGGGTAAGGCCTCGATTACGAAGGCCAACAGTGCCAGTGAAGCCAACGCCGTGAAGCCGTGCCCAACGCGAATTGACTTCTCATAGTTGTTCCTGAGGGGTAGGACTGCAAGCATCGAAGCCATATAAAGGCCTAACGTGAGAGTGAAAAACTCCATCATCCCTCACCACCTTACCCATAAATACTCGCAGACGAACTGGCTCACCATCGAGAGGAGCAGGAGCATTGCCACCGCTATCACTATGCTTCCCGCGAGCTTCCTCTTAGGTTCCGGCCTACCGTCGCTGATTATGTACGTGTGAATCACCCTGAGGAACAGAACAAACGCCACCACCCACTCAATGGCGGCGAAGTAAGCTAGACCCGGACTAACTGCCAAGAGGATTCTTATGACGTCAAGCTTGCTCAGGAAAAGGTTAAAGGGTGGAACACCCTCTAGGGCAAATATTGAGGTCATCAGTAGTCCAGCGGTGAGCTGGTCGGAGTTCATTATTCCTCTGACTTCATCAAGATTCCTCGTTCCAAAGACATAGAGAAGAGCTCCCGTCGAGATGAAGGCTGCTGCCTTAGCCAGACCGTGGGAAACAACATAGTAACCAATGCTCTTTTCAACGCCAGTAACTCCAAGTAGACCAGCTAAGATCAGCAGGTACATCCAACCCATGTTATCTATTGTTGACCAGGCAAAGAGCCTCTTGACGTCATCTTGGATAGAATAGCTGAGCATCGCAGTGAGCATGCTAAGAACCGCCATAGCTCCGAGCGTATAGATTATCCACTCTGAGGTGCTCCAGCCAACGCTTTTAAGCACCCTTATTGTTCCATATAGGGCAAGTTCGACCATTGCACCGCTTAACAATGCCGAGACTGGACTGGGTGCTGCTGGATGGGCATCCGGTAGCCAGAAGTGGAACGGGAAGAGACCCGCCTTGGCCGCGAATCCAAGGAGAAACAGAGCAACGATAATATTCCCGTGAGCAGTTATAGATCCAAAGTTGAAGGTGCCATGGGAGGCATAGTATATTGCGATAGCTAGCATCAGTGGCGAGGTATCAAGGAGATGCATTGTTGCAAAGTACTTCCACCCGGCCTTCTTGGCACTCTCCTCAGGCCAGTCATAGATTATGAGGAAATAGGATGCAAGCGTCATTATCTCCCAGAGAAAGAGAAAGCTGAGCCAGTCGTGGACGAGAGGTATGAGAAGCATTGAGACGATGAAGATTAGCAGGGTTGGATAGTAAGGGATCTTCGGCCTGAAGGTGTAAATCTCTAGGTATCTCACCGATGCGAGTATTGCTGCCAAGCCGAGTATCGCAACGTTGAAGACAAATAGGACAGCCGTCCTGTCGAGTGAGAGTGTGAGAGTGAACTCGAACATTCCTCACCACCTCACCTTGATGACGAGTGGATAGGCTATGTACGGAGCTATTATCGCGAGTACGAGTAAGATAATCATCACCGCCTTCATCAGAGGCGTTATCTCGACCTTCACATCACCTTCGCTGAAAACCATGCCGTGTATCCTCTTCAGGGACACCATGAGGAATACGGCTGAGTCTATGAGTAGCAGGATAAACATGGCAATAACGAGGGCACTCTCACTCATCGCTTGAGCATTGCTGAGTATGCCAAGCTTACCGAAGAAGACACCAAAGGGTGGGACTCCTGCCAAGCCGAGTAGCGCGAAGGTCCAGCTGTAGCCGACTGTCGGAGCTTTGATTAGGCCTCTTATTTTGTTCATATCGAGCGTTCCGAGGGCGTAGCTGAAGGTTCCGGCCGTTAGAAATGCCAGGCCTTTGATGTAGGCGTGGTTGAATAGCTGGAAGATGGAGGCCTGCAGTCCGCCTTGTAATCCGAGGACAGCTGTCGCGAGGGCTACATACATTAGGCCCGACTCGGCTATGGTCGAGTATGCGAGGAGTCTTTTTGCATCCCTCTGGAGCGGATACATGAGGATGCAGATTATCTGGGTGGCTATTATCAGGGCAGCCATGACGTAAAAGCCCTCCCTGGGGATTGGGTGCATAAACTGGATGAACCTCGCGAGGAGGAAGACGCCCATCTCAACCATCGCCGCCCCATGGAGAAAAGCGCTTGCTGGTGTTGGAGCTTCCATAGCATCTGGAAGCCATGAGTATAGTGGGAATTGAGCGCTCTTCGTGAAGGCCGCTATCATCACCGTTATGAAAACGATAAGCTTGAGGTGGTCGTCAAGGCCCGAGTACGCGAACAGGCTGA
This sequence comes from Pyrococcus kukulkanii, assembly GCF_041647995.1. NCBI lineage: Archaea > Methanobacteriati > Methanobacteriota > Thermococci > Thermococcales > Thermococcaceae > Pyrococcus > Pyrococcus kukulkanii. Next base: position 74,501 of record NZ_JARRIB010000001.1, read on the forward strand.
GGTCATGAAGCCTAGTCAGGCCGATTCCAACTGCCGTGTATAGGCCTATCATCGCTCCAAAGTTAGTAACTATCAGCGCCTTGTAAGCGGCCCTCTTGGCCTTGTTCGTCCTGTAATAGCTAACCACACCCCAACAGGCAAGACTCATGAGCTCAAAGAATATCAGAAGCTGAAGAACGGAAGAGGAGTAAATGAAGGCCAACGTTGCACCTATGAAGAGAACCATCCAAGCGTAAAAGCGGCCTTTACCCTCGTAAACTGGATGTTCCTTGTTGTCTGGGCTCATGTAGTCCTTAGCATAGAGCATGAAGAGCAGACCTGCCGTTATGACGACCAAACCTACGCACACGCTCATCGGATCTATTAAAAGGCCATAGACCTCGCCAAAGCTCGCGGAGCTCACAAAAACCTTATGGATGGATGGCATTCCCGCAGAATAGAATTCATAAGCACCCACAAGATTCAAGATGGTTGCTAAGATGACCGTGATGAGCATGAAATAGTCTGCCCTCTTACCGTCGAGTGTAAACAGTAAAAGACCTCCAATCAGTGGAATTAAAAAGGAAAGAAGGAAAAGTTCCTCCATAATTATTCACACTCCAGTCAGCTTGATGCGTTCCGCAGTCTTTGCTAGCCTGATGGCTTTCTCTGTGAATTTCTTCCTTCTCTCTCTCATTATTTCGTTGAAGTCACCGTAGAGAAGAGCATCCGTTGGACAAGTCTCAACACAGGCAGGCAACTTCCCTTCAGCCCTTCTGTGGGCACAGAGGTCACATTTCATCATGATCTTATTAATGAGGTCAAGTTCCGGTATTCCGAAGGGACAGACTATACCGCACATGAGACAGCCGATACACTTCTGCGGTGCCAGCAGAACCGCACCATCCTCGTCGCGATAGAGCGCATTTGTCGGACAGACCTCAACACACGGTGCCTTCTCACAGTGGCGGCAGTTGAGCGCCATAGCAGCCATTTCCTGCCACTCGAATACGTTGATGAAGGACCTTCCGTTATGCTCCCTTTCACAGGCGACCTCACAGGCGCGGCACTCAATGCACTTTGAAAAGTCGATAAAGATGGTCTTCCTAGCCATTCAAATCACCCCTTCACGACCTCAAACTCGGGTATAATCTTTGGAACTGCCTTCATCAGCTCCCTCGCTTCCTCTTCGCTTATCTTCGCTATTCTGCAGGCACAGGCCTTGGTCTCCGGTATCTTTGAGACCGGATCGAGGACATCGTTGGTGAGGACGTTTGCTCCCCAGTGCCACGGAACGGCTATTACCCCCTTCTTAACCGTCCTTGTGACCTTGGCCCTGACCGGGTAAACGCCCCTCCTCGTCTCTATCTTTATCCAGTCACCGGTCTTTATGCCGAACTTTTTGGCATCCTCCGGGTGTATCTCGGCTAAAGGCTCCGGCCAGCGCTTGACGAGAGCCCTGCTCCTTCCTGTCATCGTGAGCGTATGGTATTGACCGACGTACCTTACCGTGGTAAGCAGGAACGGGTACTCCTCGTCTGGCATTTCGGCTGGCCCTCTGTAGTCAACCGCCGCGAGGTGGGCCTTCCCATCTGGAGTCAGGAACCTATCTTTGTAGAGAACCCTCGTTCCAGGGTGATCCTCACTTGGGCACGGCCAGTGAATTCCCGCTAAGTTGGCCTTAAGCCTCTCAGGTGTTATGCCCCTGTACTGGGGTGTGCATGCATTGATTTCCCTGAGGATATCCTCCGGTCCAGCGTACTCGAATCCCTTCGCTCCATTTCCGGAGAAGCCAATGGCCCTTCCGATCTCACTTATAATCCACCAATCTGGCCTCGCTTCTCCAGGTGGCTTTGCCGCCTGGAAGCTCCACTGTACGCGTCTCTCAGTATTGGTTAGTGAACCTTCATTCTCGAGCATTGCAGCTGCGGGCAGAACTATATCGGCAAATTCCATAGTTGGAGTCGGAACTATGTCCTGGACAACCATAAACTCAAGCTTTTCAAGGGCCTTTAGAACATGGTTCATGTTGGCGTCGCTTATGGCTGGGTTCTCACCCATGACGTAATAGGCCTTCACCTTACCCTTCTCTATAGCGTGGGTCGCCTCGATGACTGTTAGGCCCACCTCACCACTCAGCTCAACGCCCCAGAATTCCTCGAAGAACTTCCTCTTCTCAGGGTCGGTAACTGCCTGGTAACCCGGGAAGACGTTTGGAAGGACTCCGAGGTCGCACGCTCCTTGAACATTATTCTGGCCACGCATGGGTGAAACTCCACATCCTTCCCTTCCCTGGTAACCACATATGGCTGAAAGTGTAGCAGCAAGTCTGACATTATCATGCCCGTGGGTGTGCTGAGTCAGACCCATCGCCCATGTTATAACGCCTTTTCCTGCAGTTGCGAAAGTTCTCGCGGCCTCAACTATAAGTTCCGCAGGGACACCTGTCACTTCCTCAACGAACTCTGGTGTAAACTTCTCGACAACTGCAACAACATCCTCAAAGCCCACGCATCTCTCCTGGACAAACTTCTCATCATAGAGCTTTTCCTTAATAATGACGTGGATAAGACCGTTAAGTAGAGCTATATCTGTTCCAGGGTAGTTTTGGAGGAATATATCAGCGAACCAGGCAGTTCTTGTAAAGCGCGGGTCAGCAACTATAATCTTAGCACCCCTCTCCTTAGCCTTAAGGACGTAGCGGAAACCAACTGGATGAGTCTCAGCATAATTGTGCCCGATTATGAAGATAACATCTGCCTCTTCGATATCCTTGTAGGTGTTAGTCATTGCACCGGCGCCAAAAACGGCCTTAAGGCCAGTAACAGTGGATGAGTGGCAGAGCCTTGCACAGTGATCCACATTGTTAGTGCCGAGCATTCTAGCTAGCTTCTGAATGAGATAATTAGGCTCGTTGAAAGTTCTCGCAGAACCAAAGAACATAAGCTGATTCGGATCATCTTTGGCATACTCCTTGAGTCTCTCAGCTACCTCCCTTATCGCCTCACTCCAGCTGATCTCAACGAACTTACCATGCTCCTTGGCTTTGAGCGGCTTTTTGAGCCTATCCTTGGCTAGGAGGTATTCGATGACGGCATTACCCTTGGGACAGAGCTTACCGAGCTCGTTCGCAATGCCGGGAATATCCTTGGCATATTCTATGCCCACGGGATACCCATCAACACTCCTAATGTAAAGTCTGCACCCCACACCACAGTAGGGGCAGACTACAGGGACGAGTTTTTCACTCATTCATCACACCCCCACATTGATGGACTATTTTGATCACTGTAGTTCTTAAATGATCCCCTGCATGTTTTTGTCCCTCACGAGTAGTTTCCTGCTCTCGCTTAAAACTCTTTTTTATCCGCCTAGTTTTTAACAAAAGGTTATAATCATCTAGCATGGCTCAAATAGAGTCATCAGAGAGTTTATTAACTCAATTTGTATACTGCGCCTTCTTAAGGTAAACAAAAATAATTTATGGCACAGAATCACCTAAAAAGCACTCCTTTATTAGGTTTAGAATGGTGAGAAACCTGAAGGAGGTCTTACTGCGTCTCACATTGTGACTAGACCTCATCTCGCTTAGGTGGCTAATGACTTCATTAATAGAGACACATCTACCCAATACCCTCGCTGAAAAACTGTGATGTTATCTTTGGGTTTAGATAAGCTAAAACCAAATGATAAATTCTTTCTGACCTTCACACCCTGCAAATATCCCTAGATCTCTCCTAGCATAATACTGTGTTTCTATGGATCCTTCTTTTTTATTTTTCTGACCCCAACCCAACCACCCGAAAAAGTGAACATGATCAAAGCAAGCTCATCATGTTCTTTTGCGCCCTAGCAAGTTTCTCCCTCGCTGCTCTGAGAATATCTCCCATCACATGAGAACCATCACGCACCTCAAGGTACCCCTCTCTCTCTGCCCCCTTAACTAGTTCCTCTCCACGGATGTTACGTGTTATGAGAACAGTCCAGCCTTTCTCCTTTTCTATAAAGCCCGCCGATATGTCGCTCCACATTCCTGTATAATCGGTGCAGACAAGGCAGCCAGTCTGAAGATAAGAGTAGACCTCCTTGAGAGGTAGTTGAAGGAAAGAGTCGTCATGTTGTATCTCGAGGAAGCCTTCCTTGAGAGTAATGTTCTTTATATCCTCTGCCTTTATGTTATATTTTATCCTTAAGTAGTTCAGGAGAGCTTCAAAGGCAAAGGTTCCCGTACAAAATAGGCCTATTATATATCTTATCCTTTCCCCGAAGTCTGTTTCCAGTATTGGGAACTCTCTCATTTGACCGAAGAACTGAGCCTGACAAGGTAGGCAGACAACTGCCACTTTTTTGAGATCTTCTTCTTCAATCTTAGCCTTCACTCTTGCTGCAAAGGGTACTATACTCCACTTGTTGCCAGCAGCCTCAAGGATCTCCTCCCTAGTTCTCGCAACAATAGCCTGTCCTTCAAATCCCCTAACTCTCTTTGCCGTCACAACACCATCTATAAGACCTTTTTCAAGAGCATAGATTAGCATGGCAGTAACTGCACCACCACTCGCAACCTTCCTTTTAAGTATCTCTTCATCCTTTGCCCTTGCGAGGTATACGCCCACTACGCTACCGAGCAAATTATCGGTTATGCCTATCATCTTTTCTCACCCCCCATAGAGAGAAGCTGAGAAGCACGCGGGCATCTTATATAACACGTTCCGCATCGAATACATCTTTCTTGAGCCAATGTAGGTCTCCTGTCGATGAGTTTTATAGCTCCTGTCGGGCAAGAGAGTTCACATGCGCCACATCCGATGCAAAGGCCCGTGAGAACGATGTCATCGAGCAAGTCAAAGCCACTCAACTTCTTTATATTTGCGCTGACTTTGAAGAGTCTCAATCTTGCTTCATTGCCACTCATAAAGAACTTAAAGAAGGACTGAAGCATCTGAGGTGTAGGTGGGCAGCCAGGAATGGAATAATCTACGTTTATCACTGCATTTATGGGCTGAAAGTTCCTATGATCCGGCCTCGGCTCTTGGCCACCACGGCAGAAGCGTAAGATTCCACCGAAGGCTGCACAGGAACCAAAAGCTATCACGACATCTGCCTTCTTCCTGATATCCTTGAGCTTTTCAATTTTACTTGGTTCGTTCATGCAGACTCCACCAGTTATAATAGCAACATCGTAGTCATCAAACTTGAAGCCATTGTCTCTAAGATAAGATATATCTAGGTCAATTAACTCTATGAGCTTAGGATATGCACGGATTATGCTGACGTTGCAACCCTCACATCCTCCAATATCAACATGGAGAACCCTAAGCTTCTCCATCTAAATCACCTCAACCTAACGACGTGAGTTGTACATGGGATACATGGATCGTAAAGGCGTATTACGGCCTCAGCTGCTTTGACGCTCAGCCCCTTGGTCATTTCTTCCATTACTGGTATGTTAAACATCGTCGGAACTATTATCTTCAGAGACATGACCCTACCCTCTTCGCCAAGCTCTACAATATGTATCAATGTTCCCCTCGGTGCCTCATAGACACCAACACCCTTACCAGGTCCAAAAATTATATTCCCAGTTCTAAAGGGCTGATTCATTTTTATTCCTTCTAAAATTTCTTCAAATCTTAAAAGGGCAAGCGTTGTGTCCTCTATCCTGGCCAAATGGAGCCCATAAAGGGAAGAGTCCCTAAAGTTTCTGTAAACTTTCATCCTTGCTCTTGGTCCGGTTTCTACTTTATGTCCCCCGTAGAAGGCCACAAGAGTTGTCGAATCTTTAGAATGCTGGTTCTCCTTTCTAAATTCATAGTATGGTATTGTTTCGATGGTTTTTATATCAATGTTAAATCTATCCCCATAAAAGAGACCGGTTGCAAGGTATTCATTCTCAACCTTCTTTTCTCTCAACTCTTCCGCAACTTCTGTCTGGATATCCTCATCGGTGAGAAGGTGTCTAAGCTCTTCCCACTCATTCATAAGGGCTGGTAAGCAGGCTTTGAGGTTGTTAAAGACGCTCCATTTAGGAACACTTAACATTCCCCCAATGGTCAGGTTTGACGGATGGGTCGCTGCTCCTCCAAGCTTTAAAAGGTAATCACTTATCTTCGCATGGAACTTCATAAGCTTGAAAAGAACTTCGTTCCTCTTCTCTTTAGCGAGGAGGTCACCAGTAACCATAAGGAACTCAAGGATATGGCTTTGAACCCTGTTAATTAGTCCAATGGCTTCCCTCATCAGAAGTCCATTTCTTGGGGGTGTTATACCTATTGCATTCTCAATGGCTTCACTCGCTGCTATGCCGTGAGAGGCATGACAGAGACCACATATCCTCATCACAGCTTCAACAGCGAAGAGAGGATTCTTACCGACGACGAGCTTTTCGAACCCTCTAACAGGGGCCGTTGCAACGAAGAAAGCATCTTGAACAACTCCCCCCTCCTCGTAGAGTACTAACTTAGCTTCACCAGCTATTCGACAGACTTCATTTATGACGGTCTCACTCACTTAATCACCCCCAACGATAAAATTCCCCACACCTATTTCTGTCTTAAAGCTCAATAAATAAAAGCGTTTTTTGAACTGGAGGTTTAGAACAGAATTTTTTGTATGATTATCGAAATTATAAACGCTTTTGTTTATCTATTTAGGTAAGACAACTCTCTATTTTTAATACCCAATTATGTCCCAAAATGCTTTTAAATATTCACCAACTATTGTGTGCGAGCGAGAGAAAGGAGGTGAATCGGGATGTTTAGTTTAGGGGGGTTAACAAAAAGCACCATTGACGAGAGCAGGGTCTGGGATGTGATAATCATAGGAGCCGGACCAGCAGGATATACAGCTGCAATTTACGCCGCTAGATTTGGATTAGAGACTATAATAATAACAAAGGATCTTGGAGGAAACATGGCTATAACCGACCTAATAGAGAATTACCCTGGATTTCCAGAAGGGATAAGCGGCTCAGAGCTCTCAAACAGGATGTACGAGCAGGTTAAGAAGTATGGGGTTGATGTTATATTTGATGAAGTTATTAGGATAGACCCAGCCGAATGCGCCTATTATGAAGGCCCTTGTCACTTCAGTGTTAAGACAGCTAACGGGAAGGAGTACAAGTCTAAGGCAATAATCATCGCGGTTGGGGCTGAGCCCAGGAAATTAAACGTTCCCGGAGAAAAGGAGTTCACGGGAAGGGGAGTTAGCTACTGTGCAACCTGTGATGGGCCGTTATTCGTCGGTAAGGAAGTCATCGTAGTTGGGGGAGGAAACACGGCACTTCAGGAAGCTTTGTACCTCCACAGCATTGGAGTTAAAGTTACTCTAGTTCACAGGAGGGACAAGTTCAGGGCAGATAAGATACTCCAAGAGAGGCTTAAAAAGGCCGGAATACCAACGATTCTCAATACCGTAGTTACAGAGATCAAGGGAACAAACAAAGTGGAAGGCGTTGTTTTGAAGAACGTTAAGACTGGGGAGGTGTTTGAGAAGAAGGTTGATGGGGTCTTTATATTCATCGGCTACGAGCCAAAAACTGACTTCGTTAAACACCTTGGAATTACTGATGAGTATGGATACATAAAGGTCGACATGCACATGAGGACAAAGATCCCGGGCATATTTGCAGCTGGGGATATAACCAACGTATTCAAGCAGATTGCAGTGGCAGTTGGCCAAGGTGCAATTGCCGCAAACTCAGCTAAGGAGTTTATAGAAAGCTGGAACGGAAAGAGTATTGAGTGAACTTTCCTTTTCTCTGAAAATTTTTCGAACAAAAATGATCATTTTCGAGCTTAAAGTTAAAAGTCTGTTCTCCAACCTTTCCTGGGTGAGAATAAATGGAGCTTAGGCCAAATGTTAAGGAGATTCCTGGGCCAAAAGCAAAGAAAGTGATTGAAGAGCACCACAAATACATGGCAACGACGACAAATGACCCGAACGAGTACTTCCTCGTTATCGAGAAGGCTGAAGGAGTCTACTGGATTGATGTTGACGGAAACGTAATCCTAGACTTCTCCTCAGGAATTGGAGTTATGAACGTGGGTCTCAGGAACCCCAAGGTTATAGAGGCCATAAAGAAGCAACTCGATCTAGTTCTCCACGCTGCTGGAACCGACTATTACAATCCCTACCAGGTTGAGCTAGCTAAAAAACTTGTGGAAATAGCTCCAGGAGACGTCGAGAGGAAAGTATTCCTTAGCAACAGTGGAACAGAGGCCGATGAAGCAGCTTTGAAGATAGCGAAGTGGTCCACGAACAGGAAAATGTTCATAGCCTTCATAGGTGCATTCCACGGAAGAACCCATGGAACCATGAGCCTAACTGCCAGCAAGCCCGTCCAGAGGAGCAGAATGTTCCCAACAATGCCTGGAGTAGAGCACGTGCCATATCCGAACCCCTACAGGAATCCATGGCATATCGATGGTTACGAACACCCCGATGAGCTCGTAAACAGGGTTATCGAGTACATTGAGGACTACCTATTCGAGCACTACGTTCCAGCTGAAGAGGTTGCCGGAATATTCTTCGAGCCAATTCAGGGTGAGGGTGGCTACGTAGTCCCACCGAAGAACTTCTTCAAGGAGCTTAAGAAGCTAGCCGACAAGCATGGAATCTTGCTAATTGACGACGAAGTTCAGATGGGCATGGGTAGGACAGGAAAGATGTGGGCAATTGAGCACTTCGATGTCGTTCCAGACATAGTTACCGTTGCAAAGGCCCTTGGTGGTGGAATACCAATAGGAGCAACAATATTCAGGAAGGATCTTGACTTTGGAGTTAGCGGAGTCCACAGTAACACCTTCGGAGGCAACGCCGTTGCGGCTGCTGCAGCACTAGCTGTAATTGAGGAGCTCCAGAACGGATTGATAGAGAACGCCCAGAAGCTCGAGCCACTGTTCAGGGAGAGGCTTGAGGAAATGAAAGAGAAGTACGAGATAATTGGAGATGTCAGGGGACTTGGACTTGCATGGGGTGTCGAGTTCGTCAAGGACAGGAAGACCAAGGAGTACGCTACAAAGGAAAGGAACGAGATAGTGGTTGAAGCACTTAAGAGAGGGCTAGCACTACTTGGCTGTGGAAAGAGCGCAATAAGGCTCATCCCGCCACTGATAATCAGCGAGGAAGAGGCAAAGATAGGCCTCGACATATTCGAAGAGGCAATAAAGGTAGTAAGCGAAAAGCATGGATACAAGATTCACTAAACCAAGGAGAGTACGTGCCTTATCGCCTCTGCTCCTCCCTCTCCATAACTTTTCTTTGTTATGTAGTCAGCCTCTCTCTTTAGGGACTCTGGGGCCTGAGCAACTGCAATTCTATAACCAACAACCTTAAAGGCATCCAGATCATTCTCTCCATCTCCAATATGAGCGACTTCTTTCGGCTTTATCCCCAGGATTTCACAGGCTTTCTCTATTCCAGTTCCCTTGTTTATCCAAGGCTTCTTCACATGGATTGCAAAACCAGAATCAACTGCAACTAAGTTAAGGTTGAGCTCTCGTATAATTCTCCTTACGGTTTCAACATCAATGGTTTCTCTCATTATTACAAGTCCAGCTCTCCTATCGGGCATCGTATAAGTAGTCCTCGCGTTTGGGAACCTCTTCCTTATCTCATTCCACAGAACCCACTCCTCGTCCATTGACGTTAGGAATATCCTCTTCTTTTTGTACGAGATGGCTCCACCATCCTCGGCAACTACGGGACCAGATGTTCCCAATAAGATGCTTGCTGCCTCAGCAAACTGGACGGTGTTCCCCGTTACAAGCATTATTGGAATCCCCTTAGCTTCTGCCTCTCTTATTGCCTTTAATGCTTCTTCATGCACCCTCCTGTCGGGATAAGTTATCGTTCCATCGATATCAATTGAGATAGCTCTAATCTTCATCTAACCCCCTTCACCACTATTAAACTAAGGTTTTTAAATTAACACTGAAGAAATTTAAAATGGTCGGAACCCAGGAGATGAACCGAAACCGGCAACGGGAGTAGGTAATCCTGGCGTTCCGTTGGGGCGATGGCGCCCGCCCGGGGCTTCGAGCCCGAACCGCCTCCCGTCGGGAGGCTGATGGCGCCTGTTCTGAAAGCTTTACGGGAGGCGAGAGTATGGGCTCGAAGCTAGGGGAGTTTATTAACTTAGAAAAGGTGCTCGAATATGTTGAGAGGAGAAGGCACGATGACGGAGGGTACTGCTTCGTATCCCAACTAGCCGATACAAACATAAATGACACGTACTATGCCGTAAAGATCTACACCCTATTAGGAATAGAAGTTCCAAAGAAGGAGAAGACAATAGAGTTCCTCTATAACTCAGCTCAAATGCAGACAGCAACCGTTGGAGTTGCAATGGCCATCGAGGCCCTAGCAATCCTAGGGGCCAAGGATTTAGCCAGGGAAAAACTGGAACTGCTGTTTAAAAAGTACAATCCAGTAAAAGGAAAATTCGCGGTTGGATTAGGAGGAAGCGAAGAGTTTGGAACGGCAACACCACTTGAAGCAACCTACTGGGCCTCCAGAGCTATGGAATCCGTAGGTTACAGACCATCCCCAGAGATGAAGGAGAGAATGATAGAATTCATAATGCAATACAAAATTAGAGATGGTTTCGGTGTAGAGCGTCCAACGACAACGATGACTTACCAGGCATTATACTCACTTAACTTCCTGGGGCAGAGAATTGATACTGTGCATTTTGAGCTCTGCGAAGTCTGCGGGGACAGGGGAGGTTTCACAGAAGTTCCCAACTCTCTGCCCCCGTACATAGAGCCAACGTTCTACGCATTAAGAGGACTACAGATGCTCGGAAAGAGAGCCACGTGCATAGAAAGGCACATCAAGTTCATAAAGGCTCTGCAAAACCCAAATGGAGGATTCAGGAGAAGTTATGAGCTAGGAATTTCAAACTTCCAGAACACGTACAGGGCACTTGCAAGCTTAGATGTCCTTGTAAGGTGGTTATGATGGAGATTTGGGTATCTGAAGAGGATGTAGAGTTGATAAGAGCCAACAAGGAGAAGATAGAACAAGTTCTTAGGTCAAAAGATAAACTCGGGAGGCTCCTTCTTTCCCTCAAATTTAAATTTCTTAGAGAACGGAGGTCTGCCTTAGAGGATAGGCTAAACAAAGTTTCCGAAGAGTATGAAAGACTCACAAGATTCTATATGCAAGCAGAAAGGGACAAGGTAAAAATGATGGAACTAAGGCTTAAGCTCCACATGGAGAATGAAAAGTTAAGGAGGCAACTAAATGAAAGTCGTATTCAAAGCAGGTAGGTGGAAGAAGGTCTCTATAGACGTTCCGAAAAAATCCTGAAGATGATAGAGGAAAGTGAGTTCAAGCTAATTGAGGTAGTAAAAGCTATATGCAATGGAGAACCTGAAAATAAACTCTCAAATGATAATTTTGGAAAGATAGAAAGATTAGAGAAAGAACTCTTCGAATTAGAAGGTAAATGGTCCTCAATTCGATTCAAAGCCTATCAACTGGCCTTAGATAATAAGAACTTAGCGATTCAACTCTCGGCCATGATAGCCGAAAATGCAAGGCTTAGGAAAATGCTTGGATTAAAGGAAGGAGAGTATCGAGAAGCTAAAGAACTTATAAAGAGGTACCTAGTATTCACTGGGACGAAGAATGGTTCTAGCGGTAAAAGTTCCCAGGACTGAAGGAGAGAAAGTCAGAAAAAAACTACTTGAACGTGGCGTGCTCGATAGGAGGTATAGGATAAAGGTCGAAGAGGATTACATTTTCATTCCTGTAACTTCCAAAGTTGAGGAATTTGAAATTGTTGATATTGAGCTTGAAAAAGCAGAGAGAAAGCCTCACAATTACAGAGAGGTAGTAAAGATACCGGAAAGCCTACGGAAATTCCTCCCAAGCTCCTTTGACATAATAGGAAATATAGCGATAATAGAGATACCCGAGGAGCTTAAAGGGTACGAGAGGGAAATTGGAGAGGCTATAATAAAGGTTCACAAGAACGTTAAGGCAGTATTTATGAAGGGAGGAAGAGTCAAAGGAAAATATAGGGTCAGGGAACTCATTCTCATAGCAGGAGAAAATAGCACTGAAACCCTTCACAGAGAAAATGGGATAAGGCTGAAGCTTGATGTAACTAAAGTTTACTTCTCCCCCCGCTTGGCAACTGAGAGAATGAGAATATTTAACAAGGCAAAGAGTGGAGAAGTTGTTCTTGATATGTTTGCGGGCGTTGGTCCCTACTCAATATTGCTAGCAAAAAAAGTGAAGGTGGTTTTTGCCTGCGATATAAATCCCTGGGCCATAAGATACATGGAGGAGAATATAAGGCTGAACAAGACATGGAACGTCATTCCGATCCTGGGAGATGCCAGAGAAATTGCAGGAAAAGTCAAGGCAGACAGGATAATAATGAACCTACCAAGATCCGCCAAAGACTTCCTGAGAGAGGCATTCACAAGCGCGAAGGACGGGACAGTCATCCACTACTATGGGTTTGGGCCAGAGAAAGACCCCTTCGGTGAGCACATTAATGTCATTAGGAAGATAGCCCAAGAATTTAATGCAGATGTTAAAATATTGGACAAAAGAATAATAAGGAACTACGCCCCCAGGCAGTACAATATAGCTATAGACTTCAAGGTTACCTTTTCATAAACCAGCTCTCAAGTGTTGACTGTCTTCCTGCCTTCACTGCCTTTTTAAGCCTCTCCAATCCATTTTTAACTCTTTCTTCGCTAAAATCATGCTCATCGCACAAGAACTTTAGGATTCCCTCTTCATCAGGTTCCTTCCACTGCAACTTATACTCATCAGTCACCGGGGGATTGAGGAAGAACTCCTTGATGGCATATAGGTCAACCTCACTTTGCTTCTGAAACCTGGCCAAGGGGTCCTTTGAATGCCTAACTATCTCCAATGCCTTCTTTGGCCCTATTCCCTTTATTCCTCCAGGGTTGTAATCCGTCCCAACGAGAATAGCCAGCTCAATGAGTTTCTCCCTTGTAAGCTTCAGTGAGGAGAGAACTTCATCAAGCACAACAAGCTCAGGCTTAACTTCCACGTAAACATTTCTCCCAGGGAGCTTCCTCTTTCCAGTTATTGTCAGGTTCCTGACCAGCCTGGGGGTTCCAAATAGAAGTGAGTCATAATCTTGACTCGCTGAAGCATAAACCCGACTCTTAGATGCCATATAAGCTGCTTGGGCTTCACCCTCACTTGGAGCCTGAACAACAGGAATGCCCATCAGCTCAAGTAACTTTTTTGCATCCTCAATCAACATTTCGTTAACTTTAGTGGCCCTCTGAGCGTACTTTCTCGCCTCCTCTATATCACCCCTCGCAAGGGCTTCCCTCCACTTAACTTCTGCCTCTTCTCTTGCCTCCTTCCTCTTCTCAAGCTCCTTCTTTTTAAACTCTGGAGGTTTTCCGTCAAAAACATAAGCTGGCTTAATGCCCGCCTCCATAAGGTTTATAGTCCTGTAGAAGAGACCGCTGAGGTGGGAAGTTATCCTGCCTTTGGAATCCATGAGGGGAGTACCGTCCCTCTGCCTTATCGTTGAGAGGAATTGATAAATCGCGTTGAGGGCATCAATGGCAACTTTCCTGCCGTATAGACTCTCGAGCTCTATCTCCTTCTTAGGAATTAACTCACCAATAGGAACGCCCATAATATCACCTCAGCCTACCGGTGTGCTCATCACCCCCTCAGATGAGGGGAAGGTTCATCATCTAATCTTACCTTAAATTCGGGGGATTATTAAGTTAATCATCATTCGAGCTGTTCTTCGTTAAGTTAACATATATCCACCCAAGCACAAATATCACAGCCGAAAAACCAAAAAGGACTTTGAAGTCGTACATTTTTCCTACCATGATCTTCCTCACTATTGCCACTATCCCCAATTCAGCGATTCTCTTCATGCTTACGTGATGCTCCTTCAAGTAAAGGGAGAGAAGCTCGTACATTTCAAGCAAAATCAAGACAAGTAGGAAATTCTCCAGCGCCAATTCAAGGTTTCCAGATAGGAAGGGAAGTAGCGTTTTATATAATGCCACGCCAATGAACCCTATTATGATTATCTCCAGCAGGCCAACAATGACGTCGAACACCGAAGTTAACACTGAAATAATCTCCCCACGCATTGTAAAAAAGTTAAAAAAAGAGTATTTAAGCCTTAGCGTAGAGCCAGCAGGCAACGTAATGATCCTTTTCAACTTCAACCATTGGAGGCTCTTCTTTGTCACATAGCCCTGCCTTGGCGTAGGGACATCTTGGGTGGAACCTGCAACCCTTCGGTGGATTTATTGGACTTGGGGGCTCTCCAGTAACCTTCATCCTTTTCTTTTTCATTTCCCTAGCAATATCTGGATCTGGTATCGGTATAGCCGAGAAGAGCATCTGAGTGTACGGGTGTAGTGGGTTTTCAAAGATCTTATCTGCAGGACCCACCTCAACAAGCTTGCCCAGGTACATGACTCCCATCTTGTCGCTCATGTACTTTACGACACCTAGGTCGTGGCTAATGAATAGATATGTGAAGCCATGTTTTTCCTGAAGTTCTTTCAATGTGTTTAAGATGTTAGCTTGAACTGAAACATCTAGAGCTGAGGTAGGCTCGTCCAAAACTATGAACTCAGGTTTTAGTGCCAGTAATCTAGCCAAGGCTATTCTCTGTCTTTGACCACCAGAGAATTCGTGGGGGTAACGATAGAGGTGCATCTCATTTAGCCCAACGCTCTCTAGTAGCTTTATCACGAATTCCTCGGGATCATCAACCTGGATTCCATGGAATCTAACGGGCTCCATAATTATTTGGAATACAGTCTGTCTAGGGTCAAGGGAGGAATAAGGGTCCTGAAACATTATCTGGGCTTTTCTTCTAAACCACTTCAACTCTTCTCCCTTTAGTTTCGTAACATCCTTGCCCATAAAGATTATTTTGCCACTAGTCGGTTCTATTAGTCTGAGAATTGTTCTTCCGGTAGTTGTTTTACCACAGCCACTTTCTCCAACTAAACCGAAAGTCTCACCCTTCTGTATCTCAAAGCTTATCCCATCTACAGCCTTAACCCATCCAACTGTCCTAAGGAGCCCTCTTACTGGGAAGTATTTCTTTAGATTCTCAACCTTAAGTACTGGCTCTCCCATTTATATCACCTCAGTAAAGATGACAGGCAACAAAGTGACCGGGCTCAATTTCCTTCATCTCAGGTACTTTCTGTTTGCATATCTCCATAGTCCTAGGACATCTTGGATGGAACCTACATCCCGAAGGTGGCGTAATTAGATTGGGAACTGTTCCAGGTATAGCCTCCAACTTCTCTATCTTTGTCATTGGATTAGGTACCGCCTTTAGCAGACCCTGGGTGTAGGGATGTAGGGGATTCCTGAATATCTGATCAACACTTCCAATTTCAACGATTTTTCCTGCGTACATAACAGCCACTCTATCAGCGGTCTCCGCAACAACTCCAAGATTGTGGGTAATTAAAATAATTGTCGCCTTATATTCCTTCTTCATCTTCTCCAATAATTCGAGAATCTGAGCCTGAACGGTAACATCTAAGGCCGTTGTTGGCTCGTCAGCTATTAGTATCCTCGGATTATTTGAAACTCCAATTCCAATGACGACTCTCTGCTTCATTCCTCCTGAGAGCTCGTGAGGATAGTTATTTACTCTCCTCTCTGGATCAGGTATCAAAACAGATTTGAGAATTTGAACGGCCTTTTGAATGCCCTCCTTTATATTCTTAATCTTTCCATGTACCTCCATGGCTTCAGCTATCTGATAACCAACGGTATAGAGTGGGTCTAAAGAGGAGTGGGGATCCTGAAAGATATATGCTATTTCATTTCCTCTGATTTCCCTTATCTCCTCTTCACTCAGCTTTAATAGGTCGACAACACTTCCATCTTCTCTGTAATACAAAACTTGACCCTCAACAATCCTTCCTGGGCTCTCAATTAGTTGGGTGAGGGCTCTAGATGTAACACTCTTTCCACACCCAGTTTCACCTACTAAGGCAAATGTTTCACCTTTGTATACATCAAATGAAACCTTCTCTATCGCTTTTACAATTCCAGCATAAGTATAAAAGTGGACGGTAAGATTTCTAACTTGGAGGATAGGTTCAGGCACCCTCCTCACCCTCCTTTTGCTTCTTAACTTTGAATTCTATACTCCTTCTCGTCCTTGGATCGAGGACATCTCTCAGACCGTCACCAAGTAGGTTCCATCCCAAGGCGGTTAGCAGAACTACTAGCCCCGGATAAAAGACAAGCCACCAGCATCTTGGGAAGTATTGGGCACCATCGTACACTATTCTGCCCCAATCTGCTATTGGAGGTGTGGCACCGAGGCCAAGAAAGCTTAATCCAGCCTCCATAAGAACAACGTTACCAAAGTCAAGCGTTATGTACACCAGGATTGGGCCAATAATATTTGGCAAAATATGCCTGAAGAGTATAGTCCTTGTGGGCAAACCTACAGCCCTTGCCGCCTCAATATACAACTTTTCCCTTTCAGTTAAAGTTGATCCTCTTGTAATTCTGGCGTATCCGGGCCACCATACTATGATCATTGCAACTATAACCGCAAGGAGTCTACCTAAGTTTCCTGCCTCCCTGGTATCTAAAGCAAATATCGCAAGCACAAGTTTCTCTAGGAGAGGGTGACTGGCAATTAAAGCTTGAAGCCTATCTGGGAGTACTGCAGAAAATGCTATTGCAAGTATCAAGGCCGGGAATGAAAGGAACATGTCAGTTATACGCATTATAAGCTCATCAACTTTCCCACCGTAATATCCAGCCACCAAGCCCAGGATTATCCCTAAGGGGACTCCCAGGGCTATGACTATTATTGAAATTACAAAGCTCGTTCTGGCACCTTGTAGAATAAGGCTGAGGAGGTCTCTGCCATAGTGATCCGACCCTAGAGGATAGGATATCACAGTATTGTTGTAGTACTCCAGGGTCGCTTTACTTCCCGGAGGAACTAGATAGACTTGACTGTAGTTGGATGTATAGAGTGTTGGAAAGAAATTGTACTTCCAGGGAGCGAGGTATGGACCGAAAATACCAAGGAATATAAACAGGATCACGAGGAATAACCCTATTAGAGCCGGTGGTGACCTATTAAGCGCATAAAGCATTAACCTCCATTCTTCAACCCTTGATTTGTTCTTTTCCATCCAACCCCTTTTAAATAGGCTTATGAATTTACCTAGACCAATCACAAATTTATCAGCAAGCTTGTCTAGTATGCTCTTCTTATATTCCTCTTGCATTTTAACTCACCTCTCAGTATCTAACCCTAGGATCTATGACTGCATACAGTATATCAACAACCAAGTTAGTTATGACATATATCAGGGCGTAAATGAATGTCACTGCAACTACCACAGGGAAGTCGAGGTTCTGTATTGCCTGGACAGCATAGCTACCCATACCGGGAAGTCCGAAAACTGTCTCCGTAATTGGAGTACCTCCAAGCAGTCCTCCAAACTGTAGCCCAAGAACCGTTACTATTGGGACGAGAGCGTTCTTAAGGGTGTGCTTGTATATCCTCATTTTTGGCGCTCCCTTCGCCTTCAGGAACTGAACGAAGTCAGAGCTCAAAGCCTCAAGGAAGCTGTTTCTCACGAACCTTGCAGTGACTCCCATACCAAGGAAACCCAAAGTGAACCCAGGAAGCCAGAACCTAGATAAGTGTTGCTTAAAAAGATCGAACTGGCCCCTTAACAGGGCATCTATCATTGGTACATAGGTAATTGGCTTGGGTATTGGAGGAACCCCTGCTATTGTGGTGATCCTGTACTTCACGAAGAAGATGTATATCACTAGGTAGCCAAGCCAAAATGCTGGAGTCGAAACTCCCAGCAGTGCAAATATTCTCACAGCAGTATCTATCCAGCTGTTTCTCTTTAAGGCCGAGATTATTCCAAGGGGTATCCCTATTAACAGCATGAAAATAAACGCTATTATTGCAAGTTGTAACGTTACTGGAAATCTCCGTCCAACATCACTCATGACGGGATTTGATGTCCTAGGATCAATTATTGTATTCGTCAAAAGCCCCTTCATTAGGAATATATATTGATCATACCAAGGCTTATCTAAGTGATATTGCTTCCTTATAAGCTCCATAGCCTCCTTTGTAGCCTTTTCTCCGCCAGCCCAAGCTTTTACTGGATCCGCTGGGATTTTATACGCAATCAGAAATACTATCAAGGTAACTCCAATTATTGTTGGTATAAATGTTAACATCCTCCTTATTAGGAACTTTTTCAAATTCGCCATTTTTGTCCCTCCATGAACATTGTTACATTTAAATCCGCGTCTAAGAATATGAATATCCAAATAAAAATAATTTGGTCATTAAAAGTGATAAAAGGAAAAGAAAATGTCAGCCGGAAATCTGGATGTTTACTTCCTTGAACTTAGTAGCACCGTAGAGGAATGGGCCAACCCAGTTGTCAGAGTCTAGGTAGTCTGGAACCCAACCGACAACGTAGACGTCGAAATCACCCTTCTCTGTCTTCCCTAGGTAGACTGGCCACTCATAGCTCTCAACAGTGACCTGGAAGCCAAGCTGACTCCAGATGTTCTGGATTAGTGTCATAACTTTCTCACGCTGTGCGTTACCTGCGTTGTAAATTAGCTTGATCTTGTACTTGGCTGGATCAATGCCTGCTTCTTGCAACATCTGCTTAGCCTTGGCTATATTGTAAGTGTACTTGATTATTCCGTATTCAGTGTAACCTGGCCATGGCTTGGGTATTGGTCCCCAGTTCCTCTCAAGGAGATTGTTGTAAACTACCTTAGCGATCTGGTCATATGGTATTGCAAATGCTAATGCTTGCCTAACCTTCACGTTGTTGAATGGCTCTCTCTGGGTGTTATAGACTATGAACGTTAGAATTGGTTGGAGTAACTCAGTTTGTACGATAATCTTGAAGTTACCCTTGGTAACTCCCTTTACATCTTCGATCTTATCGGTTGGTATTGCAGCGACATCGGCCGTTCCAGTTGTTAATAGTTGTACTCTTGCCACAGCATCGTTGTTGATTATGTAGATAACTCTCTTGTGGCCTGGGTTATCGGTTGCATTCCAGTAGTATGAGTTGTACTCAAGGATTATGTAGCTGTTCTCCTGATAGTCCTTGACGTAGAATGGCCCAGTGCCAACGGGTTTCTTGTGCATGAGCTGGTGAGTTGCATCATTTGCACCCTTCTGAACATACTCAGCCCAAGCATCTGGGTTCTTTCCATAGTTGCTCTTCTTGAGAGCCTCTTCATACTTGTCTCCAAGGAGGTACTCCATTGGGACTACACTAAGGAATGGGTCTGCAAGGATGTTAAGTACTGCAGCATATGGATGTGGCAGAACGAGCTTGAATACTCCAGCAGTTGGGCCATTGTAACCAAAGAACTCAAGGAGCTCCTTGAGTGACTTCACTTCAGCCGTCTTACCCTTATACTCAGCAATGAGTGGGTGCTCCTTCAGATACTTATCGAACTCTTCCTCAGTTAAGGCCTGAGATGCTGAAACGTTCATGAACTCCGTGACCATCCAACTAACAGAGTGTCCAAGTCTTGCAACACGCCAGAATGTGAAGACTACATCAGTGGCATCAATTGGATATGTCTTATCATTCCATGGATCATAAGCCTTGACACCTCCCCTGATAACAAAGTACCACTCCGTGCCCTCCTTGTTGTGAGCCCAAGCGACTGCAAGATCTGGTGTAACCTCTTCAGTTTCTTCTTTCCAGTAAGTAACTAGGGTGTCACCGATTTCATGCCAGATTTCCCATCCAAATGTTTCGTAAGTCCATGCTGGGTCAAAGCTCTCTGGCCATCCGATAGTTGCTATAACGTATGTCTCTGGATCGTTCTTGTAAGTTCCAATTCCAGTATCAACAACTGGAGCATTTTTGTCTTCCCAGAGAAGGTCATACCTCTCTGGAAGGGTTGGGTGATAGTACCTCCCCTTAACCCAGCTCCAGTAGACACGTAGCTGCCTGTTCTGTCCGAGGATTACCTCTGGAACATAATAGTTACCCAGGATATAGAGAGCCTTGAACAACTCAGTTCTTATCTCCGGGTTGGTTTCCCTTCTTGCAGCTATAACTAGGGCATCAACATTTGTGTCCCTAAAGAATGCTGGGTTTATTGCACCGAATCCCTGTCCCTCTTCCATTAACTTCTTTACTGGAATAGTGTTCTTCTCATCAACAACGTATGTGACCCTAATAACCTTCTTCCCACTTGGTATTGAAACTGAGGGCTCAGTTCCCTTAGGGCCAACCACAATTATTGAAGTCCCAGTATCGACGACCGTAACCTTACCAAGCTCTAGAATAGCATCGGTAACTTTTCCTGCCTGGGTTTGTGTTGGGGTTTGTGTGGGGGATTGAGTTTGAGTTGGTGATTGAGTCTGAGTTGGGCTCTGAGTTGTAGTTCCTCCTCCTATACAACCGCTTGCAAATGTTCCAAACACGAGGATTCCAACTAATAGAACAGTCAACAAAGCCCTATTCATATCTGCATCACCCCAATAGCTTCACAAATGAATGTAAGAATTCATCAAGCTAATAAACTTTTCGTTCATGCTAGGGCAGTTTGGTAAATTACAGAAAGATATTATGAAAAATTGTAACAAATTAAACGTTAGGTCAAAACAAAATGTAACATAATTGTGTCCATAATACTTAACATTCCCAAATTATAGAAAGAATTTTATGACCAAGGTTATACGCCACTCTCCGTGATTAAGGCTCTATTATAGTCCCCCTATGATCTCCCTTTACTACATCAAACATCCTAAGTGCGTCTTCCTTTCCTATCACGTACGTCCTAATGCCACTCCTAAGAATCACCTTAGCCGCAAGGGGATCAATGACAGTACTCATGCCAGCTTTTTCGACACTCTCACTTACAAGTTTTACAAGTTCTTCTGCCTTCATTTTGGGTATTTTTATAGCATTTGGGTTCTTTTTGGGATCATCCGTATATACTCCGTCAACATTGGTAACCACAATTAGCAGATCTGCTCCCAAAAACTCCGCAAGAAGAGCTGACACGGCATCAGTTGTGTGTCCCGGATGAGTACCCCCCATAACTGGAATCTTCTTGAGCTGAATAGCCCTCCAAGCCTCCCAAAAATCCTCAACTACTTGAGGATATGCCCTTTCTCTCAAGGCAGCGATTAAAAGCATTGCATTTGCCCTAGTTATTTGTATTCCTATATAGTCCTTGAATGTCTCACTTGCATTAAACTCTGTGGCGACCTTTATGTATTCTCTGGCTGTTTTCCCGCCACCAACAACAATAGCCACTTCATGATCCTCACTAACTTTTATTAGCTCGTAAGATAATTTTTTTATAAATGAAACGTCTATATTATCAGGTATTAAAACAGAACCTCCAATGTCAAACACTATTCTCATACAATCCCCTCCTACTTCAAGTTCTCAATTAATCTAGCCCCTTTTTCTGTTAACTTATAATATATCCTTTTTCCTCTCCGGTAAGCTTCATCTATGAGGCCAAGATCCCGTAATTCCCTGATGTGCTGATGAACCGCCTGGTATTTAAGGGGTTTGTCAAGAGCTTTCCATATCTCATAAGCGTACATTTCTCTCCCCTTTAATATTTTAAGTATCTCAAGTTTAGTTCCACCAATTGAAAACTTTTCTCGACCTCCTTCTCCAGTCTTTAGCCCAGACCCAGTTACAACTAAAACAACTTTATCTCCTTTTTCTACAAACCCACTTTCACTAAGCTTTAAAAGAGCGGGCATTACTACTGCCGAAGACAGCTCAGCAAATATCCCTTCATTTGCTAATAATTTCTCCCCTTTATCTATTTCTTCTTCACTTACAATAACGGCGGTTCCTTTAGTCTCTTTTATCGCCTTTACGGCCCTTGATTTCATTATTGGGTTCCTAACATATAAACCTAGAGCTTTTATTTCCTTACACGCCTTTTTCACACCTAAGATTTCAGCTGCTATAGGATTACATTTATCAACCTGTACTGCCACTAACCTAGGCATTTCCCCTAAAACACCTATCTCAAGGAGCTCTCTAAAACCTTTATATATTGAATATAAGTAACTTCCACTTCCTGTAGGTACTACTACGTGAGTTGGATTTATTTCTTCCCATAGCTCATAAGCAATTGTCTTTTGGCCTTCAAGACCAATAATGTTGTCCTCTGGAGTTACGTTATAAAGACCATTTAGCTTTGCAATTTCTCTGGCATATTCTATCGCATCATCCACACTTTCTCCATATTTTATTATCTTTGCTCCAAAGGCTATCATCTGAATTAATTTACCTTTGTCTACCTTCCTGGGCACTATAACAAAAGCCTCTCTCTCGGCTCTTGCGGAATAAGCAGCAACTGAAGCGGCAGCATTTCCATCACTCGCTATTATAAACCCATTGGAGGCGTAGGGTAAACCGTAAGATACCGCAACGGTTGCGAGTCGATCTCGGAAGGATCCAGTGGGATTCCGTGTCTCATCTTTTATATAGACATCAACCCCAAGCTTTTCACTAATTCTTGCCCTTATTAGAGGTGTTCCTCCCTCTCTCAGCGATATTATTTTCTTAACTGGGGGTAAAAGTTCCTTATATCTCCAAACCCCAGGGATCCTTCTTTTCCATTTTTTAATGTCAATTGAAGAATAATCATAAGTAAGCTCTAGTTCTGCCCCACAAATACAAAAAGGAGGTATTATTTCCTCGTATTCCCTACCACATACGGGGCACTTCATAGGGTCACCTCAACCTTATTGTATCTAAGTTATTTGGAGCCCTTGTAGAGAGTCCAAATTTCTTATGTATACTTGTTGCAAGATCAAGACATTTCTGAGGCTCTCCGTGGACTGTTATTACCCTCTCAGGTCTTGGTCTTACTTTAGCAACGTAATTCATGAGTTCCCTTCTATCAGCATGACCTGAAAAGCCATCTATTGTATACACTTCCATATTTACTTTAATAACTTCCGTTCTACCTTCCTCCCCAACCATTGGGATCTCCCTAGCTCCGTTTTGAACCTGCCTTCCAAGGGTCCCTTCAGCCTGATAACTCACAAAGATTATCGAGTTCTTTGGATCTGGTGCTAATTGCTTAAAGTACTCAACGCTAGGTCCTCCCACTAGCATACCCGAGGATGCGATTATTATTGCAGGTTCTTTACTATCTATAATATCTTGTCTTTCCCTTGAGTTTGCCACTGGGTGGAATATCTCGCTTAGGAATGGATTATAGCCTTCCTTGAATATCTGCTCCCTAAGTCTCCTGCTTAAGTACTCTGGATAAGCCGTGTGAATAGCAGTAGCCTCCCAGATCATGCCATCCAAATAAATTGGGACGTCAATTCCCCCTATCCGTGCGTATTCTTCAAGAACCATCATAACTTCCTGAGCTCTTCCAACGGCCATTGCTGGAATCAGTACTTTTCCTCCCCTCTTGATGGTTTGGTGTATCACCTCGATGAGCCTTTTCTCTGCTTCTTCTCTTGGCATTTGGATGTCATTGCTTCCACCATAAGTTGACTCCATAATGAGGGTCTCGAGCCTAGGAAACTTTGCATTCGCTGGTTCTAAGAGTCTCGTTGGTATGAATTTAAAGTCTCCAGTTATTGCTATGTTGTGCAGACCATTACCAATGTGTAAATGGACTATCGCTGACCCCAAGATATGACCCGCATTGTGAAGGGTTAACCTGATATCTGGGGATATATCCCTAACTTCGCCATAATCAAGAGTTATTGTGTGTTTTATGACTTCCTTGATATCCCTAGGCCTATAAAGGGGCTCCTGGCCATTACTTTGCTGGATTTCTATGAAGTCTTTCTGAAGAAGAACCATCAAATCCCTAGTGGGAGGGGTGGTATATATTGGACCATCAAAGAGGTTGTACCTAAATAAGTAGGGAAGCATTCCACTATGGTCAAGATGAGCATGTGTAATTATTATTGCATCTAAGAGGCCTTCTTTTAGGATGTATTGAAACTCAGGTGCATCGAAGTGTGGAAAGGCTTTGTATGGATCGTTCATTGCAGCCACATTAACTCCAAAATCTACCAAGACAAAGCTCTCGTCAGTCTGCACCAAAAGAGCGCTTCTACCAACCTCCCTAAACCCTCCAAGACCTGTGACTCTTATCCACCTACTTTTGTATTCAGGTTTCCTATAGATGTTCCTCCCAACTTGCCTAAGAAACTTTCTTCTATCTTTGCTTTCGGTTTGAAGGATTTGCCTTATGGAATATATCGTCTGACTTTGTAGAGGAGGGGTTCTAACGACCCTGGGGGCCCATCTGACCTTTTGAGTTATTAACCTTAAGGTCTCACCATTTTTACCAATAACGAGACCAGGTTTCTTGGCCTCAATAAGCACCTCACCAACAGAAGGATCAAAAGAAATATTAGTAATCTCGGCCTCTTTAGGAACAATCTCGTATATCATTTTTTCAGCTTCTTCAGGGGGTAACAAAACTTCAGGATCTGGTCTAATACTTATCCTCTTTTTAAGAACCTTTGCCAGATCCTTAATTAACTCTCCGTTCTTCATTATAGCCTCAGGGTTTTTAACATAGATTACGAGCTCTGGTCCCTCAAACTCTATCTCAGTAATTCTTGCCTCCTTAGGAACCATTTGGCTAACAATAGCCCTAATGTCTTTTAGTATCTGATTAACTTGAGTTTCTCTCTTAATCAAATATATCACCCCCTCACTGTCTCAGGAATGTCTTCAGTTCCGAGTTTTGGACTTCTTTATAGCCCTCCTTAGTTATGGTCACTACCAGAATGCCATCTCCAGAGAATACATCCCTCTTTGTTGCAATATTAATGGCCTTAACTGCAAGTTTGATGCCCTCTTTTACACCAAGTTCCTTTTTGTATCCAGAATCAAGTACTGAATATGCAAATTCCATTCCACTACCCGCAGCCACATAATTGTCTTCTGTAACACCCCCCACCATATCTACAGAGAAAATTCTAGGCTTGTTATCATATCCCCCAACCAAAAACCATGCAGAATATGGAAAATACTTTGCCTCATTAAGAATATTTGCCAGCAACGTCGCTAGACCCTTAACACTCATTGGTTTTCCAACATTTGCCCTATATAACTTGGCTTCCGCCCTCAACAATCTCACCAAGTTAAGTATATCTCCAACATTGCCAGCCCCTGCTATGGCCAAGTGTTCATCTATCTTATGTATTTTGGTAACGTTCCTGGCGTACACAATATTTCCAAAACTTGCCCTTTTGTCGGCAGCTAGCACCACTCCATCTCTACAAACAATGCCTACGGTTGTTGTTCCTTTAAGTTCCTCAGTCAAGTGCAACACCCCTTTTGATATAGCTGTTCCAGAATAGAAGGAAATTTTCAGGAGGGAGATTTGATAGTACATTTATAAAACTTTCGACTATGGAACACCAAGCCTGTCTAGGTAAATGTTAACAAATGATATAACATGGGAAGTTAGGTATGCCCTGGGTCCTATGCTAATTTTCTCGGCAATCCCCTCTAAAAAGGATAAATCTTCCTTAGTTAAGCCCAAGTGATCCCCAAGTATAAAAGCCACATTATCTTTTGGAAACACAAACGTGGAAATATCCCTACCCTCTTCATCAAGGAGATATAGATTCATCTTCACATTTTTCCTAACGACGTCTTCAAAGGTCATTCTACTTATAAAAACCCCAGGGAGAACCTCAATTTCTTTAGTAGGATTTCTCATGTCCTTTCCAACCCTCAACGCCTTCCCAATTATCCTTGCAATTGAAATTTCATCAGGATTTAAAATTTTAGGTCTTATCTTTGATCCCTCGAATCTTATAGTCTTGGGAGGATCAGGAGGACCAAGAAAAGTAACGTAAACTCTAACATTTTTACGAAAAGAATGAGATAAATGAAACGCAGCATTTAATGCCCTACATATTAAGTCAATTCGCCCGCTAGTCCCTGGGAGATCCCTAAGACTAAAATCAAAGTCTGTATGAGCCTCGTTCGCCTTAATGATAAACACCCTCATATCTCACACCAGCAAATTTATTTGAGCCCTCATGACTCTATCTGAAACATCTACCTTACCTTCTTTAAAAATTATACCAAGTTCAAGCGGTCTTTCCGGCCTAGATCTTCTTCTGATTAAGATTCCTATCTCGTTCTCAATCCTATCAACATTTATCCTGGAAAGATGGAAGTACAAGAGCTGAAGAAAATTTCTATAGTCATGCATTTCTTCCAAGAATTCCTTATGTTCGAGAGGTAATCTCGGATATATATGCTTCATAAAGAACTCATAAAAGTGAGCAAAGGTCTCAAGAGAAATTGCGAAAAGGAGCCTATAAAATGTGGCATTTTTTGCATGGAACAGAGAATCTAAAATGAACACCGACCTTCCAAATATCCTCGATAGCTGAGATAACGGCATGTTGTAGAAATCCAACTCGAGGGTGGAGCCAATCATTTTCAACTTTACAAACTTATTCCCCTCAAATTTGAGATAGACCTCATCTCTAAAAGAATATATCTTCTTAGGGGGTTCCCTCATTGCCGGAATAATATTTGATAAAACAGAATAGGCTCTCCTTAGGTTATCTTGATTACCTATCAAAAGAGTTTCAATTCCTCTTATTGAGGTCCTCTCAACTGTATCAATATCTAAGTGGAAATCAAAGACTCTCTTCCATGCGGGCATGTTCGCCTCAGTAATTATTACTAAGTCAATTGGAGAGATCAAAACCTCTTTATCTATTCCTCCAAGTCTTTTCTTCAGCTTTATAACAGGATGAAAGTTCCTGGGGTATATTGGAGAAACTGGAACATTAGCTAGTTCTCTAAAAGCCAAAATTACACTACCCACTTTTTGAATGTCCCTCTCAGGGAGCCTTATTTTGAGATCATTCAATAACCTATCAACTCTATTCATGGTAAAAGATGAGGGAGCGAGGTTTAAGAGGATTGCGCCTCATCACCCTCTCCTTCTTCCTCTCCTTTCCTCTCTTCTTTCGTCTCTTCAGGTTGAGCTTCAACAACTTGATCTTTTGGCTTAAGTAATTCCTCCATAGTTGGCTTGAACTCGACTTTTTCGTATCCGATGAACTTTATGTCACTCTCAAGAAGAATTTCTCCCAAAATGAGGGTTTTTGGATCTATCTTGACCTTGGTAAAGTCTATTTTGACATCTTTTTCACCCACTTCAATTATAACATCGTTAGTGTTAATCATTGGCAGTCTAAGTCCTATCAGCGCCTTTATCTTTTCTATTGGATCCTCTATTTTTTCCACAATTTCAACTTCATAGATTAACGTCTTTCCTGCTAAGGGATGGTTAAAGTCGACTCTAACTCTTCCTCCACTTACTGTCAAAACTCTGCCCTTTAGTTTCCTTCCATCATCTGTTGTCACTTCTACCTCAAGCCCAGGAAAAGGCATAATCCCCTGTTTTCTAAACTGACCAAGGGTAAATACTTTTATTAATTTTGGATCTCTAACTCCGAACCCCTCTTCTGGGGGAACTTCTATAGTGTACTTTTTCCCAACTTCGAGACCAACGAGTCTTCTATCTAATCCAGGTATAACATGACCTGCTCCAACAGCAATTGGGACTGGACCATAAACTCCCTTAGGATTATAAATCCCAGCTTCCTTTGCTATATTCTCATAAGTAGTGTCAAATATCTCCCCCGTTTCCTTTACCTTGCCTGTATAGTGTAGCCTAATGACATCTCCTTTCCCCACTTTCATTTTTATCCCCCACTCCGGCTATCGAGGGTTAATTTTTAAGTTTTCCCAAAAGTTGTTAAGAAGAGATTGTAATGTTTAAGAGTTTTTCAATTAGCACTGCCTCTGCCCTCAATGCCCCATCAGTTTTACCTTTTAGTACTATAAAACCGGGTCTAAGTATCAGTACCTCATTTGAAGTAACTCCTTCAGCAGGCCCCATTAGTACTATGCAAAGATTTTCTTTATTCCCAAGTTTTCCAAGCCCTATTTTAGCTTTCGTTAAAAAGCTTAGGTACCTTATATTTTTCCTCTTCATAGTCTCCTCATAGGCATACTGTTTAGCAGACTCATTGTTAAGCCCTTTTTTCAAAGCTTCCCAATAGTAATATCTCTTAAAAAGCATTGAAGTTATAACACTAATTTCAGAAACAGCCAACGTTCTATCCTCACAGTTTCCTAAGAAGGACTTAGGATTTGAAGAGCATACTCTAACCTCTGGAGACCCTACTACTATTGTAAATTCTTCATATTTAGATAGCATCGTTAAATTTAAATCGACCTCAGGAATACCCGTTATGTACCCTTTTACTTCAATTAAGTACCCCTTAGATCCTTTGGGAGGCTCCCACCCCTTAACTGTAAGGTTAACATATTCTACAGGGCTTAAAACGAGGAACTTAGGTCCCACATCCTCAAGAGGAGGATATTGAATGACAATATATTTACTAACAAAAACCTTCTTGTTTGGGTTAATCACATCATTAAACTTAGAATAACCATATATGTAGTAGCTAACAGTCCCCCCAAGTACAATTACAAGTAAAAGGACAACTAGAACACTCCTCTTCAACTTAGAACCTCCCTAATAACAAAGAAAAGAAGTTAAAGAATCAGAGCTTTGAGATGTACTCAAGTAGGGCCTCAGCAGCAGCTCTGGTTCCTTCTCTGTCAGTGCCAGCGACAAGGACGACGCCATAACCGCCGATCTTACCGCACTCTGGCTTGTAGATGACCTGGCCGCTCTCAGCACCGGTGCCATACTTCTCCTTCCAGCCCTCATAGTCTGCTGGAACACCAAGGTCTTCTGCCAAGGCGGCAGTTACCTTGTTAACAACTGGGCCACCAACGAGGATAAGGTTGCTCTTGACGTTCTCAAGACCCTGCTCCATGACCTCGGTGTCAAGGACTGTTATTGGCTCAGTAATCTTGTTTGCTATGTAAGCCTTAGTTGGGCTGAATTCAACCTTGATGTCCTCAACCTTGTATCCAGTGTCACTGATCTCGTCTCCAAGTGAGACCGTCTCGACGTCGTACTGCCTCTCAGCCGGCTCAATGTAGACATAGGCTTCCATTGCGTAAGCCTTCTTATCATCCGATCTCTTCTTAGGCCCATAGATTGTTGACTTGTAGTCGACAACATAGGTATCGAAGAGCTTTACAGTGTCGCCTGAAAGTGATTCTTTGTTCTTAAGGGCGAGCCACTTAATTGCTCCGTCCTCAACCTTGAACTCTGCTACCCAGCCTGAAACTACTTCATCACCGCTCTTGAAGACCTTAAGGTCGGTCCAGACGTGTAGCTTAACGCTTGTGGTTCCAGCGACTCCGACGAATGTGTCAAGGAGCTTAATCCTAATTCCTCCATCGAAGAGGACTACTGAGTCTGTCCCTCCTTCTTCTAGGGATAGTGAAACGGTCTCCTCATCGCCACTTGGACTTACGACCTTGAGGAGAGCCTTGTCCTTGTAAGCGTCAATGTCAAGGATGATTACCTTGTACCCATCAAATTCTGCAGTCTGGCCTCTATTATAGTAGTCCTCTCCCCAGTCCTTACCGTAGGTGAAGCAATCGTCACATGTTTTTCCGTTTACAACGTCCTCTCCGACCTTTATTATTGGGAACTCCTTGTCCAAGATCTTGAGAGTTGTTCCGTCAGTGACTCCAGTGTCATCTACAACAGTCTTATTGATGATCTTGTAGTCCTCATAGTCTGGATAATAGATCCCCAGAGTTGAGTTATCGAGCACTAAGTTTGTAATTAGGTTGTCCTTTGGAGTTGTGCTCTCCTTGGTTATCTTATCAGTCGTGGTTGGGCCCTCAATTGTGTAGTTGTATATGACAAATGAGATGTTAGCAACTACTTCGGGAACCTCTACCTCGAAGTCTTTGAAGTCTTCTATCTTCTTTTCTTCGGTCTCATTTATGCCAACAAGCTTAATCCCACTGAGCTGAAGTGCAGCTGAAAGCTCGGTATCATCAAGCATCGCAACGTTGTCAACCCTCATCTTCAGGTAATTACCGCTGTCCTCACTAGCGTTGTAGAGGGCATCAGCCCAAACTGAATTCTCAAAGTTTGCTGAGAAATCGGATCCGTTCCACCAAGCCTGGACATCAGTAAGGTTCATGTCCTCAGTATACAAGTGAGCTGAGTTCGTGTCATAGTTGTTGAATACAGGTATCTTACCAAGTGCTTCTGTTATGTCCTTCTTCACAACGACACTAACGTCTTCAACCTTAATGTCCTTCTCCGTGTAGAGTAGGCTTCCTATTGCAGCAGCTATGTCAGCTGCACTCACAACATCCATAGCAGCTCCTTCGCTACCAACAACAATCTTAACGTTTGGTTGGCCATCCTTAACGAAGAATTCCTTTGGAATCTCGGGAACCTGAGGCTGAGCTGAGGCAAGGCCAAGGGTTGCACCAGCCACTGCGGCACCAACTGCAAGTGCCGCGATTTTCTTTACCTTCACTCCCAACACCTCCTAAAGTTGTAGTATCTGCCCTAGGTGGGCTCACTTAAATCCTGGCCATGTAAGGTATAAATACTTTTCGGTTCCAAACCCTTTCTAATGATTAAAAAAGCTCGCTAATTGCCGTAATAAATAAGAGGGGCTTCTTTCCATGTCTATAGCTATTTCGGTGTTTGCCGATAATATCTACTTTTCAATTGCCAAAAAAGGTCTATGAATTAATTCATTAACCATTGCGGCTAATTCAGATAAGGAATTCTGTAGCTCATTTGGAGTTACCTCTATTATATCAGGTTCAACTATTACTATGCCCACAGGAGCATATTTTGCCGTCAATATAAAAAGAGTTTCAATGTTAGATAACAGCTCAAAGGCTATTAAGAGCTTTACTCTCTTTTTATCCTCATGTTTTATTTCCTCCATTAATTTTGAGGCAAACTTGTTGATATATGCACCTTCCAATGACAAGGCTTTTTTCATGTTCTCTTCGATCTCATCTTTATCCTTCCCATAAGCCTCAATTACAAACCTATACCTAATAAAGCCCTTTTCAGTTATCATCTTTTCAACTTCTTCGTCTTCATATCCTACCTTTGGAGCAGGAAGTGAAGAAAGATCCGGATAAGCAGCCAAGCTTCCGAAATTCTCCATAAGTTTACCCATAAATGAAGAAATACCCGCAAGTACATCTACCAACTCTTCCGCTCCAATTTCACTCCCATCAACCTCTTCAACATCAACAATGCTTGGCCCATACTTTAAGACAAGTTTAATGATATCTGATAGATCACCCCTGAATTTAGCTTCTAGAACTACCGAATACCTAAACTTAGGATCCTCAGTCTCTATTATATCTTCCCTTTTGGCACTTAAGACTTCAATTTTCTCTTTTCTTAGCTTCTCTTCAATCTCAGAAATCGCAGTTTCTACGGCTTTCTTATCATTTCCCATGGCCTCAATATAAAAAGTACACGTTAATTTTATCATATTACCACCACATTCCCCTGTACTTCTTCCTTTTATATTCTCCGATTATGGGGATACTTTTCCCACAATATTTACATTTACCTCCCTGTATCTCGTACCTTAAGATCTCAAATCCCCACCTTTCTATCAGTAATTCTCCGCATCTTGGACAGTACGTGTTTTCACCCTTATGCCCTGGCACGTTTCCGAGGTACACGAACTTCAACCCTTCCTCCCTTGCTATCTTATAAGCTTTTTCTAAAGTCTCAACGGGGGTTGGAGGTAGGTGCAATAATTTATAATGTGGAAAGAACCTTGAGAAATGGACAGGAGTGTCATCACCCAAGTTATTCACAACCCAACGGGCAAAGTTCCTTATTTCTTCATCCCGATCATTTAACGTTGGGATTATCAAATAAGTCAGCTCCACATGAATTCCAAACTCATTCTTTGCTATTTCGGCTACCTTTCTGCTTGGTTCACCACTAGGAACGCCAGCTATTTTCATATAAAACCTATCGTTAAAGGCCTTTATGTCAATGTTCATGGCATCTATATAAGGAGCTAACTCTCTGAATGGTTCTTCGTTTATATAACCATTTGTAACTAAAATATTATTTAATCCTTCTTTTTTGGCAAGCTTTGCCGTGTCAAGGACGAACTCATACCAAATTGTTGGTTCATTGTACGTGTAAGCTATGCTCTCGCATTCATAATGTTTCGCTAACCTAACTATTGCCTCGGGGGTAGCATCTTGAAGGTAAGGAAAGCTTTCATCAGCTTGACTTATTTCCCAGTTCTGACAATGCTTACAATGCATATTGCATCCCACAGTGCCTATTGAAAAGGCACAGGAACCTGGCCAAAAGTGGAAAAGAGGCTTTTTTTCTATAGGATCAAGAGCTATAGATGAAACCTTCCCATAATTCAGGGCATACAATTTTCCATTAATATTTACCCTAACCCTGCAGGATCCCCTTTTTCCTTCATTTATAATACAATTTAGGGGGCAGAGATGGCACCTTACTTTTTTACCATCTAAAGGTTCCCAATATTTTGCCTCCTTCATAACTGAATGTATATTCGGGATCAACCTTTTAAATCTCTACCTTTCTCCCACTATGTAATTTTGGATTAGTGTTGAACCAGAACATCTTCTGATTGGCCGTGACTTTTGTGTAGATCGTTATGGCCAACTTTCCCTCCTCCCGCCTCCATCCTGAGCTTTCAGGGAAACGCTGGCTCTCACTCCCCCAAGACACCAACAGCATCAACTCAGGCTTAGAACTGTACAACTCCAAAGACTGCCAATTAACTAAAGATTAAATTACAAAAACAAAGAAAGTAGTATTAATTCCATGATTAAATCTATAAAGATCCCCGTTATGAAACCTAATTATGGGGGAGTATTAAATTGGAGATATATATCCTTGGAGCCGGGGCAATAGGGTCGCTATTTGGTGGTCTTTTAGCGAGGACTGGAGCGGAGGTTCTTTTAATAGGAAGGGACCCTCATATAAGATCGATTAAAGAAAGGGGTCTAATCATAAAAGGGATCGTTAATGAAGAAATAAGGATCAACGCGACAACATCAATCCCTAAAGAAAAGCCTGATCTCATAATATTATCAACGAAAGCATACTCAACTGAAGACGCACTAAAATCTGCAAAAGACATCGTTAAAGAAACCTGGGTTTTGAGCATTCAAAATGGAATAGGCAATGAAGATAAGGTACTAAGGTTTGGAGGAAAAGCTATTGGCGGGATCACAACCAACGGTGCCATTCTTAAAGAGCCGGGAGTAGTTGAATGGAGGGGAAAAGGGATTACCATCATAGGCCTATATCCCCAGGGACACGATGAGTTTATTGGTGAGATTGCAGAGCTTTTTAATAAAGCGGGGCTTGAGACCCATATTACTAACAATATTATTGGATGGATTTGGGCAAAGGCAATAGTTAACTCCGCCATAAACACAATTGGGAGTATATTAGAGATAAAGAATGGGGTCATAAAAGACAATCAATACTTACTATCCGCAGCCATGGAAGTTATAAAGGAAGGATGTAGGATTGCATTAAAAAATGGAATAGAGTTTGAGGTTCCACCAATGGAACTATTTTTTCAAACCCTAGAACAAACTAAAGATAACTACAATTCGACGCTTCAAGATTTATGGAGGGGTAAACGAACCGAGATAGATTATATAAATGGCAAAATAGTCGAGTATGGGAGGTACGTTAATCTTGAGGCACCGCTGAATTCTCTCCTGTGGGCTCTTATAAAAGCAAAAGAGGAGCTGAGAAGCAATGTTCGGTGGGAAGGAAAATGATGTGTTTACTAAGATTGAACACCACTTAAACGCAGTTGAAGAAACATTGGAAAAATTTAGAGAAATGTTCCATGCCTACTTAGACATGGATATCCAAAAAGCTGAAAATCTACTTAAAGAGGTCGAGAGAAATGAAGGAAAGGCAGATGACCTTAGGAGAGAGATTGAATTAATGCTGTATGCTGGAGCATTTATCCCAGCCAATAGAGGAGATTATATAAGGCTTAGCGAACTTATAGATAATATAGCAGACGCCGCAGAAAGTGCAGCTCACACTCTAATTTTTGCCAAACCAAATGTTCCTAAAAATCTTAGAGAAGACCTTCTCAAGCTTGTTAGTGAATCGCTCAAAACATTTGAATATTTAAAACTCTCAACCCTAGCCCTTGAAAAAGATGTGGACAAAGCATTAAACTTAGCAAAAGAGACTGAGATACAAGAAGAAAAAGCTGACGAAATCGAATATGAAGTACTTAGGAAAATTTTCTCAGACAAAGACATTTCAACATACGCAAAGCTTATCTGGAACCAAGTAATCACAAAGATTGGTGACATTGCCGATAGGGCTGAGGATGCATCCGACCATATAATGTTGATGGCAGTTAAAAGGAGGTGACAAGCTATGAAGGTGCTTGTCGCGGCTCCCCTACACGAAAGGGCGATTCAGGTTTTGAAGGATGCAGGATTGGAGGTCATCTACGAGGAGTATCCTGATGAAGAAAAGTTGATTGAGCTTGTCAAAGACGTTGAGGCTATAATTGTTAGGAGCAAGCCAAAAGTCACTAAAAAGGTTATAGAAAATGCTCCAAAGCTTAAGGTCATTGCAAGGGCAGGCGTGGGTTTGGACAATATCGACGTCGAGGCGGCAAAAGAAAGGGGTATTGAAGTTGTAAATGCTCCTGGGGCTAGCTCAAGGAGTGTTGCTGAGTTAACAGTTGGATTAATCTTCGCTGTGGCAAGAAAGATAGCCTACGCCGACAGGAAAATGAGGGAAGGAGTTTGGGCAAAAAAGGAGTGCATGGGTATAGAACTCGAGGGCAAGACAATAGGAATCGTAGGGTTCGGGAGGATTGGATATCAGGTTGCAAAGATAGCTAAGGCTCTAGGAATGAACATCCTGCTATATGATATATATCCAAACGAGGAAAGAGCGAAGGAAGTTGGAGGAAAGTTCGTTGATCTTGAAACTCTGCTTAAGGAGAGCGATGTGATAACACTCCACGTCCCACTACTGGACTCCACATACCACCTGATAAACGAGGAAAGGCTCAAGCTAATGAAGAAGAATGCGATATTAATCAACGCATCAAGAGGAGCAGTTGTCGACACGAACGCACTGGTTAAAGCCCTTCAAGAAGGATGGATAGCAGGAGCAGGATTAGATGTTTACGAGGAGGAGCCATTACCCAAGGATCACCCCCTAACAAAGCTTGATAACGTCGTCTTAACTCCACACATAGGAGCTTCAACATATGAGGCACAAGAAAGGGCTGGAGTGGAAGTAGCAGAAAAAGTCGTGAAAATATTAAAAGGCTAATTTCATTCTTCTAAATATCTTTTTTAGCCTACTCCTGGGTATTCCTGTTTTCTTTGCAAGATCCTCTATCCTCCATTTAGAGAGCTCTTTTAGAGAGTTTATTCCAGCTTTTTTAAGCCTCTTTACTGTTTTAGGACCAATGCCCTTTATCGATAGCAGGAACTCCTCGAAACTCACGGTATCCTCACTCTGACCACTTGCGAACCTCCCCTCTCCCCTTTCTCCAGTTCCAGTTTCTGGAGGTATCTTGGGAGGCTCTATATACTTCGGGACCTCAGGAGGAGCCTCACTAATATAGGGGCCAAGTACAATTGGGCTGAAAACTTTATCTCTGTCCTCAACCTCTTCAAGTAACTCCATCTCTTCGAATGTTCCGGTCTCCATGTATTCTTCTAAAGCGTTTGCAAGCCTATGGAAGACGTGGGCATGCTCTAAGAGCCTTTTCTTTCCATATTCTTTGGCTTGGCCGGTAGTTATAAGGAACTGCCAATCGCTGGCCTCTATGAGCAACAGCTCCCTACCCAGCTGATCGAGGACCCTGTCAGTTAGATCGTCTCTGCCCAGGTACCTACTCACAAGTGACACCATTCTCCTCTCGGCTAAGTGTATTATCGGCCATGTCCACTCAACCTCTGGATTCCACCATGTGTAGTGTGTTCCAAACATTCCCCAGGATCCCTCTGGGAGTTCTATTTCATACTTCTCGCCGGAATACGAATCTAAGAAGTTGCTTATCGTCGTCGTCTTTATTCCCACTTCAGGGGCTAACTCCAGAACCCTGGCGAGCCACTTAATGCCTTCAAACCACCAGTGGCCAAACAGCTCTGTATCGTAAGGTGCTACCACTATCCCCTTATCTCTTTCTCTCCTCTCGAACTCTTCTAACAGGGATTTAACGAGAGATATGAAGTGCCTCGCATGTTCTTCAACCCTTTCCAAAGCTTTTTCTGGTTCATAGGGTTCTTTTGCCCCAAGATCCTTTGTTCCAGTGACTCTCCAGTACTGTCCTCCACTTTTCTCTGCCCTCTTATGAAACTCCCTATACCAGAAGTCCCCAGGATATCCAATGTCAGCACTCCAGACTTGAATTCCTGTTTCCCTATTCCTTGCAAACACCGCAACTCCATTCTTAAGGAAGTAAGGCCTCAGAGTTGATTTCTTGGTTTTTGCTGGAAGAACTTTTCCATATTTTGATGTCGCAGGCCCTTCATCGACGAGATGACTCTCGACAAAGAAGTATTCTATACCGTACTTCTTCAAGAAGTGCTCTATCCCCTTCCTCCACCTAACCTCACCGCTACTGGGACTTCTCCAAAAGCCGTCTGGTCTGTAAGCACACTCAGGTAACCAAATACCCCTTGGCCTTCTCCCGAAGTACTTCTCGTACGTCTTGATCCCATTAAGTATCTGGGCCTCTATTGCTTCATCTCTATCAAGGAGGGGAAGATAGCCGTGGGTTGCTGCTGAGGTGATTACCTCAACGTAGCCGGCATCCTGAAGCTCTCTAAATTTACCTAGAATATCCCCGTTTATCGACTTCCAGTAGGAGTAAACCCTCTCGAAATAACCAATCATGTAGGAGATTGCCTCTTTGAGCTTGACGTCCTCGAACTTTTCAAGATCTTTAGCCATGGCCCTTAGCTTTCTCTCCATATACTTCTCGAACTCACTCTTTAGGTATTCGTCATTTAGTTGCTCCATGAGAACCGGTGTGAAGCTTATGACAAGTTCGAACTTCACACCTTTCTCCCTCAGTTTTTCGAGCTCCATGAGAAGGGGCAGATAGCTCTCTGAGATTGCCTCAAAGAGCCACTCCTCTCCAAAGGGCCACTTGCCGTGCTTCCTAACGTAGGGAATATGAGTGTGCAAAACAAATGTTAAATATCCTTTCATGGTCTTTCCCCTAACAAAAAGTTCTTGGAGTAGTATTTAACGATTTCGCAAATTTCCTATCTTTATTTCCCAGAAAATGATTTATCTACATAAAACACCATGATTTATGGAGTGACGTGAGTTTTACAAAATCCCAGGAATTTATAAAAATGGAGACACAATCAAGTGGGGGGAGGAATTTGAAGGAAAGTATGACGAGCGTCGACGTTAAATACGTCGTTGAAGAGCTCAAAGGTATCGTGGGAAGCAGGGTCGATAAGGTTTATCATGAAGATAATGAGGTAAGAATAAAACTTCACAAAGCTGGAGAGGGAAGAGTTGACCTTGTGATTGAGGCCGGAAAGAGAGTGCATGTAACTACGTATATCAAGGAAAACCTACAGCCCACAGCATTCGCAATGCTCCTTAGGAAACATATATCAGGGAAGTTCCTCACAAACATAGAGCAGAGGGAATTTGACAGAATTGTGATACTACACTTTGGAGAATACAAACTAATCGCCGAGCTTTTCGGAAAAGGAAATATCGTGCTCGTAAACAATGATTGGGAGATCATTGGAGCTTTGAGGTACGAGGA
Organism: Pyrococcus kukulkanii; assembly: GCF_041647995.1. Classification (NCBI taxonomy): domain Archaea; kingdom Methanobacteriati; phylum Methanobacteriota; class Thermococci; order Thermococcales; family Thermococcaceae; genus Pyrococcus; species Pyrococcus kukulkanii. Next base: position 112,266 of record NZ_JARRIB010000001.1, read on the forward strand.
ATTCAAGGATAGGAGAATTAAGCCAAAAGTAAGGTATGAATTTCCACCAACACGTGAAAATCCGCTAAAGATAAGCTTTGAAAGATTCCTGCAACTGATAAAGGAAGAGGACACTGAGATAGTTAGGGCCCTAGCAAGAAAACTCAGCATCGGTGGGCTCTATTCTGAAGAAACACTTCTAAGGGCTGGAATTGAGAAAACAAGAAAGGTCGGTGAGCTGAAAGATGAGGAGTTAAAGAGGATATATGAAACGATGCTCAATATCTTAAACTCCGAAAAGAAACCGAACATAGTATTTAAAGGTAAAGAGATGGTAGATGTTGTACCCATCGATTTAGTCTGGTACTCCAATTACGAGAAGAAGTTCTATGACAGCTTTAGTAGGGCGCTGGATGAATACTTTGGCAGACTGACTATAGAGAAGGCCAAGAGGAAGAGAACTCAAGAACTTGAGGAAAAGAAAAAGGCACTGGAAATTTCCTTAAAGAGGATAGAGGAGCAGATTAAAGGCTTCGAAAAAGAAGCCAGAGAAAATCAGGAAAAAGGAGATCTTTTATATGCCAATTATACGTTCGTCAAGGAGATTCTCGAGAGCATTAGGAGTGGGGTTAAGAAGCTTGGTGTTGAGGAGGTTAAGAGAAGGGTGGAAGAAGCCAAGAAGAAGGGCTACTCCTGGGCTAAGAGTATAGCGGAAATTAGGGATGACAGTCTAATACTGATTCTAGATGGAAAAAAGGTAAGGCTCAACATTAACCAATCACTCGAGGAGAACGCAGAGACATTTTATGAGAAAGCTAAGAGGGCAAGACAAAAGCTAGAAGGGGCGAAGAAAGCCTATGAAGAAACAAAGAAGAAGATAGAGAATATAGAAAAAGAAATTACAGAGAAAGAACAAACGATTTCAGTTAAGAAGCTCGAAAAAAGAAAGAAGAAGTGGTTCGAAAAGTTCAGATGGTTCATAAGTAGCGAAGGATTCCTAGTAATTGGGGGGAAGGATGCAACGACAAACGAAATAGTTGTAAAGAGATACATGGACGAGAACGATCTCTATTGTCACGCAGACATTTGGGGAGCCCCCCACGTTGTGATAAAGGACGGACAAAAGGCTGGGGAAAAGACGATATTCGAAGCATGCCAGTTCGCAGTTTCTATGAGTAGAGCCTGGAGTGAAGGGTTAGCTAGTGGTGATGCTTACTGGGTTTATCCAAGTCAAGTCAGCAAGCAGGCACCAGCGGGAGAGTATCTTCCAAAGGGTGCATTCATGGTTTATGGAAAGAGGAACTGGTTACATGGAATACCCCTTAAGCTGGCCGTTGGGATAGTTGATTATGAGGGAGAGAACTTAGTCATGTGCGGACCCGTAGATGCCGTAAAAGCGCACGCAAGGAGATATATCGTTATAAGACCCGGGGATACCAAGAAGAGTGAGCTCGTAAAGAGGATAAAAAAGATATTTGAAAAGTGGGGGTATAAAGTTCCCGAAGAAGACATTATGGCTGTTCTTCCTCCCGGTGGGGGAGACATCATGGAGGTGGTGGAATGAAGCTGATGAGGCTCTATTCTATTGCCCAGGAGTTAGCTAGAGACTTAGTATTTGAGGTAGACGATGAAGTTATCACCCTCTCAATAAAAGGCGTGGTGATAGCGAATGTTCCATCAAAATCTTACAACTTCTCCTTTTTTGAGGTATCTGAGAGCGAGTTCATACTTGCCCTTCAAGCCTTCGGATATATTGTATACCTAGGAATCGAAAGCGATGCAGAGCTAAATGAAGAAGCATACCCATCAATAGTTCAGATTTTAATATCGGAGCTAATGCCCCACGTTAACGCACTGATAAGAGAGGCCGAAAAGATAAGGTACAGAGGGAGCGACATGTTGCTCGATGATAACATGTCTCCCACCCTAAAGGAGGCTATGTACGATATTCTGATTAAGCATAGAAAGGGGAGAACGCCCTACGAGCAGTTCGAAGTTGCTTAGAAATTATACAATATTTATTGTAGAAATTGCAAATGTTTAATAATAATTTTAAGTTTTTTTCAATTACTTGACGATATGGCACCATTTTGCTAAATATTTTACAAAATTCTTAAATACATCTTAAACACATGATAAATGGTGAAAAAGCATGATAACCTACGAAGGGCCGAGAGACTATGAGTTCGCTGTAATTCCTCATGCAAAGAAGTTTATTGAAGAGCTTGATGCACTTGGAATAAAGGTTAGGGAGTTTTTAATCCAGGGTAAGATATTAACTATAAACGGGTACTTTGTACTGCATTTGCAAGGGGAGCTAATAATAGAGAAGGCAGGTCTAATGTTCAAGGCCCTCCCCCAAGTGCTAGCAGAGTTTGTTGAAGATATGAGAGAAGGCATAAGAAAAGAGCTAAAGCCTTTGGGCATGTTTGTTTATCTAAAGCCCTCAGATGTAAGGGTCATATATGAGGAGAGGCCAAAAGCCAGTGAAAGCCTCATTGTTGATTGTCCTGAGGAAATAAGGAGGGAGTGCGAGAGGTTTGGAAGAGGCCTTCTGATAGACCTCAAGGATAAAGGGATCGCAGTAGACACATTGGTGGTTTCCTCCTACATAGTTGGAAGAACTCTAAAAGTCCGAATAACAGTTGTCCCAGGCAAAGAAATAGAGGGGATTGAGGATGTTGTTAAGAAAAAGATCACCTACCTTGAGAGGGTAGTGAAAGAGTACAATGTTTCGCTGGAAAAAGTCGAAATAATAACTCCAAAGATAAAGCCAGTTCTAGGTTTTGTTCTCGTTAGGAAGAGGTCAATAGAAAGAGAGATTGATGAAATAATCCAAAACGAGGAAATTAAATCAGTTCTAACTAAAATCAGGGGACCAAATGTGAGCCATCACAGGTAGGATAAGAGTAATAACCCTCCCGACAAGAACCAAAGGTTATCCCCCTTCTCTCTATAAGCTCCCTTGCCCTCTGAAGTATAGTGAACCTTAAGTCCCTCTTTAAATAGTAGTAGCCTTCATACCTCTCCGTGTACAGGGGTTCGAGTTTCCTCATAAGTTCAGGAAACTTGGCACGCATCCTAGCCCCAATGTCAGGCCTGAGCTTCAACGTTGAAACAGTTATGTGACTAACGAAGTTTAAAGCCTTCAAAGTCTTCTCGAAGTCTTCCCACGTATAGAACGGTATTATTGGATCAATTCTGGCATAAACTGGAATTCCGGCTTTTTTAGCTTTTTTAAGAGCCTTTATCCTGTCCCTAGGAGAAGGTGCATTAGGTTCAAGCAAGCTTGCCTTCCTTTCATCGACAGTTGTAACGGTGATCCCAACGGCGCATCTTAGCTCGCTCAGTATATCAATATCCCTCTCAAATATATTTGATTTTGTCAAGAGCAGACACCTAACATCGTATCTCTTAAACAGCTCAAGAACCTTTCTAGTTACCCCAAGCTTTTCCTCTACTGTAGGGTAAGGATCGGAAGAGTACGACATGGCGATAATAAATCTCTTGTCAAACTTCCTTAACTCCCTCTCTAAGGAGGGTAGGAGACCCTCTTTAGTTCTAACTTTGAAGGCCTTAGGTATATAACTTGTTATATAGCAGTACACGCATGCGTGGTCGCAACCTGTATATGGGTTCAGGGTATATTTAAAGGGACACGTGCAGAGCTTTGACTTCCAAGGGTCGAATGGCCTTATGTACATCACTTCAAGGTTCGATGGGGAAATAAAAGTGTTATGAAGAAAGTAATGTCAGATGTTGCGAAGGGGGAGAGTAAGATGGGCTGGGAGGTAGGATATAGGAACTGTTCTATAAATGGTAACACAAGCGAACATTTGCTTGCTTTTGTTTTTGTAATTTTAAACTACTATTGTGGTGTGGTAGTCCCGGGTATGTTGGGTTCTAAGCCCGAATGGACACTGCGTAACTGAAGATGTGGGAGCCACAGTTCCCCCGGCAAAAGGTTAAAACAAGTTTAGCATTCTAGCGTTGGGATACCTTAGAGGGAGAGAACCAAAGATGAGAAACGCAAATGACCAATGATGAGCCTCCATCCCCACTGAGATGTGATGAGTGCACATCAGGCTGAGATAACCCTTTTCTACTCCCCTTTCTAACTTTCCCTTGGTGATTTAGGTGGTCAAAATACCGAAGAGTCACCCAAGATACTGGAGCCTCTACTACAGGGAGAAAATAATAGAGGGAATGGAGAAGGGGATAACGGCAAAAGCTGGCCTTATAGCCCACGGAAGAGGAGAAGCCTTTGATTATCTAATAGGAGAAAAAACCATTCCTCCAGCCGAGGAGGCAATGAAAGCTGCGGTTGCAAAGCTACTTCTAGCCAAGCATCCAGTTATCTCAGTAAACGGGAACGTCGCAGCTTTGGTACCAAAGGAAACTGTTGAACTGGCAAAGACCCTGGGAGCAAAACTTGAAGTAAATCTGTTTTATAGAACCGAGGAGAGAGTGAAGAAGATCGCAGAAGTTCTCTATGAGCACGGAGCTGAAGAGGTCTTGGGCATAAACCCAACGAAACTCATTCCAGGATTAGAAAGCGAAAGGGCAAAGGTAGATGAGAGAGGGATATGGAGGGCAGATGTTGTTCTGGTTCCTCTCGAAGATGGAGATAGAACTGAAGCCCTAGTTAGGATGGGAAAGTTTGTAATAACTGTGGATCTAAATCCGCTCTCAAGATCCGCGAGAATGGCAGATATAACAATAGTCGACAACATAATAAGGGCATATCCCAGGATGATAGAACTAGCAAAGGACATGAAATCCTGGGATAAGGAAAGGCTTCAAGCCATTGTTGGAAGATATGACAACTCCAAGGTTCTGAGCGATGTTCTGCTTCACATAAAAGATAGGCTAACTAGACTCGCAAGTGAGGGAGTATGGAGGAAAGAAAGGTTAGATTAAAAGCTTCCAACAAGTTTCCTAAGGCCAGCTATAAGCTCAGCTTCATTATCCGCATGGGAGACAACTAAAGGAACCCTTTCCTTTTCCGCAATTTTTACCGCGAGCTCGTCTAACCTCTTTACCCCATGGAGAACAACCATCGCTGGCTTAAGCCCCTGAACCCTCACCGCTATCATGGGGCTTCTCCCAGTGGTAACCTTAGTGAAAACTAGAGCCCTCTCCGTGGTCCAGCCGTACAGCTTTAAAAATTCCTCAGCAGACATTTCAAGTATAGCCTGTATGCTGTCAACGACGGTGTAGCCATAAATCTTCTTGTCCATTAAATCAGGATTTGCCACTATCTCGCCCTTAACGGCGTCGACTATGTCCTTCACTGTAACTGGGATGTTGAACTCCCTTATGTCGAGAATTGCGCTCGTTGGAATTTCTCCCCCAAGGGTTCTGCTGAAGGCCTTTATTACGTTTCCACCTCTCTTCTCGTCTATCTCTATTAAAGCCTCAACGAACTTTCTTATCGTCGATGCTCCCGGACTCTTCCGTCTCCCACCTTCATAATCACTGATCACGGAAGAAGAAACCCCAAGATATTCGGCAAGTTCAGTCTGACTTATTCCGAATATCTCCCTCCACTTTCTCATGGTTTTACCTGGATCAGGGGATAGGACAATCTCACCAGCTATCCTTCTAGCAAGAGCCTCTTTCTCCTTTTCGAACATGATAGTATTTTAACTAGAATGAATATAAACGTTTCGGCAATTGCCTAAATTCCCAAAGAATTCAAAAGCTCTTTCAACTTCTTGAAGTCCTCTTTTAGCTCTTCCCTCAGCTGGGGCCTATATAAAGCAACTGCGGGATGGTACATTGGGATTATGTAGACCTTCCCAAAGAGTGTTCTAGCTTCAAACACCTTCCCGTGGATCTTGCTTATTCCCTCAACTGAAAAGCCAAACTTCTTCAGAATATAGGAGGTGGAGAAGCGACCTAAGGTCACTATTACCTTTGGCCTTATTATATCTATTTGAGCATCAAGGTAGGGGGAACACGCTCTTATCTCCTCCTCAGTTGGATCTCTATTGTTTGGAGGCCTGCACTTAACTATGTTCGTTATGTAAACATCCTTTCTGCTAAGGCCTATGGAGGCAAGCAACTCATCGAGAACTTTCCCTGCCTTACCAACGAAGGGCAAGCCCTGCTGATCCTCCCAGTATCCTGGAGCTTCCCCAACGAACATTAGCTTGGCATCGTAGCTTCCCGAGCCAGAAACGGGATTAGTCCTCAATTGCCAGAGCGGACACTTCCTGCAATTCCTAATTTTCTCCTCGAGCTTCTTCATTAATTCCTCCTTTGAGGGCACAAGGATCACCTTTTAAGTGGTAGCCTTGCCTGGGAGAGATAAGCTTGAAGGAGCTCAACCCACGCAGTATAGTAACCTCTCTCATAATCGTCTCTGAACTCCTGGTTCTTTATTTCCTCAAACTGCTCAAGTAGCTTCTTTATTTCTTCAGGGTTAGGATCGTTTATGAGCCTGACTATTAAAGAATCAGGATCATTGTCTTTGATTGCACTCATAAATCCACTTATAGCTTTAAGATATCCCCTACCCCATTCATCTTCCTTTACAAGTTTCGCCAGCTTATCAAGATGTGATTTAGCCTTATCAAAATCTCTCCTAAGGAGAGCTCTTAAGAACATTTCCATCCTCATTTCCCTTGCAGGCATCACCTCACCTCCTAAGTCTCTGAATGAGGTCATCCTTAGGTGGTAAATTGTTGAATACCTTTGGATCTTTAACTTTGACAAGGATAGGAATAGTATCATCAAACATCTTGAGAACCTTTCCAAAGGGAATTTTGCCCTCGCCCGGTAGTAAATGGAGGTCACCCACACCGTATGCTAGGGCATCCTCTGGCTCAACTTGGGGAAACATCTTTCCAAAGTTATCATGGACAAGTAAAAGGATAGTTTTCTCGATACCTAGCCTTACATCTTCAAGTAGCTTATTTTCATCCCCCTGAGCGCTTAAGAATGCATGAGCAACATCTAGGGCAAAGCCAACGTTATCTCTATCAACATTGTCGATAACATAGAGGGTATCCTTGACACTAAACGTATTTTCTAGTGCTATCTGTATACCAAACTTTGAAGCTGTATCAGCGAGAGTTCTTATTGCATCAATTTCTAAGTCGAGCCTTCCAGTCTTGCCACTTTGCATTACCACAATCTTCGCACCTAACTTGATAGCTACATCCAATACAGCCTTAGCAACCTTAAAGTGCCTACTGTAGTATATACTGTCCCTTAGGTTTATTGATACTGGCATCCTAAGTATGTACTCAATCCCAACCCCTCTAAGGGCGGCTTCAACTTCTTGTAGATTGTTTTCAATAACAATTCCGTTCTTTATCAAACCAAGAGCGTGGGGAAATATCTGGACAAAATCGTAGTTTTTTATCTTAATTTCAGCAAGAATCGAGGGTAAAGTCCTTCCCTCCCTGATGAAATGGGGATATATGCTTACTCCAACTTTCATCCATAACTCACCTTGAGAGACCATCAAGCGAAAGACTTAAAAGTCTTCCGTGGGTGAGGTAATTCCGGGCAGTGCCGGGGTAGCTTAGCCTGGTCAAAGCGCCCGGCTCATAGGGCCACTCCCCCGTGAGGGGGAGCCTGAGAAACCGGGAGATCCGGGGTTCGAAGCCCCGCCCCGGCACCACTTTTTCTGAGCATAGGTATTTTTAAGGAGTTAGGCATAGATAAGAGGGGATAGAAATGCACTTAATGGAGTTTCCTAGGGAGGTTGTTCTTGGACATAACTTAATTCCCGAGGTTGTTAACATAGCTAAAAGGCTTAAACTTGAATCCCCTGTCCTAGTTGTTTATGGCCCAAAAACGAAAGAAATAGCAGGCAAAGACGTTGAAAGAGAGTTAAAATCAGCTTTTGACGTTCATTCCATCACTGTTAAAGAAGCAAACACGGAGAATGTGAAGAAGGTTCTTGCTAAAATAAGGGATCTGGGGATTAAATGGGCAATAGCGGTTGGCGGTGGAAGCATAATAGATGTAACAAAGCTTGCAAGCTACAAATCAGGCATCCCCTTTATCAGCTTCCCCACAACGGCATCACACGATGGAATAGCAAGTGCAAACGCATCGATAAAGGGGCTTGGGACAAAAACCTCAATAAAGGCAAGACCTCCGCTAGCAGTAGTTGCGGACATAGGGATAATAAAGACCGCTCCCAAACGATACTTAGCCGCAGGTGTTGGAGATGTTATCAGCAACATAACAGCTGTTAGGGATTGGAGATTGGCCCACAAGATTAGAGGAGAATACTTCAGCGAATATGCAGCTGCTTTAAGCCTAATGAGTGCGAAGATGGTTATGAGGGATGCCGAGGTAATAAGGCTCGGAGAAGATGAGGGAGTTAGAAAGGTCGTTAAGGCCCTTATATCAAGTGGAGTGGCCATGAGCATAGCAGGCTCCTCAAGACCAGCAAGTGGAGCTGAGCATCTCTTTAGCCACGCCCTCGATATGTTGCTCGACAAGCCCGCCCTTCATGGCGAGCAGACAGGAATAGGAACGATAATAATGGCTTATCTACACGGAATAAACTGGAAAAAGATAAAGGAAACCCTAAAAACCGTTGGAGCACCAACTACAGCGTACGAGCTTGGAATTGATCCAGAGATTATTATAGAGGCTTTGACAATAGCCCATACGATAAGGCCAGAGAGATACACGATTCTGGGAAGGGATGGCCTCACCAGAGAAGCCGCTGAGAGAGCTGCTAAAATCACGGGTGTAATTTGAGGAGGTGATCGGATGGTCATCACTCTAGTTGGTGAAAAGTTAGCTAAACCTGGGCTTGAATTCGTATATTATGGACCAGGAGAACCGTGCAAAACATGCAAGCTTGCAAGAGTTTGCATAGGGAACCTAGAACCTGGGAGGAGGTACAAGATAGTTAGGGTAAGGAACATCGAACATCCGTGCCCGCTCCATGAAGGGAAGGTAAGGGTTGTTGAGGTCGTTGAGCCAGCAATAGAAGTGCTTATAGATCCCAGGTACGCAATAGCAGGAAGCAAGATAAAGCTCAGCTTCGTAGAGTGCGAAGAACCAGACAAAATTGACTTAGTAAAACCAGAAGGGCTCTTCGAGGGTGACATTGTCAAAATCCTAGAGATCCTTGGAGATGTTGAGTGTAATGGGAAAAAGTACAAGCTGGCAAGGGTGATGAGGGAAAAAGAATAGTCACATCTTCTCAGGCGCATCGATGCCCATGAGCCAAAGTGCATTCCGGAGAACCTGCTTCACTGCCATGACTAGCAATAATCTTGCCTCCCTAATCCCCCTTTCTGCCTTTATAACTGGGTGATCCATGTAGAACTTGTTAAACAGCGAAGCTAACTCATTGGCGTACCAAGCTATTAGGTGGGGCTTCACGTCCCTTCCAGCCTGCTCAACTATCTCTGGGAACTTTGCTAGGAGCATCAATACCTCCCTCTCCCTCTCTGTAAGCTTTTCAAAGTTAGCAACGCCTAAGAGCACCTTCCAATCGGTTACTATTCCATTCTCCTCAGCCTTCCTTAGGATCGAAGCACATCTAGCATGGGCGTATTGGATGTACGGAGCGCTCTCCCCCTCAAAGTTTAAGACATCCTCCCACCTGAACACGACCTTCTTATCAGGGCTGTATTTAATTAGGCTATATCTAACGGCGCCAATCCCAACCTTCTGAGCAATCTCATCCTTTTCCTCCTCGGAGAGTCCTGGGCTCTTCTCTTCTATCAGCTCCCTTGCCCTCTTTATTGCCTCGTTTAGCACCTCATCGACAGTAAACCCAACCCAGGTCCCCTTCCTTCCGGAGAACTTTCCTTCTGGACTCTCCACATGCTCATAGGCTAAGTGATGGAAGTTGTTTGCCGCGTCCTCGTACCCTAAGAGCTGCAAGGCGTACTTAATGGCAAGCTGAGGATGCTTCTGCTCGGCCCCGATGACGTTTATCACGACATCAGCATTTCCGAACCTTCCCGGCATTGGATCCCCATCAGGGGCAGTAGTCCAAGCGTGGAAGTCCCACCTCTTATATAGTAAATCAACATCAACTTTGCCGAACTTCCACAGATGATATGCTATGTCCTTCCCAGTGTAGGTGGCCGTTCCATCGCTCCTCCTCAAGACCAGGTGGGGGTTCTTCATGTCAGGGAACAACTTACTGAGATCCATAACGAAAGCTCCCTTATACTTGCCTTCCTGGGGGGTATAAAAGTTCTCATTCTTTTCAAGGAGTTTCAATGCTATTTCAAAAAGCCTCCTAGCAACGATGTCGCTCTCCCAAACTAGCAGGTCATAGGTAATCTTCAACCTATAAGTGGTCTCCATCTGGGCCCTTACAACTTCCTCAGCCAACCTTCTGCCCTCGGGATCTCCTTCCTCAAGTTTCCTCATGAGCTTTCTAATCTCCTTATCAACCTCAGGATTCTCCTCAATTAACTTGTTAATCTCAACGTACAAGAGTCCCAAAGCATGATCTATGGGATCGTCTTTAAGGCCTGTTTCCTTGAGCTGGCTGTATATTTCCTCAAACTTCTCCTTCAAGTTCAGATAACCCCAGTACACCTGGGCGAACTGAACACCTAGGTCATCTACATAGTTTTGCACTTCAACCTCGTAGCCTAAGAACCTCAGAATTCTGGCTATAGTATCTCCGAGAATTGCATTCCTTGCATGTCCCATATGGAGAGGTTTTGTTGGGTTTACCGAGGTGTGCTCTACTATCACCTTCTTGCCCTTTCCAATTTCACTCCTCCCATAATCGGTCGCCTTGCTAAGTATCTCACTCATTAACAGCTTCGCAAACTCTGCATAGTTTATGAAAAAATTAACGTAACCATTTACAGCCTTAACCTCCCTTATCCCCTCCGGCAGCTTTGCCTCAAGTCTTCTTGCTAATTCCTCCGCTATAACCATCGGAGACTTCTTCATAACCCTTGCCAGCTGAAACGCTACGGCAGTTCCAAAATCCCCCATTTTGGGATTTGGCGTATCAGCAAATTCTATTTTACCCTCCCAATTGGGAGCCATCTCTCTAATAACTTCCCTTAGAGAATTCTCCACTTCGAGCTGAATCCTCTTCAACATTTTCAACACCTCACTTAATTTTAAACCTCAGAAGTGCAGCTATTCCTCCCAGAGCCTTAAGCTTATCCCCTCCCTCATGTTCAGAACTGACAACCACGACATTCGCCCTTAGATTCCTTGCGAGCTCCATCATGTCCTCGAGCTTTTCCCGGTTTTCACTCTTCAATAACTCATCAAGCACGAGCAATGTATCCACCGCCCCATAATTTATCGCTTCTTCAACCTCCTTAAGACCATATGCAACTAGTCCATTTTTGGCTATCTCCTCTATCACTTTCTCAACCAGGCTTATCTCTCTTGAAACCCTATTCTCCATGTAAACTTTATCGACCGTTCCTCTCTTAATGACCTCATAGATTCCAGTCCTGCCTCCCATGCTAGTATCATCAGTAACAACTTTTTTGGCGAGCTCGGGATAGTTTTCCTTGAGAAACTTAACGAAGTCTTCCTTGTAAAACCCTGGACCCGCAATTATAGCCCTGTCTATATTCTCCCTTTCAAAAAGCTCTAGCATCGTCTTAGCAATATCATGGAAGAATCTCTTCTCCTCTTCTTCCCGCTTCACGTTGTACCTCTTCCCTCCAAGGTTGTGCCTTATCGATGCTATAAAGTCAAGGCCGTACTCCCTAACCACGGCAATCTCAGCCTCACCATCCTCAACTGCAACTATCATGACTTTTGCTCTTTTCGAAGCCTCAACGGCTTCCTTTATCCTCTCTATATGGTGGGGTCTCCACCTCTCCTTCTGGATCGTTAAAACTGTCCCCGGTTCAACCGCTATCGTGTGGTACTTTCCCAAGGGCACATCATCCCTGCTCGTGTAAACGATTGGACCAGTTATCCTAAGCTGGTTTGCAAACTTGTGCAGGTTTATCTTTTCAGCCTTAACTCCTAAAAACACAGGAATTACCTCAACTTTCTCGGGTCTTAAGGAGTCGCTCCTTTGAGCCTGCTTCCTCAAGGTTTTCGCGTACACGATGTCCCCCTCGTTTATGACGTGATAAAGGTGCCAGAGATCATCAAGAGTCTCAACTTTAATTTTAACCATCCCCTCCTTGGGCTTCTCCTCAAGTATTTCCATCTTCTCACCTCCAGCCAAACTCAGATAGGAACTTCTTCTTAAGCCTTCTTATGGTGCCAGAGACCCCAAGAGTTCTCACGAGAACCTTTTTCCCCTTAAATTCAGTCAACAGGATAAGAGAAAATCTGACATGCTCAACGTAATTCCTATCGCATCTAAGAATTCCAGTCTGAGATTCCTCATCAAATTTAATCAACCACGGCTTGGCCATTGAGGTTCCAACTTCACCAAGAACTCGAAGAATATTGCCCCATATCATCTCCCTTACTTCCCCTTTCTTCAGGGGCTCCTCGGAGATAACTTGGAAAGCTATGTACCTGTGCTTATCCCTAAGCGTGGGGGGGAGGGTTTTTGGTCTATCGCTCATGCCCTAAGTTACTCAGCTAGAATTTAATAGTTGCTGTGCAAAAAATTTGCATAGTGGAGATTCTTAAATACTTCTTTGAGGAGACTAGTTTAACACGTCACTAAGTAACACAAAAGGTTTATATACCTTTCGGTATTCGTAGTTATATTGAGAAGAGCTTTTGGACCGCCGGCGGGGGTGTTGGGGTGAATAAGCAAAGAGTTTGTCCCGTTTGTGGATCAACTGAGTTTATATATGACCCCGAAAGGGGCGAAATCGTCTGCGCAAGGTGTGGTTACGTAATTGAAGAGAACATCATTGACATGGGACCAGAATGGAGGGCCTTTGATGCTTCTCAGCGTGAAAGAAGATCAAGAACAGGAGCCCCAGAGAGTATACTTCTCCACGACAAAGGGCTATCTACCGATATAGGAATTGATAGGTCGCTAACTGGCTTAATGAGAGAAAAGATGTATAGGCTTAGGAAGTGGCAGTCAAGGCTTAGGGTTAGTGATGCAGCGGAGAGAAACCTTGCATTTGCATTGAGTGAACTTGACAGGATTACCGCTCAATTAAAATTGCCAAAACATGTTGAAGAGGAAGCCGCAAGGCTGTATAGGGAAGCCGTAAGAAAAGGATTAATAAGGGGGAGATCCATCGAAAGTGTTATAGCTGCCTGTGTATATGCAGCGTGCAGGTTGCTAAAGGTTCCCAGAACCCTAGATGAAATATCAGATATAGCGAGAGTTGAGAAGAAGGAGATCGGAAGAAGTTACCGTTTCATCGCAAGAAATCTGAATTTAACTCCGAAAAAGCTCTTCGTCAAGCCCACTGATTATGTTAACAAGTTCGCGGATGAACTCGGGCTAAGTGAGAAGGTTAGAAGGAGGGCCATAGAAATTCTTGAAGAGGCTTACAGGAGAGGCCTTACAAGTGGAAAGAGCCCAGCCGGACTAGTTGCCGCAGCCCTCTATATAGCCTCACTTCTTGAAGGAGAGAAGAGGACTCAGAGGGAAGTTGCCGAAGTTGCGAGGGTCACGGAAGTAACGGTGAGAAACAGATATAAAGAGCTTGTAGAAAAGCTCGGAATTAAGGTTCCCATTGCATAATTTTTTAATTTTATTTTATTATTTTGAAGAAAGGGGAAGAAAGTATTCTGGCGCCGGGGCGGGGATTTGAACCCCGGTGGGCAAACGCCCACGGGCTCTCCAGGCCCGCGCCTTCCCTGGCTAGGCTACCCCGGCACACCTATATTAAATAGAATTAGAGGGATTATAAACCTTCAGGATATTAGCTCAATCTCAATTGTAACATCCTCAGGAACACGAATCCTCATGATCTGCCTCATGGCCCTCTCATCGGCCTCAATGTCAATGAGCCTTTTGTGTATTCTGAGCTCCCATCTATCAAACGTTGCTGAGCCCTCACCATCTGGACTCTTCCTTGTAACGATCCTTATCCTCTTGGTCGGCAGTGGTATTGGCCCACTCATCCTAACTCCAGTTCTCTCGGCGATCTGCCTTATTTGACTTGCAACTTCCTCAAGGGAACGGACATTAGTGCTTGCAAGCTTGATCCTCGCTTTTTGCATAAAATCACCCCAGGAGAATTAAAGAAAGGGGAGAAGAGATCACTCACCCTTCTGGATTGAAATTACCATACCAGCAGCAACAGTCATACCCATGTCTCTGATAGCGAACCTACCGAGCTGTGGAATCTCCTTGACTGGCTCAAGGACCACTGGCTTCATTGGCCTGAGGATAACGATAGCTGAGTCACCGGTCTTGATGAACTGTGGGTTCTCCTCCACTATGTTACCGGTCCTGGGATCAAGCTTTGCAAGGAGCTGCTCGAACCTGACTGGAATCTGGGCAGTGTGGGCATGAAGGACTGGGCTGTATCCAACGGTGATAGCCGTTGGGTGGTTGAGGACGATGATCTGAGCCTTGAAGGTATCCTTGGTTCTGACGACTGTTGGCGGGTTGTTTGCGTGTCCAGCAACGTCACCTCTCTTGATGTCGTTCTTGCTAACACCTCTGACGTTGAATCCGATGTTGTCACCTGGGAGTGCTTCCTGAAGTGGCTCGTGGTGCATCTCAATGGACTTAACTTCACCCTGAATGGGCTTGTGGAAGATCGTGCTTGCGGGCTCGAAGATGACCACGTCGCCGACCTTAAGCTTACCGGTCTCAACCCTACCGACTGGAACTGTACCGACACCCTTAATTGAGTAGACATCTTGGATGGGTATCCTGAGTGGCTTGTCAATTGGCTTCTCTGGTTCTGGAACCTTGTCAAGGGCCTCGATGAGTGTTGGACCGTTGTACCATGGCATCTTGTCGCTCTTCTTAACGACGTTGTCTCCCTCCCAAGCGCTGATTGGAATGACTGGGAAGTCCTTGTAACCGAGCATCTTGAGGAGCTTCTCAACCTGAGCCTTGACCTTCTCGAAGACCTTCTGATCGTAGTTAACCATGTCCATCTTGTTTATACAGACAATTATGTGCTTGATACCAAGGGTTCTTGCAAGGAAGGCGTGCTCCTTAGTCTGTGGCATGACACCATCGGTAGCTGCAACGACGAGAACTGCAACGTCTGCCTGTGAAGCACCGGTGATCATGTTCTTAACGAAGTCCCTGTGACCCGGAGCGTCGATGATAGTAATGTACCTGTGTGGGGTCTCGAACTTGGTGTGGGCGACATCAATGGTAATACCTCTTTCTCTCTCCTCCTTAAGCCTGTCCATGACCCAAGCGAACTTGAAGGACTTACCCTTTTCACCCATCTCCTCGAACTTCTTGATGATGGTCTCTGGGATGTTACCGGTATCGTAAAGGAGCCTACCGATTGTTGTACTCTTACCGTGGTCTACGTGTCCGATAAACACGATGTTAACGTGGGGCTTCTCCTTTGGCATCTTTAACCACCTCCAAATTTTTGCCTAACCCTACTTTTGACCGAGCTTTTTAAGATTTTCGCACATCGGCCCCCTCAGGCGGGAAACCCGCCCAAGTAGAGGGGGCCTCATAAGCTCGGATTGAAGTTGAGAAGGAGGTTTAAAAACTTAACTCAGGGCTCGGCGGTGACCACTTTCATCACTCCTCAGACAAGACCGATTTCTTCATCGCCTATTTAACGCTAACCCATGAAAGTATTTAAGCGGTTTTCCCAAGCTGAGATGGTGTTTATGATGAGGTTCATTCCCCTTATCGTTGCAAGACCTGAAGTTCAGATGGCCATAGATGAGGCAATAATGAGGGCAAGGATTGAGGGCAGAGTTCCAGACACCGTAAGGCTTTACGTTTTCAAGCCTAGTTCCGTGACCATAGGGAGATTCCAGAGCGTGAAGCACGATGTTAATCTAGAAAAAGCTAAAGAATTAGGTATTCCAGTCGTGAGGAGGATAACCGGAGGAGGAAGCGTTTTCCATGATGAATACGGGGAAATAACGTACTCGGTGGTTATAGGAGAAGACTATCACCCTGCCCTTAAGAGCATTCAAGAGAGCTACAGATTCTTAGCGGGCCCCTTAGTCGATGCCCTTAAAGACCTAGGGCTGAATGCAGAGTTTTCGGGACTTAACGATATCGTGGTTAATGGAAAGAAAATCAGCGGATCAGCCCAAACTAGAAGAAAGGGTGTTATTTTGCAACACGGAACTTTCATGTACTCGACGAGACTTGAGGTTTTAGCTTCAGTACTGAAGGTTTCCAAGGAAAAACTGAAGGATAAGGGAGTGAGGAGCATCTACGAGAGGGTAACCACCGTAGAGAGAGAAGGAATAAAGTTATCGAGAGAGGAAGCTTATGAGCTCCTGAAGAACAGCTTTTTCAGAGCATTTCCTTTAGAAGTAGGAGAGCTGACGGACTATGAGCTGGAGCTTGCAGAAAAGCTGATCGAGGAGAGATATGGGAATGAGAGGTGGAACCTCATGAAGTAACACCTTTTATGTCCACATGAACAAAGGCAACCTCCACCTCCGGTAGCTCCTCTATTTTCTTCTTAACCTCCTCACTTATATCGTGGGCCTCTTTAAGGGTCATCTCTGGAGGAACTTCTATGTGTAACTCAACATGTAACGTACTCCCAACGTAGTGAGCCCTTAGGTCATGAACTCCCAAAACCCCAGGAACGCTCTTGGCAACATCCTCTATCCTTTTGTAAACTTCGTATGGAGGGGCCCTACCCGTTAAGTAGTGGACGTTCTCAAGGATTATCTCAACCGCAATTTTCCCTATGAACAGTGCAACCACAAATCCCGCAAGGGCATCTCCAGAGCTTATTCCGACCTTCTCAAGACCGAATCCAAAGAGAACGGCTATAGTACTCAGGACGTCGCTACGATGATGATAGGCGTCAGCTATCAATATTTGATTGTTCATTTTCTTTCCTACAGCTAGGGTGTATCTAGTCATGCCATCCTTCACGAGAATTGAGAGAACCGCAACGCCAACCATTAAGGGAGTTACTTTAATTCTCGTTCCAAGGATGATCCTTTCCAAGGAATCCCTAGCTATCTCGTAAGCCACTATAAGCAGGAGCTCACCCATGAAGAATGCAAATAAGGGTTCAAACCTTGAGTGGCCAAACGGATGAGAGCTGTCTGGGGGCTTTTTCGATATTTTTACCCCAATAAGTCCAATGATGCTCGTAAGGGTGTCGCTAAACGAATGAATGCCATCAGAAATTAGGGCTATGCTTGAATAAAGAAAGCCTATGATTATCTTAACAACTCCCAGTGCTGTGTTCCCAACTATGCTGACCACTATGGGCTTGTACTCTTCCCTCATTTTATCACCTTAGCATATGCACAAAATTTCCTGAGCAACAAAATTTTAGAAAAGGGGTTATTAGGATTTCTTTTTGTTAGTCTAATCTAATTCCTGCGGTCAGTCCGTCACTCCTTCATCACGCATCAGCCTAGGCTGAACTCCTCATCCCGCGGTGTTCCCTAAAAAGCTCAGAGATCACCTACCATCATCACCACTCAGTTCGCCCATCAATCATCATTGCCAAAAACTCAAAGAAGAGAGAGTTTAAAAAGTTAAACGTCCCAGCCAAACTCCTCCCTCACAAGCTTTACTAACTCCTTGAACTCTTCTTTCTTTATATTGACGCTACTTGTGGCTCCAACGAGAGCAATTATTCCGTGTACTTCTTCTTGGATCTGTATAACGTCATCGCTAACTTTGGCCACCCTAAGTTCCCTCCTTGCAACTTCGTCTTCACTTATCTTGAACCTGTCTTCTCCTATCTTGTAATATCTAATCTCTGTCATTTTGCTCACCTCCAAAAGCTCTTCCGAATTTTAGTTACGAAACGGAAGATTATAAAGATTTCTCAGCCCAGGAACCGTAATATTTATAAAGTCATTTCAGTGGTTATTTTTTGGACGCGCCGCCGTAGCTTAGCTGGTGGAGCGCCGGACTGTTAATCCGGCGGTCCCCGGTTCGAATCCGGGCGGCGGCGCCAAAAGGAAAGGGCCCGTAGCTCAGCCTGGTCAGAGCGCGCGGCTCATAACCGCGTGGTCCGGGGTTCAAATCCCCGCGGGCCCACCAGAATTATTCCCTTCTCGAAAGCATTATTCCCAGGAGAATTAAGGCAAGTCCAAGGAGCGTTGATTTTAAGATTTTCTCCCCAACTACAATCGATATAAACACCAGGGAAAGCACGGGGGTTAGGTAAACGAGGGATGCAACTTTTCCAGCCTCTTCCCTCTCCAACGCCTTAAGCCACAGAAGGAAGGTAAGACCCATCTCAAATGTTCCAATGTAAACTGCCCCGAGGACTCCAAGGGGGTCGAACTTTATTCCCCTTATAACCCCAAGGGTGAGAATATAGAGGGAGCCAAAGAAGAAATTCCAGAACATCTTCTCCTCAGCCTTCCTGGGGTCTCTAAGGTTGAAGATCCAGTACATGGCCCACACCAATGCACTGCTTAGGGCAAGGGCATCGCCAAGGGGATTTGCAAAGCTTAAGGATGAGAGGTTACCGTGCGTTCCAATAACCAATGCTCCAAGGAATCCAACGATAACGCCAAAGAACTCTTTAATCGTCAAAGGTTGACCTAAGAATGCTGAAGAGAATACCACGAGAATTATGGGCCACGTGTAGTTTAATGCCTGTGCTTCCTGAGCTGGGAGGAGGGAGTATGCATTGAACAGGACTAAGTAGTACAGGAAGGGGTTTATGAACCCTAAAAACGCTGAGTAGATGTTTTTTCTTATAGAGAATTTTTTGCCCTCCCTTAGATTTGCCCCCAAGAATATTATCGTTGATGTGAGAGAAGCGTAGAGTAGCATACTTACGGGATCCAGCCTCGAAAGGGTAAGCTTAAAGGCAGAGGCCACGGTGGACCAGAAGATTATTGCAAGTACGGCATAATGAATGGGGCGCATATAGAAGGATAGAAGGAGGGGTTAATAACATTACTTCTTCTTGGCCCTCTGAAGCCTTGCCTCTTGGTAAGCCTTGGTCCACTTGAGCTTCCTGGGGTTCCTACCCATGAAGAAGTACCTCTCACACTTCCTCGAGCAGAAGAAGAACACCCTTCCATCGTTCCTGACGAACATCTTTCCAGTTCCAGGCTCGAAAGGCTTTCCACAGTAGGAACAGATGTTCCATCTTGCCATTCAATTCACCTCCTGCTCTTGATTTCCCTAGCCTCTCTCTCTGTCTCTCTAAGGATCAGTATGTCGCCAACCCTCACGGGGCCTCTAACGTTCCTCCTAATTACCCTACCCTTATCCCTACCTTCGAGGATTCTAACCTTTACCTGAGTCACGTCACCAGTTGTTCCCGTTCTCCCTATGATTTCGATCACTTCAGCTGGATACCCCTCATCCTCCGCCATTCTCTCTCACCCCCAAAGATGATCGTGAAAGGGGAAAGGAAGGGGAGCTCACTTCATGAGCTCCCTAACCTTCATTGCGATTTCCTCAACAAGCTCCCTGGCCTTGCCAGGCTCGATTATAGCAACGCTAGCTGCAGCAACCTCAATTCCAGCTGCAGCACCAAGCTCCTTCTTGCTTGGGACATAGATGTAGGGGATCTCCTTCTCCTCACAGAGTGGTGGAAGGTGCGCAACGATCTCCTCTGGGTCGACATCCTCGGCAATTATAACGAGCTTTGCCTGGCCCCTCTCAACGGCCTTTGTGGTCTCGTTGGTTCCCTTCCTTATCTTTCCAGTGTCCCTTGCTATTTCTACAGCCTGAAGGGCCTTCTCTGCGAGCTCCTTTGGAACCTCAAACTTTACGTAGCTTGGCTTGGCCATCATCCATCCCTCCTTCAGTCATCGTTCATCTGTCGAGCTTGGTTGAGGTGGAGAATTTAAAAGGCTTGTGGTTCCCAGGAACGTTTTTAAAGACTGAGTATTTTTCAGGCTTAGGGATCAACGTGAAGAAGGTTTGGAAGTACTTTCCCGGGACATTTACACTTCTCATCCTTATAACGATCGTATTCGCCTACGAAGTTGTTATTGGTTTCAACAAGGCGATCCTGCAGCTTGCCCAAATAAACCTCCTCGTTTTGTATAGGGGTGAGTGGTGGAGATTAATAACCGCGATATTCATCCATATGGGCTTCATTCACTTCGCCTTGAACGCCTTCTGGTTGTTCTACCTCGGGATTGATCTAGAAGGCGTCATTGGAACTAAGAGGTTCCTCATAGTTTTCTTTATTTCGGCCTTAGTTGGGAACGTACTAAGCTTATTTACGCTTCCCCTTGATGTTGCCTCAGGAGGAGCCAGCGGAGGGCTGTTTGGAATAGTTGGAGCATCTCTGGCAATAGAGGGAGTTTTAAGGAGAAACATGAGCAAGGCCCTAATGAACGCCCTCTTCCTGTTCCTGATAAACAGCATATTCCCTGGGGTGAATATAATAGCTCACTTTGGAGGCCTTGCCGCTGGTTTGATCTTAGGATACACCTACGGGAAATGGCTAAAGAAAAGGCTAATGGACATGAGCTACTGGGTCACATATTGACTTTAGGACACAGATCTCTAAGGGGACACTCCTCACACCTAGGCTTTATGGGCCTGCAAACCCTCTTTCCATGGTCTACCATAGCGTGATTAACGTACAGCCACTCCTCCCTGGGAATTAGTTGCTTCAGCCTTTCTTCAACCTCCTCAGGAGAGGCATCCTTGGGAACGAGCCCAAGCCTCTTGCTTATCCTGTTAACGTGGGTGTCCACGGGAATCGCCGGAATTCCAAACCCATAAGCAAGGACTATGTTGGCGCACTTTCTCCCGATCCCAGGAAGCTTAATTAGTTCCTCAAACTTGTCCGGAACTCTACCTTTATACCTCTCAAGGATGATCCTTGAGGACTCTACTATCCACCTCCCCTTGCTCCTCCAGAGGCCAACCTTGAGTGATCTCAAAAATTCCTGCATCTCCTCAACGCTGGCCCTTGCAATGTCCTCGATAGTTGGATACCTCTTGAAGAGCTCTTCAGCAACCCTATCAGTCACCTCGTCCCTGTTCCTTTGGGAGATTATGCACTTAATCAACGCCCTATAGGGATCGCCGGAAACGTGCCTTTCCCTGGGGTAAGTCCTCTTGAGTATCTCAACGATTTTGAGGGCCCTAGACCTTAATGAGCTTAAGTCTTCTTCCATCAACCACCACCAGGCCAGCCTTTGTCTGAATTACTTTAATTAAGTTTTCGAACCTTTCCCTGTAAATTTCTTCAAGATTTTGGTTCAAAATTAGAACCTCATTCCCAAGGATCACGACGATATTATCACCGTAAACGAATACCTCCTTGGGTTCACCTGTGAGCTCGATCTCCAGAACCTCAACTCCCGGCCTTGCTATTATAACTGATGTCTTGTCCGAGACCCTAATGGGAGAAGGGGTTGCCTGGACAACCTTGAACTCCAGGGGCTTCCCCAGGATATCTATGGTTACAACTTCCCCAGTCTTTACCTCTCTACCTCTAAGTTTAGCCTTCAAAATCTCGGCGAAATCCTGGGGTAGCTCTACATTTGCTAGTGGTTTCAAAACTACTTTCATTTAGAACACCCTCGCGTAGCCCCACTTCTTGACGCTCGTGAGTATTGAGGTCTCAGTGCTTTTAATACCATCTATCTTGCCTAGTTTATCGAGAAGGAAGTTCTCTAGCTCCTCGAGGCTCTTCAGGGTTACCTGCATGAATATATCGTGAGCGCCCGTAGTTATCCCCAGGACGTCAACTTCTTCGAGCTTGGCGAGCTTTTCGGCCACCTCCCTGACTTTGCTGGGCTCAACGTCAACGGCTATGACGGCCACTATACTGTAGCCAGCCTTGAAAGGGTTTATGAGAGCGGCAAACTTCCTTATTATCCCCCTCTCAACAAGCCTTTTCACCCTCGCCCTGACCGTCGATTCTGGAACCCCCAATATTCTTGCGACCTCCGAGTAGCTCATCCTCCCGTCTTCTTGAAGTAAGTGGAGTATCCTCCTGTCAAGCTCATCCAGCATTTGCTTATCACCATTTTTGCTAATTCAACGTTTGTATTAATAAATATTATGATAAATCAACAAAATTTTGGCGAAAAAGTTATCGAATTCAGAAGGATATAGTATTAGGGGGAATACCATGGATCCATGGGATGTCGTGGAGAGGTACAATAGGGTGATAGCCCCGGCCAATAGGACTACTTATTTTCCCTTAGTTCCGGTAAAAGCCGAGAATGCCAAAGTTTGGGATGTGAATGGAAGGGAATATATAGACTTCCTAAGCGATGCAGCGGTTCAAAACGTCGGCCACAACAATCCTAGGGTCGTTAAGGCGATAAAGGAACAGGTCGAAAAGCTCATTCACGCAACCTATATTTACTCCTTCCCACTGGAGCCACTGCTCTTAGCGGAGAAGCTCGTTGAGATTGCCCCGATAGATAACGCTAAGGTCTCTTTTGGACTGAGCGGGGCGGATGCCAACGATGGGGCGATAAAGTTTGCGAGGGCTTACACTAGGAGGCACACAATCTTGAGTTACATGAAGAGCTTTTACGGCTCAACTTATGGTGCAATGAGTCTAACAGGATTAGACTTCCACGTCAGGGCAATCGTTGGAGAGTTAAGCGGAGTTCACTATATCCCCTACCCAAACTGCTATCGCTGTCCGTTCGGTAAAGATCCCAAGAGCTGCAGGATGGAGTGCGTGGAGTACATAAAGGAGAAGTTCGAAGGAGAGGTTTATGCTGAGGGGGTTGCCGCGCTATTTGCTGAACCCATTCAGGGTGACTCCGGCATGGTTGTCCCTCCCAAGAACTACTTCAAGAAGGTCAAGAAGATACTTGATGAGCATGGAATACTACTCGTTGTCGATGAAGTGCAGAGCGGTATGGGAAGAACGGGGAAGTGGTTTGCGATAGAGCACTTTGGGGTTAAACCTGACATAATAACCGTTGCAAAGCCCCTCGGAGGAGGGTTGCCAATAAGCGCAACAATTGGAAGAGCTGAAGTCATGGATTCCCTCCCCCCACTCAGCCACGCATTCACGCTCTCAGGCAATCCAACTGCGGCTAGAGCTGCCTTAGCCGTCATAGAAGAGATTGAGGAGAAGAACCTCCTAAGGAGGGCCAAAAAGCTGGGAGAGTATGCAAAGAAGAGGCTGGAGAAGATGAAGGAGGAGCATGAGCTCATAGGAGATGTCAGGGGACTCGGGCTGATGCTTGGGGTTGAGCTTGTGAAGGACAGGGAAACAAAGGAAAGGGCATTTGAGGAGGCAAAGAAGGTTGTGTGGAGGGCGTTTGAACTTGGCCTAATAGTTGCATTCTTACAAGGGAACGTCCTGAGAATCCAGCCTCCCTTAACGATAGAGGAAGAGGTTCTTGAGGAAGGCCTTAACATATTGGAGAGAGCCATAAGTGACGTTGAGGAAGGAAAGGTTCCAGATGACGTCGTGGAGAAGGTTCAGGGATGGTAAAGTTTATATCCTTATAGTGTCCATTAGCAACTATGGAAGTTAATAAAATCATCCCGATAATCGTTGTCTTATTTTTTCTTATCATAATCTTTGAGGCGGGACTTTATGAAGGAATTAAAGATAGGGCTAAAGATATCAAAGTCGAAGCATATTACCAAAGATACTCGAGCGTCGATGCATTCAGGGTTCTCTTCATCGATGGCATGATTGGAGCGTACTACATCCCTCATTGGATGGACAACCCAGTCGTTTTTGTACCCTCGGGGTCAATTCGAGGAGAGTACTCTAAGATGGCCATGAAGATATATGATGAGAAAAAGGAGCTTTTCGAAAGGGATCTGAAAAAATACATAAAAGAATCGGAGGATGTGGAATGGGCCTCCTTATACCTATTTAGTCTGGCCAACTTCAAGTTCCGTGAAATTGACCTGGGAAGGAACGTTGTAGAAGTCGATATTCTTCCACCCCAACCTTACAAATTTTTCCTTGACCACCCAATCCTCTCAAGCTTCTTGGTGTTTGTGATATTTCTCATCCTCTACTCTTTCTCCCTATTAGACGTTTTTAAATCGGCTAGAGTTTTAGCAATCTTAGCAGTTCTTGCGGTCTTAACGTTCCTTATTCCTTATCATCTAGTTGACCTAAGTCCCCCAGTAGATTTCGAGACTCTCAAAAATTTCGATGGAGCAGTTGTTACCGAGGATGAGTATTTCGTGAGGAACGTCACATGTGAAGAGGCGTACAACATAATTATGAAGCATTACCCCATCAAAATCCCAAGCAAATGCACCAAATGCTTCATAGCCATAGAGGAGGAATACGTTGCTAAATCATTAAACGTTTCACAAGATATCAGGAGAGAACTCCTAAAGATTGCTAAAGAAGATAGAAAAGAATACTGCAGGGAAAACGCGACAATGCTAGGAGTTCCTCTTAAAGGAGACAAATAGTGCGATAATCCAGTTCCCCTTGTACTTGGCATAGTCACTCCACTCTGCAACAAAAACTAAGTTCGCTGGGGAATAGAGGTTATCAGGCTTAGTCGACCTGTACACTTCGTAGGCTTTTAACATCTGGAATAAGAGTCCAAGTCAAGTTTACTACATCCCATGCCTACTGAAACTGCTCTGAGTTCTATTTTTCCTTCTGCTGCCACTATAGGGAAATTGCAAAATATGAGGCACCAGTGCCATCAATCCCAGGGCCAAAGGTAAAATTAATTTTTCACCCGGATTGCCAAAAGAGCGATTTTGATTAGTAGTTTTTGTAGGCGTTTGTTTTTATGTGATAAAACTGCTGGGTTAAGTTTATAAGTGATATATCGTTAGATATGTTTGGTGATATGTTTGGAGAAACCAAAGCTGAGAGGCTACCTTAGGCTACTGATCCTCCACATGCTGAAGGAGAAACCCATGCACGGTTACGCGATAATGACCGAGCTGGAAAAGAGGTATGGGATTCCAGAACCGAGTGCTGGAGCAATTTACCCAGTTCTCTCCGAGCTTAAGAGACTAAAGCTCATCGAGATGGAGGGTAGAGGAAAGAGAGAAAAAAAGGTCTACAGGATAACCGAGGAAGGATTAAAGTTCTTAGAAGAGAACCGGGAGGAATTAAATGAAATTCTGCAAAAAATTGAAGCTTATAAGGAATTTTCGAAGCTTGGAGGGAGAGAGCTCGCGAAGACAATGAAGGAGCTTCTCGAAAAACTTCCAGAGCTAAATGAGAATCAGAAAGAAAGAATTAGAGAAGAGATTCTCGAGTTTACCAGGAGGATAAAACTCATTCTCCTGGGAGGTGATTAAATGTACGCAATAGAAGTTAAGGATCTCGTGAAAAAGTACGGGGACTTTACAGCCGTAAAAGGAATCAGCTTCAAAGTAAAGAAGGGAGAGATATTTGCATTCCTGGGGCCAAACGGAGCTGGAAAAACTACAACAGTCCACGTCCTAACGACCCTCCTGAAGCCAACATCAGGCAAGGCCATAGTTGCCGGGCACGATGTAGTTAAGGAGCCTATGGAGGTAAGGAAGAAGATAGGAATAGTTTTCCAAGATCCGAGCGTTGACAGGGAGCTAACAGCCTATGAAAACATGTACATCCATGGAAGGATCTATGGGCTGGGAGGGAGAGAGCTTAAGGAGAAGATTGAAAGGCTATTGAAGTTCGTTGAGCTGTGGAAGTTCAAGGATAGGCCTGTCAAGTACTTCTCCGGAGGGATGCAGAGAAGGCTCGAAATCGCTAGGGCCTTACTTCACGAGCCCGAGATATTATTCTTGGACGAGCCCACGATAGGCCTAGATCCCCAAACAAGGGCTCGCATTTGGGACTACATAAAAACGATGAAGGAAGAGCATGACATGACGATATTCCTAACAACCCACTACATGGATGAAGCCGAGCAATTAGCAGATAAGATAGCGATCATAGACCATGGAAAGATAATAGCGGAGGGCACGGCCGAGGAGCTAAAGAAGCTCGTTGGAAACGACATCATCTACCTCAGACTCGAAAGTCCTAAAGAGGAATTAAAATGCCTAAAAGCTGATTTCATAAGAGGATGCAAGCTTCTTCCAGATGGTAGGGTTAGGATAGACGTTGAAAACGCAACTGAGGCTTTGCCAAAGCTGTTTGAGCTTGCCCAAAGGTCAGGAGTTAAGATCCTCGAGGTTACGTACCACAGGCCGACCCTAAACGATGTCTTCCTGCACTTAACTGGAAGGGAGATCAGGGACGAGGGTGGAGAGCAGAATGTTGCTAGAGGGATTATGAGGGGCAGAATGAGGAGGTGAATAAGATGAGGGTTCTCGCTACAATGATCTATAGGGAGCTTAAGAGGTTCATACGCTCAAGGGCGAGGGTTATTGGCTCCCTGTTAAATCCGCTTATATGGCTCATATTCTTCGGAAAGGGATGGGCTGGTGCATTCAACTTCCCTGGGGCAAGAATGATCTTTGGAGGAGTCGACTACATGACTTACCTCGTCCCAGGAATAGTGGCAATGACGGTTTTCAACATGGGCTTCATGCAGGGGATAACAGTCATATGGGACAGACAGTTCGGATTCCTCAAGGAGTTGCTTGTAGCTCCAGCATCAAGGGTTGAGGCAATAATTGGGAGGAGCATTGGAGGAGCATTAACGGCCCTTATCCAAGGGACTATAATATTAATCCTGAGCTTCACGATAGCCGACCTAAAAGTTTCAGGGGTTCCGCCTACACTTGCATTGGCATTCCTCGTAGGAGTAGCAGTTTCCGGCCTTGGAATGGCGATAGCAATGAAAATGACGTCCATGGAGGGCTTCCAGATAATAGTGACCATGCTCATGCTCCCAATGACGTTCCTTAGCGGGGCTTTCTATCCCATAAGCACGATGCCAGAATGGATGCAGTACTTAGCGAAGATTAATCCACTAACGTACGCTGTTGATGGTGCGAGGTATTACCTAGCGGGAATCCAGCCAACGTTTTCGCTGACAACTGACTGGCTAGTCCTGGGACTGCTAGCGGTAGTGTTCGTTGGAATAGCTGCCCTAGAGTTCAGAAAGGCAACCATCGACTGATTGATGTAGCAAGATTATTATACTTTCCTTACATCATTTTTCTTTAGGTGGTTCAATGTTCGTGAATAGAAAGAGGGAGCTCGAATTTCTCGAGAGGAAATGGAGGGAAAGTAAGGCTCAACTAATAATCATCTATGGGAGGAGAAGAGTTGGAAAAACCATGCTTCTTAAGGAATTCCTGAAAGGGAAAAAGGGGGTGTACTTCCTAGCGACTGCCGATTCACTTCTCGAGAACACTAGGAGGCTCTCGGAGAAGTTCGTCGAGCTGACCGGAAGGGAATACTTCAAGGACGTTAATGACATCGGAAAGTTGCTCCAGTATCTTGCCGAAGAGATCAGGGAAGAAAGGATCTGCGTGATCATCGACGAATTCCAGTACCTAATGTCCCTAAACCCAGGAATCCTAAGCGTTCTTCAAAGAGCCTGGGATGAGCACCTTAAAGACACCAACGTGTTTCTAGTCTTATGCGGCTCATCGATTGGTATGATGGAGAAAACTATGGAGTACAAAAGTCCGCTGTACGGGAGGAGAACCGGACAATGGAAGGTTGAGCCCTTCGACATCAGGGGAATAGCGGAGATGTTTCCCGATGAGAGTATGGAAAACCTAGTAAAGATATATGCAGTTTTCGGGGGGATTCCTTATTACCTTGACCTAATAAGGGGACTAGAACCCGAAGAGGCAATACGGGAAAAAGTCCTCCAGAAGGGAGAAGTTCTCTATGAGGAGCCGGAATTCCTTCTCAGGGAAGAACTTAGAGAGCCCAGGGTGTACAAGTTGATACTAAAGGGGTTATCATTAGGATACGAGTCCCTGGGAGAGCTGATGAACTACACGGGACTAGACAGGGGAAACATCTCGAAGTACATTGAAACCCTTGAACGACTTGATTTAGTTGGCTACGAGCTCCCCTACGGGAAGAGAAAGAGAGGGAGATACTATATTAAGGACAACTTCTTCAACTTCTGGTTCCGCTTCGTATATCCAAACCTCAACGACCTTGAAATAGGCTTGATCGATGAGGTGTGGGCTAAGATAGAACGCGATCTCAACCAATACTATGGCCAAATGTTCGAGAGGCTCGTCAGGGAAATGTTTAAGTTGAAAATAATGGACTTCGGTCAGAGAAGCGTTTCTAGGTGGTGGCATAGGGACAAGGAGATAGATGCCGTGTTGGAGCTTAAGGATGGACTAATGTTCGTCGAGGTTAAGTGGAAAAAATTAAAGAGGGGAGAAGCAGAGAGTATCCTTGAAGAGCTTAAGAGGAAAGCAGAGGCATTCAACGCCAAGGAAAAAAGATTCCTGCTCATAGCAAAGGAAATTAAGGGTAAAACTTCCGAGATGCTTGATTTGAGGGATTTGGAAGAGATTATAAGAGGGCGATGATTGAGATTGGCTGTTTCAAACTGTTTTTGTTTTTGTAGTAGTTTGTAGAAAATAGTGGAAAAATATATAAAGGTGTTGTGGAGAAGTGGGTCTGTATGGAGCGGCATTATACTCTGAAGGAGGCTTCGAGAATTCTTGGAGTCACAGTAAAGACACTCCAGAACTGGGATAAGCAGGGAAAGATTAGGGTTATTAGAACTCCCGGGGGCAGGAGGAGGATACCAGAAAGTGAAATAAAGAGAATTCTCGGAATTCAGGAGGAAAGAAAAATAATCGGTTATGCAAGGGTGTCGAGCAGAACTCAAAAAGATGATTTGGAAAGGCAAGTTCAGGCAATTCAACAGTATGCGAGAGAAAGAGGCTGGAGTGTGGAAATCCTCAAAGACATTGGCTCGGGACTGAACGAGAAAAGAAAGAACTACCAAAAACTCCTCAAAATGGTTGCAAATAGAGAAGTGTCAAAAGTCATCATAACATATCCAGACAGATTGACAAGGTTCGGCTTTGAAACGCTAAAAACACTCTTCCAAGCCTTTGGAACGGAAATAGTTGTAATCAACGGAGAAAAAGAACCAAAGGAAGAACTAATTGAAGACTTGATAACAATAATCTCACACTTTGCCGGAAAACTTTATGGAGTGCGTTCTCACAAGTATAGAGAGGTCGTGAAGAATGCGAAGGAGCTCTTCGAGTGAGACTGTAATCAAGGCATATTCAATACCAATCCACCCTGATGAATTTCTCCTAAAGTTTATTGAGGACTATCACGAACTCGCGAAAACTGTCTTAGAGGAGATTCTTAATGCTGAAAGGTTCACTAAGGTGGAGAGGAAGCAGCTTCGCGATAAGCTCCTCGAAGAGTGGGAGTATGCAAGCCACTACATTGACTCGGCAATAAACCAAATGCTCGGCCTCGTGGACTCTTACAGGAAGAAGCTTAGGAGGGGTGAGAGGGCCAGTGAGCCCAGGCTGAGGAAGAAGTATGTTTACGTGAAGAGTACTCTCATCACGCTGAAGGGTTCCATCCTAACCGTGAGGATCATTGCTGGAAAGTACTACTTGAGGATAAACCTTGAGGATTACCCTTACATAAGGCCGCTCTTGGAGGAGGTTTTGGAGGGCAAGGCAAAACTCGCAGGCCTGTTCCTCTTCCCGGATAGGATTGTCCTGAACTTCAAGAAGAGTGTGGAGTACTTTGAGCCAGTTGATTGGATGAGCATTGACGTGAACCTCACGAACGTTACCGTTCTTGCCGGGCTGACAGTTTACACTTTTGACACTCGCGAGTTATACCATATTCACCGTGCTTACGAGCTGAAGAGGCGGAGGATTCAGAGAATCTCAAAGTGGAATAAAAAGTTAAGTGAGGAACTCTTGAAGAAGTATTCCCGCAGGGAGAGGAATAGGGTTAGAGACTTCTTGCACAAGCTGGCTAACAAGATTGTTTGGATTTCTTATAGGAATAGAATGGGGATTATCCTTGAGGATTTGAGGGGGATAAAAGAGGGGTTGAAGGGTTCAAAGGAGTTCAATAGGAAGATTTCCAAGTGGAATGCTCGTGAGTTGCAGAGGCTGATTGAGTATAAGGCGAAGTGGCTTGGTGTTCCCGTCGTTTACGTGAACCCCAGGAATAGTTCTAGGGTTTGCCCCGCATGCGGGGGTTGGTTAATACCCCAAGAGGGGCGTTTAATGAAGTGTTTGAAGTGTGGCCTCGTTGAGGATAGGGACTTTATTGCTGTCCTAAACCTTCGGATGTGGGGCGTCAGGGGTTCCCCCGAAAGGGTTGGAGGCTTCAAGTCGATGAAGACCAATCCCTACGGGGTTATGGCAGTAGAAAAACAAAGAATCGGACTAAAATTCCACAAAATCACACCAAAACCCCCGTAGGGAGAACCCCTTTGGGGTATTTGATGCCCGGGACCGGTGGAGGCTGAGCCCGATGAAAGTTGGGGAGGTAAAGTTTGGGAGCGTTGAGATAAACGGAATAAAGTACAACCACGACATAGTTATCTATCCTAGTGGCAGAATAGAGAGGAGGAAAAAGGAGATAAGCAAGAAAAAGCACGGAACAAGTCACAAATTTGACCCGGAGGAGCTTAAGGAATACCTAAGAGAGGACTTCGATATTCTGATAGTAGGTACCGGAATATACGGAATGCTTTCCCTGCTCCCCGAGGCAAGAGAGCTCGTAAAGAGGAAAGAGATAATAGAAAGACCAACTCCAGAAGCTCTGAAGTTGGTTGAGGAGCTCTGGGGCAAGAAGAGGGTTTTAGCTATTATCCACGTCACCTGTTAGAAATCGTTATTAACTTTCCTTCAACTATATTTTCGGTGGTTTCATGCTCATCAGGGGCAAGGTTAGGGAAAGCAAGATACCGAAGTTCAAGCATCGCTGGTTCGGCGTTCTCGAAGTTGATACCAAAGATGGAGTGTACAGGCTGTACATGAGTGGGATAGCTCAGTGGTTCATAGAGGGAGATGAAGTTGAGATAAAGCTACTAAAGGAGCCAAAGGAGAAGGACGGGATAAAAATTCTCGAATTCAACGATTACGAGCTGTACAAATTCTACAACGGAGAGAAGATAAAGGTCTGGCCCCTCTGGGAGAGGACGTACAGGGCAAAGCGCTACTCCCCTTTGACGGGCGAGCTACTGTACGAGTATGAGATAAGGGCGAGGGAGGCAACTTACGAAACTGACTTTGAGGCGATAGCGGAGCTTGAGCAGTACCACTACGCGAGCCAAAAGGAAAAAGTTGCCCTATGGAGGTGCGAGAAGTGCGGAACGATAATCGAGGCAAACACGAAGCCAGCATGCCCCAAGTGTAAAACCGATAAACACGTTCACATACTAGAGATTAAGGGCTCAACCCCAGCCTCAAGGTTCCTCCTCCTCGAGCTCGTTAAGAGGGAGGAATATGAACCCAGGATTCTAGCGTACGTTAGAGTAGATCCACCAATACCCCTAATGCACAGAAGGCTACCCAATGGGGAGATAGAGAAGAATATAAGGGAGAAGGTGTTTCCTGAGGACTGGCTGAAGCCAAGCTTCTGGCCGGAGAAGATAATGCACGAACTGTTCATGGAGCTAAGGAAGAAGTATCCAAAGAAGATAGCCAGATCCCTATTATGGGAGAAGGCCAAAGAGAGGGCATTAAGGGAGAGCAACACGGCAGGAGCGAGGATTGCGAGGGTTGTTGTCCACCCCGACTACCGTTCAGATGGCATTGGACAGCTAAGCGTTAAAGCTGCACTAGAATGGGTCGCAGAAAGGAGAATACCCGAGATGAGGAAGAAGAAGCACTTCGTCGAAACCATAGCACAGATGGCCCGCTATAACCCATTCTTCGAAAAGGTTGGCTTTAGGTTCGTGTGGGAAACCGCGAGCGGAAGGCCAGTTCTAATCTACCCGCTAACCCAGGAAGCCAAGGAGTACCTAGAGAGGTACTTCAAGGAGGATCCCTATGCCCCCAAGGAGCCCCTCTGGAAGCCAAGCTACGGAAAAGTGGAACCGCTAAACGGCCCAATAGTGTTCAAGAACGTGAGCAAGGTCTTCGAGAGCGAACTCGACATAAAGGGTCTTCCTGAAGAAATCCAAGAGTTGCTGAAGGCCTTCGGAGTGAGGCACAGGGTAATTCAGAGGCCAGTTTTGAGGAACCTAAACTTCGAGATAAAGCCTGGGGAGGTCATAGCGGTCGTTGGGGCAAGCGGTGCCGGTAAGACAACCCTATTAAGGCTAATCCTGGGGGCCGTTAAGGGTTATTGGGAGGAGAAGTACAGACCAACTACGGGAAAGATCGAAGTTCCAGACAACGTCAAGGTTGCAGTTATGATTCCAGGGGAGTTCGAGCCCGAATTTGGCTCTGAAAGCATTCTAGAACATGTTTACAGGAAGATCAAGGATTTAAATGCCGCCGTAGAAGTGCTAAACAGGGCAGGATTGAGCGATGCAGTTCTTTACAGGGCAAAGTTTTCCGAACTATCAACGGGCCAGAAGGAAAGGGCAAAAATAGCTTCTCTTCTCGCGGAGAAGCCTAACTTAATACTTATCGATGAGTTCGCCGCTCATCTAGATACCCTAACCGCGATGAGGGTGGCAAGGAAGGTTGCAGAAATCGTTAGGGAAGCTGGAATCACAGCGGTGATAATTACCCACAGGCCAGAAGTGGTTAAGGCGCTAGATCCCGATAGGGTATTGTTCGTTGGGTATGGAACCGCAATTATGAGGAAATCTCTCTGACTTCTTTTTCCTCTTTCCGAGCAAAGATTTTTAATGTCCATTGAATTACCTAGTTCTTGAAAATAAAAACTTGGTGATAAAAATGACACAGATTGAGCAGGCGAAGAGGGGTATAATCACGGATGAGATGATGCAAATCGCTCAAAAGGAAGGTATAAACCCGGAAAAATTGAGGAAGCTTGTAGCTAGGGGACATACCGTGATATTCAGGAACAAAGTTCACGATTGGGTAAAGCCCGTGGCAGTTGGCCAAGGTGTTAGGGTAAAGATAAATGCAAACATAGGAACATCAAGGGACATTGTGAACGTTGAAGAGGAGATAAAGAAAGCCCAAATCGCCGTCAAATACGGAGCCGACACAATAATGGATCTCTCGACGGGTGGAGATCTGGATGAAATAAGGAGGAAGATAATGAAGGCCGTAAACGTTCCAGTTGGGACAGTTCCAATATATCAGGCAGCCGAGGAAATGCTGGCTAAGGGGAAGGCCATAATAGAGATGAGTGAAGAGGACATGTGGAAGGCCGTAGAGAAGCACTTTAAGGATGGTGTTGACTTTGCAACGATCCATGTGGGTGTTACTAAAGAGGTCGTCGAGAAGATGAAGAGAGCCAAGAGAGTAGTAGGAATGGTTTCAAGGGGAGGGACGTTTCTAGCTGCATGGATACTATATTGGGATGAAGAAAATCCGTTCTACAAGAATTATGACTACCTACTGGAACTTGCTAAGGAGTACGATGTAGTCTTGAGCCTAGGGGATGGGCTTAGACCAGGAGGATTGCCAGATGCCGGAGATGAGCTACAAGTAGCGGAACTTTACACACTGGGAAGGCTCGTTAGAAGGGCGAGAGAAGCTGGAGTTCAGACAATGGTTGAAGGTCCCGGACACGTTCCAATAGATCAAATACCCGCTCAGATAAAGCTAATGAAGGTGGCTACTGATAATGCCCCAGTTTACGTCCTGGGACCTCTTGTGACGGATATATTCCCAGGATACGACCACATAGCCGGGGCAATAGGAGGGGCAATAGCCGCCCTAAATGGTGCGGACTTCCTATGCTACGTCACGCCAGCGGAGCACCTTGGCCTGCCGACGGTGGAGCACGTTAAAGAGGGTGTTATTGCAACGAAACTTGCTGCCCATGCGGTAAACCTCACGAGGTTTGAAGAGGACTACAGAAAAGACTATTTAATGAGTGTAGCAAGGGGAACCTTGAACTGGGCCAAACAATATGAGCTCGCCATGGACAAGGAGAAGTTCATCGAGATAAGGAAAGAGAGGCCAACAAAAACAGAGGCGTGCTCAATGTGCGGTGACCTGTGCGCGATAAAGCTGATCAACGATATGCTCAGGAAATAACCTCTATATCACGTGTCATGACCTACGAGCATGAAAGTTTCAACCTTCGAAGTTACTTCCCGCTATGTTTATTCATCTTTAAGGAGGAGATTAGTTCAGATTTTAGGGGAGGGATTAAAGCAAGGAACAACTGAGCTCAAGGTACTTGAAGAAAGACAATGGGGAGCACTAATTGATGTTGAGCATTTAAAGACATCGATGAGGGCTGGAGAGATAGCAGAGTGGCTTCCTCCCTTTGGGGTTCCTACGGGAATCATCCTCCGCATGGTTGTCCTTACTTCGCCGGACAGATTGATGTCACTAGGTCGGCTCAGAGCAGCTCTCTTAAGATATAAAAAGTGATAAAGGAGAGGTCCACCGAATATGAGGTCCATGGGCCCCTTGTAAAGCTAACCTTAAAAATGGTGGGGAAAGGACACATATTTTTCACTTCCTCATAGATTCAACCCCGAATTCAGAGGAGTGCGATATCTGCTTTGAGCTGTTTACATAAGCAAATACCATAAGTAGGATTATCTC
Organism: Pyrococcus kukulkanii; assembly: GCF_041647995.1. Taxonomy (NCBI): domain Archaea; kingdom Methanobacteriati; phylum Methanobacteriota; class Thermococci; order Thermococcales; family Thermococcaceae; genus Pyrococcus; species Pyrococcus kukulkanii. The sequence continues at coordinate 146,710 of NZ_JARRIB010000001.1, forward strand.
GTACGCTTCTAAGAGTGCTGTCGAAGGCCAGGGAATCCCTAAGCCTACCAAGGCCAGGATAAAGAGAGTTATGGAGATCTTCTTAACGAAACTGAAACTTCCCAAACCATAAATCAGGATACCCAGAAAGAACTGAACGAAAAAGTACGTTGAAACGAAAACATGAGGCTCAGTTCCCGAATGAAATACTCCAATTAGTGCCAGAAAAATAGCGGACACGCTTATATAAGCACCACCAACCGTTTGAAGCTTGTTCCTGGCATCAACAATTAAGGATATAGTGAAGGCAAATAAGAACACCGCCGAAATTATTAGTCCGAGATTATAAATCCAAGGAGCGGTGGCCTTTGGATTTCCAAGATCACTTAAAGCGTTCTTGAAGAAAGAAAACCAGGGATTTCTTGAGATACTAATGACTACGGACAACCAATAAACTAAACCCGCCAGTATTCCGGATTTAGCACATAGGCTCCTAATAAATTGACCTGAACGTAATCTCTTCAACTCTAGCATAAGTGGACAACCTCACCAATCCAATAACATCTTCCAACCCCATAACTAGGAAAGAGATAAGAGAGGAATAAAAAGTTACTCCTTCGGCTTTAGGACGTACGTTGAAATCACTGCAACTATAAGTGTCACTATGAACGTCATTAGCCTTGCCGAAACCTTCGCTTCAAGGCCAGCACTTATCCAGAATATCGTGAAGAGTAGGCCTGCAATTATCGTGGGTGGAACTGCTCTAGCATGGAACTTCTTCCAAAACAGGGTTAGAACTACTATCACGGAGAACGTGTCTCCAATTCCCGCCCAGGTGTAGCCGACTATGGTGTATATAAGCTTCGTTGGAACGAGATAAGCCGTAGCCAAAGCTAGGAGACCGAGGGTTATCGTTGTAAGTCTCGACATTCGGAGGCTCTTCCTTTCATCAACATTGCCACCATAGACGAAGGGCTTCAGAAAGTTCTCTGAAAGCTCGGTTGCTGAAAGTATCAGGAGAGAGTCTGCAGTTGAAAGCATCGCAGCAATTGCTCCTGTGATGAAGACTGCTGCAATTGCCGGAGGGAACAGCTTAAGCATTACAGATGGCATGACATTTTCCCTGTCGGCTAATCCATTCGGCCCAAATATGGCTAAGCCAATCCAACCGATCATGAGAGCGCCGATGTAAGCCAAGATCGTCCACGCGATACCGACATTTCTTGCAAGCTTTGCGTTCTTCTCATCCTTTATTGCCATGAACCTTATGCTCAACTGAGGCATTCCCCCTAGATAGCCGAAGAACCATGAAAGTTCTGCTATGACGAAGATTAGAGCAGCAGAACCCGTCAGGCCTCCCAGAATGCTTGAATACTTCGGTCCAGCAAGTTTTAAAGCCTCAGTAACTGAGCTGGCGAAGAGGCCAGGATGAGTTGCAATGTAAATTACACCAACTATTGGGGCAACTGTAAGAGTTAGGATCATGACTATAGCCTGGACTGTATCCGTGTACGCAACGCTCTGAAGACCTCCGAGGACAGTGTAGGGGAGGATTATCATTGCAGTAATCAGCATTCCCATTTTAGGATCAATCCCAAAGAGAACATTGAGCGTCTTTCCACCACCTATGAACTGGGCACCCACGTAGAAGAAAAAGAAGAATGCTATTGTCAAGCTACCCAGTACCCTTATCCACTTTCCAGACTCCTCGTGCCTCTTGGCAATGTAGTCTATGAATGTTCTTGCGTCATATTTCTCGGCTTCTCTCCTCAATCTTCCAGCGAAAACTGCCCAAGCGACGATAATACCGGCAACACAACCTATAGCAACCCAGATTGCCGAAAGCCCTGCCGCATAAGCGAGGCCCGGAAGGCCAAGTAGGGCCCATGCTGACTCTCCAGTGGCCCTCTCTGACAAAGCGGCCACCCATCCTGGGAGCCTTCTACCGGCTATTGCGAAGTCCTTTCCGCTCTTGGCCTTCCTACCTTGGTAAACACCTAATCCTATCAAGAAGAACAGGTATAATACAAGGACGGTTAATATCTGTGCATGGACATCCATATTGCACGTCCCTCCCCATCTTTGTCAGATGTTTAATAATTGAACATTGGTATATAACGTTTTTTGAATATAAGTTCAATTGTTACGTGCAATTGTAGAATTACTAGTAAGATTTGAGTGCATTCTCCGAAAAATATTCAGTAAATATTCGTTGAATATAAACCAAACAGTTTACACTGTGTCAAATATCATCGGAAATTTTTCAAAATACTAAAATGGGTACAGCTGAAGCTAGGAGTAGAGTAAGAAAAAGAATTTTTCCTTACTAAACCACTGAGCAAAAATCTTCTGCCATATGACGTCATGGTCATCTAAAAATCAAACCTAGCAGGTTCGAAAATCATGACGATATGGTGAGCATAGAAAACTTTATATGATATGTGGCAAGTTATCTTGTGGTGATGGTATGGTTAACATTTTGGTAAGGAAGATACTTGACGAACCTGAGCTCTACCTGATAAGGGTTAACGATGACGAGATAAAGTACTTTGAAGCGACTTGGTACATCCCTGAGGGAATAACGTACAATTCTTATCTTATGAAACTTGGTAATGCAATAGTATTGTTTGACACCGTAAAAAGAGATTATACGGAGATGTTTTTGAAAGAGCTGGAGAGGCTTGTTGATCTCAGGGAGATAACTCACATAATAGTGCACCACACTGAGCCTGACCATAGTGGTGCCCTCTCCAAAGTTCTTGAGGCAAATGAATACAAGGCCAAAGTTATTGGAACGGCATTTGCAAGGAACCTTCTGGAGGGTTTCTATGGGAAAGAAGTTGTAAAGAACTTCCAAGTCGTTAGGGATGGAGAAGAGCTTAGAATAGGAACCAAAACTTTCAGATTTATAACTATCCCATGGCTTCACTGGCCCGACGCGATGATAACGTACGTTGTTGAAGATAAGCTAATATTCAGCTGCGACGCTGGAGGGGGCTATTCAATTCCGAGGGAGATAGATGACTCAAATGAAGATGTCGTAAGAGAGTATCTCCCATACGTTACCAAGTACGTTGTCACCGTGATTGGCCACTATCATAAATATATAGTCCAGAACATCGAGAAGCTAAAGAGGCTCGGAATTATAGATAATGCCAAGATGATTCTTCCTGGACACGGTTTAATTTGGAGGAAGAACCCTAGGAGAATATTTGAACACTACGAGCGTATAGGAGCAGGAATCCCAGAAAAAGGCAAGGTTCTCGTAATTTACGATTCAATGTATGGTTTCGTAGAGGAAAGAATGAAAATAGTTATAGATGAACTTAAGAAGCTTGGTAAGAAACCTATCGTTTACAGGTTCACCGATAGAGAAAACCCAGCGATAGCCGATATCCTTGGGGAAGTCCCTACTGCCGAGGCAATAGTTATCGGGGCCTCGACGTTTGAGGCAGATATTCACCCCAGGATCAGGTACACCCTGTTTGAAATACTTGATAAGGCCAACTATGAAAAACCCGTCCTTATAATTGGAGCTTTTGGCTGGGGTGGAGTTGCCGGAAGGAAGATTGAAACTTTAATTGCAAGGAGCAAGTTTGATCACGTGGCAACGATAGAGAGCAAGGGCAGACCAACCAAGGAGGATAGGGAGAAGATTAGAGAAGCCATCAATGCTCTATTTTAATCCTCTATTTTTCTGGAATGAGCACAACTGCATTCTTCGTTATCTCATATCCCCATGATTTCAAATTATATTCCATAAAAGGGCTCCTTATTATTGTGAGTATCCTTTTGATCGAAACTCCAACGACTTTGACCTCAAACTTAATTACATTAAGGGCGAAGCTATTACCTATCTCAAGTATACTCTCGGGGAACATCTTGGTGTTAAACGTCATTATGACACTATTTCCTAGAGCCCTTGATAGGACTTTCTTATCAATCTACAAGCTTTTCTATCCCACTAGTTATCCTACTCCATGTTGGCTCGAACTCCACTCTTTTAAGCTCAGGAACGTCAAAAAAATCTATTCCGTTGTCGGTTATTGCATATTCATATTCAGGTTTCCTAATTTTTCTTCTCATTTTCCTAATTTCCAACGTTCCTACTATGTTTTCTCCAATGCTTCTAGTTTTTAGAATTATAACTCCATCAACAACGAACTCTTCAACTCCGAACCCTATTTTTTCTTCGCCAATCGGTTTTTCTGCAATTAGCAAGGCAGTAGAGCCATAGGTTTTTATCAGTCTACCCAGCATTGTATGGAGGAATGTTCTTGTCATTTCCTTGCCCAAAAGGTTTGATATAACGGTAATTGAATCTAAGACTATCCGGTCTGGCTATCTCACTCATAAGCAAATCTATTTCTTTCTGAATAGTGGCAGAAGGGACAGTAACTAAGTCGATAAACTTAAACAATCCTTTCTCTTCAAGATTCTTAAAGTTCATACCAAGCATTTTCATCTGCCTGTAGAATTCGCTCTTAGTCTCGCTAAAGGACACATAAACTCTCTTCTCGCCAAATTTTATTGCCCCGTTATATAGAAAGGTCGCCGAAAATATTGTCCAACATTAGGAAGAAAAAGGACGAGGAATTGTCAAAGTGGTTGAAGCCGAGACCACCGAATTATCGGAAGAGAAAACCACTGATAGTCCTGAGGAATGATCAGTACAGGATTGAGGGTAACAAACTTATTTTAAAGGGTCTTGGAAAATTCGGTAGAATAGAAGTCCAGTTCAAGGGCAGAATACACTGGAAGGGCAAGCAGGGAAGATTAGAAATCACTTATGACCCCATAAAGCGGAGGTGGTATGCTCACATCACGTTTACAGTTGAAGAGAGGCTAACCAGAGATGGTTGGGTTAAAATCCCCAGACAATCGAAAGGAGACCTTACGGCAGGCATTGACTTGGGAGTGAACAATTTAATGGCCGTCTATGTTGAGAACGGTGAGAGCTTCCTCGTGAATGAGAGACCACTCAAGAGCATTGACTTCTACTGGCAGCACAAGATTGCTGAGTATCAGTCTAAACTCAACAAGAGTGGGGCAAGGAAGAGTAGAAAATTAAAGAGGATGTATGAGAAGGCTAAGCTTCAAGCCAAGCACTACATTAACACTGCTGTAAGGCAAACCGTGAGAAGGCTCTACGAGTTGGGAGTTTCAAAAATTATTGTTGGTTATCCTAAAGAAATTGCAAGAAAACCCGAAAAGGGTAGAAAACTAAACTTCATCCTCTCCCACGTCTGGCGGTTTAATTACCTTATCAAACGGTTGAAAGAGGTTGCGGAAGAGTATTGTATTCGCGTAATCTTGGTTGATGAGGCTTTCACCTCCCAAGTGTGCCCCCTCTGCGGGAAGCCCCATAACGGGGCAAGGTTTGTTCGTGGATTATTTAAGTGTCCCGCAGAGGGGCTTGTATTTAACGCGGACTTAGTTAGAGCCTTCAACATTTTGAGGAAGGTAAAGAGGATAACCCCGAGCCTGCCGGGTTTAACGGCAGGTAGGGGTAACCGGCCTAAGACCGGGCCGGAGGGGCTGACCAGTGAAGCCCCCCAAACCTCCCCCTGGTGAGGGGTCAATCCGCTGGAACCCTCGCCAAGGGGAGGAGGTCAGACCCTCTTAAAATGGATGTTGTAAGTAAACTAATCAAGTTTGAACCACAAACCTTATAAGGGCGAATTACAAATTTCATAGTGAGGAAACCAATATGGCAAAGTGGAGATGCAAAATCTGTGGCTACATATATGACGAAGATGAAGGGGGCGAGGAGAACGGGATAGCCTCAGGAACAAAGTTTGAGGATCTCCCTAGGGATTGGCTCTGCCCTCTTTGTGGAGCACCAAAGGATGAATTTGAAAAGATAGAGTGAGGTGATTGAAATGTTAAAGGACACCATAAAAAGTGGAGATTGGAAAGGGGAAAAGCACGTTCCAGTTATAGAGTATTCGAGAGAAGGGGACTTTGTCAAAGTAGAAGTCTCAGTTGGAAAGGAAATCCCCCACCCAAATACTCCAGAGCACCACATAGCCTGGATAGAGTTATACTTCCATCCAGAGGGAGAAAACTTCCCAATAATGGTGGGTAGGGTTGCATTTACAGCCCATAATGATCCACTAACAGAGCCAAGGGCGGTGTTCTATATTAAGACTAATAAAAAAGGCAAGCTCTATGCCCTAAGTTACTGTAATATCCACGGCCTCTGGGAGAATGAGGTTACCCTTGAATGATTTCCAAACTTTAGTTATTTATAGGTATCATCTCTTGCCTTCCCTTCCTGGGGATAGCACCAACGTTTATATCCCCTTCCTCCCCCTATTTTTTGGTGGTTTTTATGAGGGTAGTTGTAATAGGTTCAGGAACAGCTGGTAGCAATTTCGCACTTTTCATGAGGAAGCTCGACAGAAAGGCCAAGATAACAGTTATAGGAAAGGAGCCAACCATGCAATATTCTCCCTGTGCCTTGCCCCACGTCATAAGCGGAACAATAGAAAGGCCAGAACATGTTATAGTATTTCCAAATGAGTTCTATAAAAAGCAGAAAATTGAAATGATGCTTGGAGTTGAAGCGAAGAAGATAGACAGGCAGAAAAAGATAGTAATTACTGACAAGGGGGAAGTTCCTTACGACAAGCTCGTAATAGCAACTGGTTCTAAGGCATTTATTCCACCAATAAAGGGCGTTGAGAACGAAGGAGTATTCACGTTGAAGAGCTTGGATGATGTTAGAAGAATCAAAGAGTATATAACAAAGAGGAAGCCAAAGAAAGTCGTTGTAATAGGGGCTGGTTTAATAGGATTGGAAGGGGCGGAGGCCTTTGCAAAGCTTGGTATGGATGTTTTAGTTGTCGAACTGCTCGAGCACTTACTACCTACAATGCTCGACAAGGACATGGCAAAGCTCGTGCAGGATGAAATGGAAAAGTATGGAGTGAAGTTCAGGTTTGGTGTTGGCGTAAGTGAGATCATTGGCAGTCCAGTAAAAGCGGTAAAGATAGGGGAGGAAGAGGTTAAAGCCGATATAGTCTTGGTGGCGACCGGCGTTAGGGCAAATGTCGACCTAGCAAAGGAGGCAGGCCTAGAGGTTAATAGAGGCATTGTAGTAAACGAACACCTTCAAACAAGTGATCCTGATATATACGCTATTGGGGACTGCGCTGAAGTTATAGATGCCGTAACTGGAAAGAGAACCCTAAGTCAACTTGGAACTTCGGCAGTGAGAATGGCAAAGGTCGCTGCAGAGCATATAGCAGGTAAAAATTCCGTATTTAGACCAGTATTTAATACAGCAATTACAGAATTATTTGGTTTGGAGGTTGGAACATTTGGAATTACTGAAGAGAGAGCAAAGAAAGAGGGGATTGATGTAGTTGTAGGAAAATTCAAGGGCTCCACGAAGCCTGAGTATTACCCAGGAGGCAAACCAATAACCGTGAAGCTAATCTTTAGGAAAGAAGACAGGAAACTTATAGGAGCTCAAATAGTTGGAGGAGAGAGAGTTTGGGGAAGGATAATGACCCTCTCGGCTTTAGCTCAGAAGGGAGCAACAGTTGAGGATGTTGCTTATTTAGAAACCGCATATGCACCACCAATAAGCCCAACTATAGATCCAATCACGGTAGCCGCGGAAATGGCCATGAGAAAGTTCAAGCTCTAAAATTGAAAACCTTTAAATACTTCTTTTTACTACCTTTGTTAAGTATGGTGACTAAGATGAGAGGGAAGTTCATCTTGGGAACCTTAATCTTGTCATTTCTGATCCTTCCAGTCTTAGCCCAGGAGAGGGTAATTTACGTTGCTCAAATCAAGGGACAAATAACGTCATACACGTACGACCAGTTTAACAGGTACATAAGCCTTGCAGAAGAAAACAAAGCAGAAGCAATAATCATTGAACTCGATACACCAGGAGGAAGGGGAGATGCAATGATGAACATAATCCAAAGGATACAGCAAGCAAAAGTTCCCGTGATAATCTACGTCTATCCCCCAGGAGCTACCGCGGCTTCTGCTGGAACTTACATTGCCCTCGGATCTCACTTAATTGCAATGGCCCCAGGAACGAGCATAGGTGCCTGCAGGCCTATCCTGGGTTATGCCCAGAACGGTTCAATAATTCAAGCCCCTCCAAAGATAGTCAATCATTATGTAGCGTACATCAAAAGCCTAGCCCAGGAAAGTGGAAGAAACGCCACAATAGCTGAGGAGTTTATAACTAAAGATGTAAGCTTGACCCCCGAAGAAGCCCTGAAATATGGAGTAATTGAGATTATAGCTAAAGACCTCAATGAACTGCTTGAGAAAGCAAATGGTATGCAGACGAAATTACCCGTTAATGGAAGGTATGTCACCCTGAACTTCACCAACGTCAAGGTCGTCCAACTTGAACCATCCCTCAAAGATAAAGTGATAACCTACATAACTGACCCAAATATAGCTTACCTTCTCCTCTCCCTGGGGATTTGGGCCCTAATCTTAGGCTTTCTTACCCCAGGATGGCACGTGCCAGAAACAGTTGGGGCAATAATGATAGTTTTAGCAATAATAGGGTTCGGATACTTTGGCTATAACGCTGCCGGTCTGTTGTTAATAGTAGTAGGAATGTTATTCTTCGTCGCTGAGGCCCTCACTCCAACCTTTGGCTTATTTACAGTAGCAGGACTTATATCGTTCATATTGGGAGGAATACTACTGTTTGGAGGTGGGGAAGTGGAGTACCTAGTCAATAGGGAGGTCTTCTCACAACTTAGGATTACCATAATAACCATAGGAGTCCTACTTGCACTATTCTTTGCCTTTGGGATGGCCGCAGTAATAAAAGCCCATAGAAGGAAAGCAGGAACAGGAAAAGAGGAAATGATAGGTCTAACAGGAGTTGTTGTTGAAGACCTAAATCCTGAAGGCATGGTCAAGGTTAGGGGGGAGTTGTGGAGAGCAAAGAGTAAATTTGGAAAGCCCATAGAGAAAGGGAGAAAGGTTAGGGTTGTTGATATGGAGGGATTGACGCTTATTGTTGTTAGAGAAAAGGAAGAGGAAGGTGGAAAGCAATGATTCTGTCAGGAGATTTGTTCGTTATTGGAATTGTACTGCTGTTTGTGTTGATATTCTTGGCAAGCGCTATAAAGATTGTCAAGGAGTACGAGAGAGCAGTAATATTCAGACTTGGTAGAGTCGTGGGAGCTAGAGGGCCTGGGCTGTTCTTCATAATCCCGATATTCGAAAAGGCAGTTATAGTTGACCTCAGAACTCAGGTTCTTGACGTTCCAGTTCAGGAAACTATAACTAAGGATAACGTGCCAGTAAGGGTTAATGCCGTAGTTTACTTTAGAGTTGTAGATCCAGTAAAGGCCGTAACCCAAGTTAGAAACTATATAATGGCTACATCCCAGATCTCACAAACCACATTAAGGAGCGTTATAGGTCAGGCGCATCTAGATGAGCTGTTGAGCGAGAGGGATAAGCTCAACATGCAGTTACAAAGAATAATTGACGAAGCAACGGATCCCTGGGGCATAAAGGTTACTGCAGTGGAGATTAAAGATGTAGAGCTCCCAGCAGGAATGCAGAGAGCAATGGCAAAGCAAGCAGAGGCAGAGAGAGAAAGAAGAGCTAGGATCTTGCTTGCAGAGGCTGAGAGACAGGCGGCAGAGAAGCTTAGAGAGGCGGCGGAAATTATCAGCGAACATCCAATGGCCTTACAGCTTAGAACCCTGCAGACCATAAGTGATGTCGCAAGCGACAAGAGCAATGTCATCGTACTAACCCTACCAATGGAAATGCTTAAACTATTCAAGAGCTTGGGAGAGGCCGCCGAAGCGTACAAGAAGAAAGTTGAGGAAGAAGAGAAGAAGGAGTAGTCACAACCTTTGTGGGCTGGAAGCCTTTAAGGGGAGGAAAGCAAAGTTTTATGTTCCATTTTTATTCCTCCCGAGGGTACCCTGACCGTGCCCGATGACGCCAGCCTGCCCGATGAATCACGGGCGACCGTGCGGAGCTACGGGAACCCCCGTTTAGGGGAGGAGGTCAGTTCTTCACTCCTTTCCATTTTATGTATCCACCTAGTAGGAACTTTCCCGGCATCATTGGGTGATAAGCGTAAACCCTAACGGCGTAGTGCCAGCACGGATCTTCAATGTTCTTAAGGGCCTTGCCCATGTAGGTGTAGATATACCTCCCATTCCCTAGATCCTTAGCTTTCCTAAGTTCGACTATGTGGGGCTTGAGTACCTTGAATCCTTCCCCTTTAATTCCATAGTAAAGCTCGACCCTGACATCTTCTGGCTTTAGGTTTCCAAGATTTATTGTGACCTCAACAACGTGCTCGTTGATCTTAACATCTTCAATCTCAACCTTGTCCCATTCAGCCCTAATTTTCTCCTTCCACCTGGCGAGCTCCTTGGCCCACCTGAACTCATCCCTGCTTAGGTAGATCCCAAGTTCCATGGCCTTCGAGTAGAACTTAGTCACATAGTCCTTAACCATCCTGTGCGTGCTGAACCTTGGTGCAATGCTCTTTATGCTCTCCTTCATCATCCTTATCCATGCATCCCTGTTCTCATAGTACATTGGAACCACAACGTTCTCCAGAATATCGTAGAGGCTCATGGCATCCCAGTAGTCATCTGCTTCGGTTTCTGGTTCAGTGCTTGTATCTCCAATAACCCAGCCATTCCTACCGTTGTATCCTTCGACCCACCAACCGTCAAATATGCTCAGATTTATAACACCATTCAGTCCTGCTTTCATTCCGCTCGTCCCACTTGCTTCTAGTGGCCTCCTTGGAGTGTTAAGCCAGACATCGACTCCAGAAACGAAAAGCCTCGCTGAGCCCATGTCATAATTTTCTATGAGTATTATTTTACCCTTAAACTCGGGCATTTGAGAGACTTCATAAACCCTCCTGAGGAACTCCTTTCCGGCCTCATCCCTGGGATGAGCCTTTCCTCCGAAGACGATGTAGACAGGTCTCTTTGGATTGTTCACGATTTTCTTAAGTCTCTCAAGGTCAGTTAACAGCAGAACAGCCCTCTTGTACGTCGCGAACCTCCTTGCGAAGCCTATTATAAGGGCGTTTTCATCTATATCTGGAAGGGGCTCATCTAAACCGAGCCTCTCATTCCTCCTCATTATCTTCCTCCTTATTAGCTCAATCAACTCCCTCTTGGCCTTAAGATGAGCCTCCCACAGCTCCTCATCAGGAATCCTCTCTATTGCATACCATATACCTTCAAGGTTGACGTGCTCCCTCCAGATCTTACCGATGTATATGTCGTAGAGCTTCGCCAAGTTCTCATTAACCCACGTGGCAGTATGGACGCCATTCGTTATCCCCTCAATTGGAATTTCATCAAGGGGCACTCCCTTCCATAGATCTGCCCACATTTCCCTCGTGACCTTGGCGTGTAACTGACTAACGCCATTCACGAAGTTTGATGTTTTTATCGAGAGGATCGTCATGTTAAAGTTCGGATCACTTGGATTTGCCTTTCCAAGCTCGAGGAACTTCTCAGCGGGTAGACCCTCAAAGAACTTTGCAAGCTTTTCCCTAACGAAATCTACAGGGAACACGTCGTGGCCAGCAGGAACGGGCGTATGAGTTGTAAATACGCTCGTTCCCCTCGTGATCTCTAGGGCCTCCTCAAAGCTGAGTCCCTTTTCCATGAACCATCTTATCCTTTCAAAGTTAGCAAATGCTGGATGACCTTCATTTAGGTGGATAACCCCAGGCTCTATTTCCAAAGCCTTGAGGAGTCTCATTCCACCAATACCGAGAAGGATCTCCTGCTTTATCCTCTTATCGGGCTCAGCATTATATAAGTAGTCACAGACCTTCCTGTCCTCTTCAGAGTTTTCTGGAACGTCCGTATCAAGGAGATACAGATCGACTCTCCCAACTTTCACTAAGAAAACCCTCGCTTTAATGATCCTGTCCTCTATTGGGACATTAATTAAGAGAGGTTTTCCATCATTAGTGAATACTTGCCTTATTGGCATTTCTTTAATGTTATATTCTGGGAAAATTTCTATCTGTCCCCCATCTTTATCTATCTCTTGCCTAAAGTAGCCGTGTTTGTAAAGGAGACCCACTGCAATAAGAGGTAATCCCAAATCGCTTGCCGTCTTTAGATGATCCCCTGCAAGTATCCCAAGCCCACCAGAATATATTGGTAGGCTCTTACTTATCCCATACTCCATACATAGGTAAACTATAGGTTTGTCCCAATGTGGGTAATTTGTCGAGAACCAGGTAGTCCCCTGGTTCATATAACTCTCAAATCTCTCAACCACCAGCTCATATAAGTCAAGGAAGGAATCATCCTTAGAAAGCTCTTTTAGTCTCGATTCAGGGATCTCTAATAACAATTTGACTGGGTTTTTATATTCCCTCCAGTGTTCCTCATCAATTTTCTGCCATAGTTTCATCGCCTTATGATCCCAACTCCACCAGTAATTATAAGCTAAATCGGCGAGCATTGATAGATTCTCTGGAAGCTTTTCTAGAATTTTCTCCTTGATTGTAGTATCAACCTTCATTTATCATACCTCCAGAACTTTTGTTGCCCTGTTATAATCTTCCTCCGAGTAAAGCACCAAGAAAACCTCTTTAACACTCTTCGATTTCTTTATGAATTCATCAACTACCTCCTTAAATGTCTTAATAACTTCTTCAAGTGGACAGCCATATATCCCGGCGCTTATAGCGGGAAATGCTATTGTTTTAACCCCTAATTCGTCAGCCTTTTTAAGCGCTCCGAGGATTGCGAGTTTTAATTTATTCTTTTTGTCTTCATCCCATTTTCCTCCACAATATGGGCCAACAGTGTGGATAACATATTTAACTCCATTTTTGGCAAGTCTAAGTGGGGGTGTCACAACAACTTCTCCATGTTCGATATAATCTCTCCCAATTTGCTTTCTCATTTCTTCTTTACTTATTCGTATGTACTCATAAACATCCCCTGCGGCGGCCTTTGCAATTGCATAAGCAACTCCGCCTCCATGCTCGAGGTATTTGTTGGCTGCATTGACAATTGCTTCAGCCCTAAATTTCGTAATATCCCCTTTTACAACCTTCATATCTCCTCACCAACAACTCTCAATATTAGATTTCTTTCTCTTTCTGGGAAATTAGTGAGGTCACTAACAACTATAACAGTTGAAGCATATAGAAGGGCATAATCCCTAAGATGGGCCAAAAATTTCACGATTGATTCAAACCCATTTTCCAATACAAGATACTCAAACCCATCGATAACCACTATTCCTCCCTGCTCAAGATACTTGACAGAGAGGTTTAATATCTTCACCAGGTTTGTTGGTTCAATAGTCCTAGAACCCTTTTGCACCTTTGTTATCCAGAACCATCTTTCATTATTCTCATTTCCGGGATTTCTGGAAAACACGAGGGCAGTCTTAAGTATCTTATTTGGTACTTCAGTCATAAAAAGAACACCTGGCCTAAGAGGAACTCTTTCCTTAACAACAGCAGGTATGGTAACCTTTAGTGTATCCACAGTTATTAAGTATCCAAGGATTATTGCTATAATTACCTGGACTTTGAATATTAAGTTCGGATAAGACATCAAGCCGAAAGTTAGTATCGAAAATAGGAGAATTAAGAAGGGAACTAACTTAGGGCTCTCACTTTCCGTATATACCAGGAAGGCGGAGACCACCATCATCACTGCATCTATAATCAAGACTATAATTGGATTATATACTGAAAAATACAAGTAAACAACGACTGGAACTAAGCTGAGGTACTTAAGGTCCTCTGAATATTTAGTCATTATTCCAGGGGATAGCATCTCAATCGTTCCTACCCAAAAGAATGATACGAAAACGGATAAGCTCGCTAAATGAGTTATTCCATTAACGAGACATCCGACGCTTAAAGAAAGGAAAGCTAAAGAAAAGTACAATAAGACCCTTTCTTTCCTTCTATAATACTCATAGAAAAGAATGACATAGAAAGTTAATAAAAAAACTCCCAATAATATTGAAATGTCAAGGACCACCATTTAGAGAACCCCCAGAAACTTGTCGAGAACCTTATCCTCGTCTACAGTTTGAAATTCACCATCAAGTATAACTATCCTACCGTTAACTATTAAGGTCTCAACATCTTCGGCCTTGGCAGAGAATATTAAGGAACTTAAAGGATCATTCGTTGGAAGAAGGTTAGGTTTTTTTAAACTTATAACCGCAATATCTGCAAGATATCCCTCTTTTATTACTCCAGCATTTAATTTAAGGGCTTTTGCCCCATTAAGAGTTGCCATTCTGAATATTTCAACACTTTTAATTATCGAGGGATCAAGATTCACAACTTTCTGAAGTAGAGATGCTAGTCTCATTTCCCGAAGCATGTCTAGTGTGTTATTACTTGCCGCACCATCTGTTCCCAAAGCAACGTTGACACCACTATCTAGCAACTTCCTGAGGTTAATGATCCCACTACCAAGCTTCATGTTACTGGCAGGACAATGAACAACCGTAGAGCCTTTTTCACTCAGAAGACTTACCTCCTTATCTTCTAACCAAATTCCATGCGCTGCTATCAATTTTTCATTTAAGAGACCTGCATCAGCCAGGACTTCCGTTGGAGTTTTCCCGTACTTTTCTTTTATGAGAGCAACTTCGCCCTTAGTCTCCGAAAGGTGAATAGTAACTAGGGCATTCCATTCCCTACTTTTGTTAGCTACCCATTTTAGGCATTCCATCGAACAAGTGTAAGGAGCATGAGGGGCAAGAATAAAGTTAACAAGCTCTGAATTCTGTTGGACAACGAATTTCCTGAATTTTTCTGTTTCCCTGATCTCAATCTTTCTCTTCCTTTCATCATCAAGGTCTATCATTCCGTACCCTAGGAAACCTCTCAAACCAACTTCAAGAGTAGCTTTCGCAACTTCGTCCATGTGAAAGTACATGTCGATGAATGTTGTAGTCCCCGACCTCGCCATCTCAATTAAACCCAAGAGAGCCCCCCAATATACTTCCTTTTTTCCAAGCTTCCTTTCATTTGGCCATATATACTTCTCCAACCATTCCATGAGAGGGACATCTTCAGCTAAACCCCTCAGTAAAACCATCGGAGAATGAGTATGAGCATTTATAAGACCAGGAATTACCAGGGAATGTGAACAGTCAATCACAACGTCAGAATCAGCATGCAAGTTTCTACCAATTTTAACTATCTCATTTCCTTCAATGAGGATATCAGCCCTCACTTTCTCATAACTTTCTCCGTATAGAATCAAACCATTTTTAAGTAACACTGACAATGATACCCCCACCATGTTTAGTAGCTGATAAATATAAAAAGCTTTTTCCAAGTATCCTGGGGGAATAAAAATGCTTGAGACTGAAATTTTAGGATTGAAAATGAAAAATCCGCTAATTTTAGCATCTGGGGTCGTTGACATGACTCCAGAACTGCTAAAAAGGGCACACAGAGAAGGAGCAGGAGCCGTTGTTACAAAGTCGATTGGGAAAGAGCCCAGAAAGGGCTATGAAAATCCAACAATAGTAGAACTTCCATATGGGCTAATAAACGCTATGGGTTTACCAAACCCGGGGTGGGAAGCATTCCTAGAGGAGTTCAAAAAAGAAAAGTTTGGCTTCCCAATAATAGTTTCTATATTCGGGGGTACCCCCGAAGAATTCGCTTTCCTTGCGGATAAGCTCCAAGAGGTTGCGGATGCATTTGAGTTAAACCTAAGTTGTCCCCATGCCAAAGGATACGGAATGGAAATAGGTCAAGACCCGGATAATGTGTATGAGGTAGTTAAGGCAGTAAAAGATGTTACAGAGAGACCTGTTATAGCGAAGTTAACTCCAAATACCAACGATATAGTAAAATTGGGCTTAGCAGCTGAAAAGGCAGGAGCAGATGCCGTCTCAGCTATAAATACCCTGAAAGCAATTGCCATAGATATCTATGCCAAGAGGCCAATATTAAGTAACAAAGTCGGAGGCTATTCGGGACCTGGAGTCAAACCTATTGCCCTAAGGGCAGTTTACGATCTGGCGAGAGCGCTTGATATCCCAATCATAGGTATGGGAGGAATAACAACATGGCAAGATGCCATAGAATTCCTTCTTGCTGGAGCTTCAGCCCTACAAATAGGAACCGCTGTCTACCTAAGGGGGTTCTCCGTCTTCAAGGAAATCGCCCAGGGGATAGAAAACTACCTTAAGGAAGAGGGATTCAAGAGCGTTCGCGAGATTGTAGGACTTGCCTTAGAAGTTTAACAAATGTCGAAAATAACTTCGTCAAAAATGGAAGAGAAAAGTTATAACATTCGTCGAAAATCGAAAAATGTAAACGCTTTCAGGGGTGATAGAAATGAGCCTAGAAGCTCTTTTTAATCCAAAAAGCATCGCTGTTATAGGTGCTTCTTCAAAACCAGGGAAGATAGGATATGCAATTATGAAGAACCTCATCGAGTATGGCTATGAGGGCAAAATATATCCAGTGAACATTAAAGGCGGAGAAATGGAAATTAGCGGAAGGAAGTTTAAGGTCTACAAGAGCATTCTTGAGGTTCCTGACGAAGTTGACATGGCCGTTATAGTCGTCCCCGCAAAGTTCGTTCCCCAGGTTCTTGAAGAATGCGGACAGAAAGGAGTCAAAGTTGTCCCAATCATAAGCTCGGGATTTGGTGAACTTGGAGAAGAGGGAAAGAAGGCCGAAAGGCAACTTGTCGAGACAGCCAAGAAGTACGGTATGAGAATCTTAGGTCCAAATATATTCGGCGTAGTTTACACCCCAGCAAAGCTCAACGCTACCTTCGGACCAACTGACGTCCTTCCAGGGCCATTAGCATTGATAAGCCAGAGCGGTGCCCTAGGAATTGCCCTTATGGGTTGGACCATCCTTGAAAAGATCGGTCTATCTGCAGTAGTTAGCGTAGGAAACAAAGCTGATATTGACGATGCAGACTTGCTCGAGTTCTTCAAGGACGATGACAACACTAAGGCAATTCTCATCTACATGGAGGGTGTGAAGGACGGTAGAAGGTTCATGGAGGTAGCAAAGGAAGTCAGCAAGAAGAAGCCTATAATAGTGATAAAGGCTGGAAGGAGCGAGAGAGGAGCAAAAGCTGCAGCATCCCACACAGATTCTCTCGCTGGAAGTGATACCATCTACACGGCAGCCTTTAAGCAGAGTGGAGTTCTCAGGGCCCTAACAATTGGAGAAGCATTCGACTGGGCCAGAGCACTTAGCAACCTTCCAGAGCCCCAAGGAGATAATGTTGTGATAATAACGAATGGTGGCGGAATCGGAGTCATGGCCACGGATGCAGCTGAAGAAGAGGGACTCCACCTGTATGATGACCTCGAGCAACTTAAGGTATTCGCCAACCACATGCCCCCGTTCGGTTCCTACAAGAATCCCGTTGACTTAACCGGAATGGCTGACGGGAAGAGTTACGAGGGAGCGATTAAAGATGCCCTAGCCCATCCAGAGATGCACGCTATAGCGGTCCTCTACTGTCAGACCGCAGTTCTCGATCCCAGGGAGCTTGCCGAAATAATCATTAGGGAGTACAACGAGAGCGGAAGGAAGAAGCCGCTTGTAGTAGCAATTGTCGGTGGAATTGAAGCTAAGGAAGCTATTGACATGCTCAATGAGAACGGAATACCAGCATATCCAGAACCAGAAAGGGCAATTAAGGCATTGTCAGCACTCTACAAGTGGAGTAAATGGAAGAAAAAGTATGAGAATCAGTGAACATTCTTTTTCTTCTTCCACTTCTTGCTCCATCTGTACTTCCTAAGTCTCCTGCTTCTCCCAAAGCCGCAAGCTGCACAGTAGCCCTTCTTTATGTTAAATGCTTTCCTACCGCATCTCCTGCATCTAATGTGAGTTGGTGTCTTATTCCTTTTACCGAAAGTTGCTGTACCACTACCCATTAAACATCACCTCACAGCTCTTCCGTTGGAGAGATCGCCAATACATTGTCCCCTCTAATCACAATCTTACCGTACTTCTTCACCACCTCTCCATCCTGAATCATCTCTGCGTCAGCCAAGACAACGTTAAGGTGAATGTCATACCCGATGAGCCTACCCCTGAATTCGAACCCTTTCTTGAGAATTACGAGGACGTCCTTATCCAAAGATTTGTGGATAACATCAAGAGGCCTCTCAGCCATTTTCCTCCCCCCTTTAGTTTCACACACATAATTGGAAGTGCCTTTATAACTCTTTCCTTTTTCATACGAGTTTCAAAGTGTTGTATAAGGACAGCCCCCAACAACTTTATATCTTCCTCTTGAAAAATTTTTCCAGAGGTGTTAATGGTGAGGGGAGTACTTGACGATGTCGACAAAAAGATCATAGAAATTCTTCAGAAGGATGGAAAGGTTCCGCTTAGGGAAATATCAAAAATAACTAGATTAGCCGAATCCACTATCCACGAGAGAATTAAGAGACTAAGGGAAAGTGGTATTATTAAGAAATTTACGGCAATAGTAGATCCTGAAGCCCTTGGCTATACAATGCTTGCATTTATTTTAATCAAAGTAAAAGCAGGAAAGTACTCAGAAGTGGCCTCAAAACTTATAAAATATCCAGAAATCATGGAGGTTTATGAAACGACAGGAGACTATGATATGGTAGTTAAGATAAGGACAAAAAGTAGTGAAGAACTAAACAACTTCCTTGATATAGTAGGTAGCATTGAGGGAGTTGAGGGTACCCATACGATGATCGTTTTGAAAGTACACAAGGAAACGACAGAACTTCCAATCAAATGAAGTAAAAGTTTGATTCTCAAACCAACACTCAAACCTTAATAAATTTCCAATACCCTATTAATTTTTGAGGGCATTAAGGATGGAGAGGGGGTTCTCAATAATAAACATTAAACAGCTTAGAAGTGATATTAAAAAGTGGAAGATAAAAGAAGCCGTTGATACGATCGCACTAACAAAAGATAGGGTAGAGATAGTGAGGGAACTCTTAAAGGATAGGGACAGTGCGATCAGGGGAAACACTTTGTTTATAATAGAAAAAATGGTAAAAGAGGGCTACTTAAAAAAGGAGGAGGTTGAAGAGTTAATTGACGACATAATTACCCTACTAAAAGATCCCCATGAGAGAATAGCACTAGATGCGATAAAATTCCTGAAGTATATCCTAGAAAACGTAGAACTTTCAGATGAAAACTACAATAAGGTTATGGAAGCCCTAATGGGAGTAGTAAGCTCAGGGAGAGGAATCCTGGGAGAATATGCCGCTGAAGGATTGGGAATACTCGGCATTAAAATATCTAAGCTGGTAAGGAAGGTAATCAACTTCCTTGTATCACTAATAAAGGGGAGTAAAGAGAGAGAAGTCCAGAGTGCTGCTATGACAGCACTAACTGAAATAGCAAGCAAATCAAAGGACAAGGGAGTTATCGAGGATGTAGTAAATGAGATGATAGGGTTCTTAGATTCAGGAGATGATTATCTACAGAAGAGAGCTCTTTCAGCAATTGGAAGGGTTGTGACAACACAAAGAGGGAGAATATCAAAAGGGCTTATAGACAGGCTAAGGGAAAAAGTTAGTTTACTTAAAGGTGGAGAGCTTGAGGAAAAGGCAAATGAAGTATTAAGTGCCCTTACAACGGCAGAAAAAGGATCAAGACAAGAAGAGTACAAGGGATATAAGATAGAGCAACTACTAGATATGGAAAAACATGAAGTCGTTGCAGAAATGGCAAAGGAAAATGAGGAAATCCTAGAGAAAGTATTGGAAATGTTATCTTCCCAAGATTACATAAGAAAAACGGATGCCCTGTGGGTGATTTCAAGGATAGTTGATTTCTTAGGCCCCAGTAGAGCATACTCTATCCTCCCAACGTTAGGAGATTTGGCAAAAAGCAAGAACCCCTGGGTCAGAAGCACCGCGATAAAAACATTATCAAACATATATTTCCTTTACCCAGGAACAAAAAATTACATAATATCACTTATGGACTTATTACTAAAGTCCTCAGATAAAAAAGCCGTTGAAGCCGGATTAGAACTTACTAAAGAAATATCAACGCATTCCCCAACAAAAGATCTCTTTACCGCTGCTATACTCTTAACATTAAAGAGGCTAGGAGATAAGGATGTAAGACTTCCAATTCTGAGGTTTTATGCACTAACCGCCGAGAACTTCTTAAACTTGGATAAGGAGATACTTGAGGCAATGTTTAACAAGTTAAATGAGGTATATAAGGACGCCACCGACGAAGAAAAGGAGATAATAATATCCTTACTAGATCTCCTCAGTACTTTAATTAAGAAAAAGGAGGAAAGGGCATGAATACCTATGAGGAATTCGTAGAGTATCTAAAAGGATGGAGACTCAGAAAAGCCATAGAACTTGCATCAACAGACATAAAAAAAGGAATCAACTTAATTTTAAGAGGATTAAAAGAAAAAGATCCAATAGTGAAAAAAGGGTGTCTTTATATAATTAAAAAACTCGTTATGAAGGGCGTGATCGGGGTTGAGGAGGCAAAACTTGTAATTCCCGAGATAATAAACCTTCTTGGAGATAAAGATGAGTCCGTGGTTCTCCAAGCAGTAGAAACTCTTAATACAATACTCACATTCCTGGAGTTGCCTCCAGAATTAAATGAAGAGATAACAAATATCTTGATGAGAACTGTTGAAGAAAAACCTGAACCAATAAATGAATATGCAGCAGAAGGACTCGCTGCACTAGGTGCTAAAATAGTCAGTATAGCAAGGAGAATATTTGGATGGATAAAGGAAATAATAGCGGGGAAATCAGAGAGGAAGAAAGTAGCATCATTAAGGGTTCTTAAGGAGATAATAGCAAGAACGAATAATCCAGAGATAATGGAAGAAGCCTTTAATTTGGCTCTTGATTTATTAAATGACGAAGATCCAATAGTTAGAAAGTCAGCCCTAAGCATAATAGAGGTAGCCGTTGATAAAGTTGAATACATCTCTAAGGAATCCTTGGAAAGAGCGTCCCGGGAGCTTGGCCTTTCTAACCTAGGCAAGAAGGCAGAAGATACTAAAACGAGGATAGATAGCTACTTGGAAAATCCCATTACAGAGAAACCCAAACTAAAAGAGGAACTTGAAGAATACTCCGTTGAAGTTATTAAGAAAATGTTTGAAAGAGAACAACATCCAGCTGTCCTTGAGTTGGCAAAGTCAGATTATAGAGTTCTCCAGTTGGTCATCAGGATCTTCCTATCGGAGGACTTACTGACAAAGTTAGATGCTCTTTGGGTTATTTCAAATGCAACTAATTATATAAAAAGGGATGATGCTGAGAAAATAATCCCCCAACTTGTCAAGTTTCTGCTACATGATAACCCCTGGATAAGATCGACCTCAGCGAAAGTATTAGCGGAGCTTGCTTTAACGTACTCATCAATAATGGATAGGACAATAGAAACTACCCTCAAGTTGCTCGAAAAAGGAGATTACAAATCAGTAAGAAGTGGGATAGAGCTTGCGTCTGCTCTCCTATCCAGGGTCAAAAATCTTGGATTTCTAGAGGAAATAGCAAAAAGAATAGTCAAACTTGAGAAGCTACCTAAGGAAGTTATAGAGTTCTTAAAGGAGCATGAGGAAGATATAGAGGAACTTGATCCAGGGCTAAAGAGGGAAATATCAATAAAGTTGGCAAATTCAATTCTCAGTTAACTTTAATATTGCTTCCGCTAAATCTCCTCCAGTTTCTTCTAGTGCTTTTTTTGCAGTTTCGTAATCAACGCCAGTTTGCTCCATTACAAGCTTAATATCCTCCTCCGATATCTTGACAATGACCCTCTCCTCCTCATGACCTCCAGCTATTTGATACATCTTCTCCCCCATCGCCTTAATAACGGTGACTACTGGCTCCTTGATAATTATCTCCTTGTCCTTCATTCGAATTATAACCTCCTCAACTCCATCTAGCTGCTTCATATCAAGCTGTTTCATAAGCCTCTTTAGTTGCTTTGGATTCATAGGCATCATCTTCCTCACCTACAAAAGAGAGGTGGTGCGGGGGGCGGGATTCGAACCCGCGCAGCCCTACGGCACCGGATCTTAAGTCCGGCCCCTTTGGCCAGGCTCGGGCACCCCCGCTCACAAAAAAGTGTTAAGGTTAGTTTAAAAAGCTTATTCCTCTTCCTCGACCTCTTCAATCTCTTCGAGTATGTGCTCAAACTTCTTAAAGTCCTCAGTTTTAGCCAACAAAGTCATGAACTCATCTATTTCATCCTTCTCTAGGAATGCCCCAGCCAAGACCCTTCCGGTATACTTGTTATCTTTGATCTCCCAAAATAGGTAGAATTCTGGAAAGCTCTGCTTTATTTTTCTGTACGCAACACCGTACTTCGAATCCTTGAGTGGGTTCTGCTCAAGAAAGAAGTGGCCAGGTTTTAACTCGATCATATGGAGAATTGCTCCCCTCTTAGTCCTTACCAACTTGACCTTAACGTTCCACTCCTTAATGACTCTCATGGTATCACCAGATAAAGGGGAGGAAGAAGAAGTAAATAAACCTTCAGATTTTGAGCTCATGGATGTTTTCTAAAGCCTTGACCATCAGCTTCACTCCAGCATCAACATCCCTCTCGTCAACAACTTCAGTGTTCGAGTGGATGTACCTAGCTGGAACGCTGATTGCTCCCGTTGGAACTCCTTCTCTGGTTAGGTGTATTGCTCCAGCATCCGTCCCTCCACCGAGCAGGATCTCAAGCTGGTAGGGGATCTCGTACTTTTTAGCAAGCTCCTCAAGCCACCTAACTATTGCAGGGTGGCATATAACAGAGCGATCCATGATCTTTATCGCGGTTCCCTTTCCAAGCTGGGTAACCTGCTTGTGCTCCGGCGTTCCAGGAACATCGGCTGCAATTGTAACATCTATTGCAAAGCCGTAGTCTGGATCTATTCCAAAAGCTGAAGTCCTAGCTCCCCTAAGGCCAACTTCCTCCTGAACCGTTGCAACGAAGTAAACATCGGCCTTAGTATCCTCAAGCTGTCTGGCCGTTTCTATTAGAGTGTAAACAGCAATCCTATCGTCAAAAGCTATGCTTACGAACCTGTGCTTTCCAAGCCTCTCTAGCCTCCCATCCCAAGTTATCACTGTCCCAATCCTAACACCCATCTCCTCGGCTTCCTCTTTGCTTTCAGCGCCAATATCTATGAATATCTGATCCCAATCTGGAGCCTTCTTCCTATCTTCTGGTTTCTGGATATGGGGTGGAACTGAGGCTCCGACACCGTAAATGAACTTGCCCTTATCAATCCAAACCTTAAACCTTTGGGCAATTAACGTCTTTGGATCAACACCACCTATTGGGGCAACTCTAAGGAAGCCGTTCTTTTCGATGTGCGTAACCATGAGGCCTATCTGATCCATGTGAGCTGCGATCATAACCTTTGGCCCTTCACCCTCCTTGTGTGCTATGACGTTACCAAGCTTGTCGACCTTTACTTCATCTACGTAGTCTTTGATCTCCTCGATCACGACATCCCTAATTCCAAGGAACTCATATCCAGAGACGCCCGGCGCTTCTACTACCTTTTTAAGAAGCTCATAATCCACCATTTTCATCACCTCCGTTAAGATCTGTATCTGATTGTTTTGCCCCGCTATATAAGAATTTTGCAAATTATTTAAGGGAATTAAGGATAACTTTATCTATGGGATCCAAAATGGAGGATATAAACAGGCCAAAAGAGAGGGAAAACTTTGTAGTATTCGCCGGACTTACAAAAGATGGGCAGATCCACTTCATAAAAGTTTATGCTATCGATGAATCCCTAGCAATAGAAGTCCTGGAAGAGTTTTTAAGGGAGAATCACATTCATCCTTCTGACTTTGTAGTAGTTGATCAGGGATATGAAAATGTTGAGAACAAGGAGGTTATAACTACAAGGACAGAGGAGGAACTCTCAGTCCTACTCTCAAGGATGGGCCTCAAACTTGTATCTAATGGTATTCTACATTTAAAAGGCAGAGATAAAATCTACCAGATCACCGCAATTTCAAAAGATCTGCTTGAAAGTAGGAGAGAAACTGAAGAGATAATAGAAACTGTAACCCTAGAATTTTCAAACATCAAATTGCCAGAGAAGTACATCAAAAGGCTTAACCTCTTAGCACTAATGGAAGATACACTTATACTTAATAGGGTAGAACTTGACCTCCCCAGACTACTTAGGGAGACGATAAGAGGAACCGTTGCAATTCCAAGGTTGTTAGAGTACGGTGGTATAATAATAAGGGTTTTTGATGAGGAATTTCACGTCGCTAAAGGCTCTTATCTTGATAAAGTTCTTGTTAGCCCTCCAATTATTCATTGGGATGCCCACATTGATAACATAGAAG
This sequence comes from Pyrococcus kukulkanii, assembly GCF_041647995.1. NCBI lineage: Archaea > Methanobacteriati > Methanobacteriota > Thermococci > Thermococcales > Thermococcaceae > Pyrococcus > Pyrococcus kukulkanii. The sequence goes on from NZ_JARRIB010000001.1 coordinate 171,034, forward strand.
ATTTCTCATTTAAGAAAATAGAAGAAAATGTTTATTCAGCCCCCCTCTTTCTTAAAGCATTTTCTGGATTCTTGGTACTAACGGAACCCCCAAGAGACCTCGTTAGGATGCTCCTTAAAATAAAGAAGAGAGGAGAGGCCAAAGTTACATTAGAGGGTAAAAGAATCAGATTACCAGTAAATTTCACAATAATAGTGGACACAAAGTATCCGGAGAACTATTCAGGTTTAAAGTTTCCCGTTAGAATTAATTTACCTCCCATGGACGATGAGACCTTTGCTGCAATGTTAGCAGAGTTTATAGGGATTCAAATTCCCCAAGATGTAACTGCCATGTTTCCTGAGGAGTATAAAACTTTCTTAGGGATTGAAATAATAGCTAATTTATGGAAGAAACTCCTAGAAAAGGAGAAAAAAGATAGAGTAGAGCTTTTAAGAGAAGTCGCGGCCATAGTAAGCGGGGGCGTGCCATGATAACAATTGACGGTAGTTATGGCGAGGGTGGGGGTCAAATACTCAGGACTTCAATAGCACTCTCAGTGATAACAGGAGAGCCCGTAAAGATAATCAACATTAGAGCAAACAGGCCAAACCCAGGATTAAGACCCCAGCATCTTCATGGGATATTAGCATTAAAGGAGTTAAGCAACGCAAAGGTTGAAGGAGCGGAGGTTGGTTCAAAGGAACTCACCTTTATTCCAGGCAAAATTAAAGCCAAGAACATAAGCATTAACATAGGAACTGCGGGGAGCATAACACTAGTCCTTCAAGCGCTTCTCCCTGCTATGGCTTTTGCAGAGAAGAGAATAAAGTTCAGGATAACGGGGGGAACGGATGTCCCCTGGAGCCCTCCAGTAGATTACATGAGAAATGTAACTCTCTTTGCCCTAAGAAGAATCGGAATTAATGGTGAGATAGTGATTGAGAGGAGAGGGCACTACCCCAAAGGTGGAGGGATCGTTAGAGGCTTTATAGACCCGTGGGATGAAAAGAGGGAGTTAGTTGCACTTGAATATACAACGATAAATAAGATTGAAGGAATAAGCCACGCAACAAATCTCCCAACCCATGTCGCGGAGAGGCAAGCAAAGGCCGCAAAGAAAGAACTTGAAGTGCTTGGAGTTCCAATAGAGATAAAGACAGAAGTATCAAGATCACTTGGCCCAGGAAGTGGTGTAGTTGTCTGGGCCGAGACCGATTGTTTAAGGCTTGGTGGGGATGCCCTGGGAAAGAAAGGCAAACCCGCAGAGGTTGTGGGAAAAGAAGCTGCTAAAGAACTGCTTGATCAGCTAAAGACAAAGGCCTGCGTCGATAAGTTCCTGGGGGATCAGCTCATACCATTCCTGGCGTTCTCAGGAGGAAGGGTTAAAGTTGTCGAAATAACTAGACATCTAATAACAAACGTTTGGGTCGTTGAGCAGTTCCTGGGGAAGGTTTTTGAGGTAAAGGGCGATATTGGCAATCCAGGGGTTGTAGAAGTCACTAGGAGGGTTGAGTTATGAAAGTCGGCATTATGAGTGACACGCACGATAATTTACCCGCGATAAAGCTTGCGGTAGAATTCTTTAACAGAGAGGAAGTAGACCTCGTCATTCATGCTGGGGATTTTGTTGCACCGTTTGTAGCAAGGGAGTTCTCAAAACTCAATGCTCCCTTAAAAGGTGTCTTTGGGAATAACGATGGGGAAAGGGAAGGTCTTAGAGAAAAACTAGGAATAAAAGATGAAATTCTAACCTTGGACTTAAAGGGCCTAAAGACTGTGGTTCTCCATGGGACTGACGAGAGGATAGTTGAAGCATTAGCTCGAAGCCAACTTTACGACATTGTAATAAGGGGCCACACCCACAGACACGGAATCCAAGAAGTCGGAAGAACGATAATAATAAACCCCGGAGAAGTCTGCGGATATCTTACAGGGGTTAAGAGCGTTGCAATACTCAACGTAAAAGAAAGGGAAATAAAAATAGTTGATCTGGAAACGGGAGATATTTTAGGCCTCATGAGCCTCTAGCTCTTTTCTTGAATCTTATCTTTGCTGTAAGGATCTTTTCCGTTCTAAAGAACCAGGCGGTAGCATAGAGGGTTCCCAGGGACACCAAGGCAAGGTAGGCTATGCTCATGTACATTTTAGAGTACTCTCCTAGGATCATTGCCCTCGAGGCAATTATAGGATGACTGAATGGGATCGCATAGAGAATGTACTTTACGACGGTGGGAAGAGTTTCAACGTCAACAATCATAAATGTAAAAGTTGGAAATAGCAAGGGCATCATGACCGTGCTTACTAGAGTGCCAGCACTCTTAGTGTCTTCTGCAAAGGTTCCAAGTAGCATGGAGAGGGAGATAGCAAAGGTTATCGCTAGGAATATTATGACTGCAAAGAGAACCATGCCATAGGGGGTAATTTTTAATCCGAGATCCTCGAGCTTAATGTTAGAGTTCATTCCTAGGCTCGAGAAGTACCTGCTCATTCCGAACATGTAAGCTAGGGCAGCTATTAGTCCTAGGATAGCACTTCCCACCATCTTCCCAGCAACAATTGCCGTTCTTGAAACAGGGAGAGTAAGCAGGGTCTCCAATGTTTTATTCTCCTTTTCGCTTGCCATAGTACTAGCAGCCATTTGAGAGACCATCGTAAACATTATGAATACGACAAGGGGGATCGAAAATGCCTGAGAAGCTATAACACCAGAAACAACCGAAGGAGGAAGGTTTATCACCCTTCCCTTGAGCACAGAGTAGCTCTTCACGTTTATCGGATGAAGCACCGCCTCGGGGTTAGGATAGTTGGACTTCAGCTTAAGCTTCGCAAGCTCTTCATTTAGAACGTTTATTACGGCATTTATCCTGCCTTCACTCACGCTCTCCTTCATTCCGAGGCTCATGCCTGTGAATATGCCATAAACTTCAACCATCGCCTTTTCATTCTCTTCTATGCATTCCGAGAAGTTCGAAGGGACAACGACGAGAACGTTGTAGCCTTTAGAAGTCGCAATCCTTAGCGCTTCATCGATGCTTTTAGCTTTAATCTCAACGACTGTAACATTAGGAGCAATTTTTAAAGTCTTTATCAAAATATCAGCGTAATTCCCAGAGTCAAAGTTTGCGATTACCACCTTCGTCTCCTTCTGGGCCTGTTCCATGCCGATCTGCACCATTTGCCCAAGCGCAGGATAAAGGACGAGAGGGACTATTATTAATCCGATGATAACCCCCCTATCCCTAAACATATCTTTTAGCTCTTTCATTAAAATTACCATAAAATCAGACATTCTTGATCGCCTCCATAAACACCTCTTCTAAGTTCTCAGCGTTATACTTAGCCTTCAACTCCTCCGGCTCACCTATCTCAACAATCCTTCCCTTATGGATTAATGCCACCCTATCGCAGAGGTACTCAACCTCAAGCATGTTGTGGCTCGATATTAGGAAGGTCACCCCTTCCTTAACGAACTCCTTTATCGTCTTCCTTATCTCAAAGGCATTCATTATATCAAGCCCGCTCGTCGGTTCATCAAGAATGGCAAGCTTTGGTTTGACCATTAGAGCTCGAGCTAGAAGAAGCCTCCTCGTCATGCCCTTAGAGTACGTTGAAACCTTGTCCCTAAGCCTCTCACCAAGCCCACTCAGTTTTATTCCCAGCTCTAGCATCTTCTCGGCTTTCTTGTTATCCTTTGCGTAGAGCTTAGCCATGAATTCAAGGTACTCCAACCCTGTCAGCCTCTTGTAAGCTCCAGCCTCTTCGGGAAGGTAACTTATGAGCTTCCTAACTTCCTCGGCCTCTTCAACTACATCATGCCCAAATACCTCGGCCCTGCCCCCCGTGGGCGTTAGCAGAGTGGCCAGAATTCTCAATGTAGTGCTTTTACCTGCCCCATTTGGACCTATTAAGCCGAATATTTCCCCCTCCTCTATTGTAAAGCTAATTCCCTTGAGTGCCTTGACTTTCCCGTAATCCTTCTCAAGCTTTTCAACCTCAACCGCCACCATGCTTAACCCTCCCGATCTTGTAGACTATTATTCCAAGAGTTGCCAGGGCAATTCCAAAGAGGAGGAGTTCGTAAATCTTGGAATATCCACCAACAAACGCAAATCCAAGGCCAGTACTAACTGCCAGCCATCCGTTCCTCTCGTGGTAGTTCTTAAACTCGTGATTTAAGGCAAGAAACAAGGCACCCACCATTATTAAGCCAAGCTCGAGGACTAAAAAGAACGGGTTTATTCCAGTCATCACCTGTCCGGTGGTCATGTCGATACATGCAAGCCTGTCTAAGGGTGGCCTCACGATGGAGAGTGCTATCCCCAAGAGGTAAACTATCAAACCAGCCCACTTCATTTTTCACCCCTCATAGTTATTAGTCCTCATCATATATGAATATATCCTCAATTTTAACTCCAAAAAAGCGGGCTATTTTAAACGCAAGTTTTAAAGAGGGATCGTACTTCCCCTTCTCTATCGCGATTATCGTCTGTCTAGTAACCCCTAGAGCTCTGGCCAACTCTTCCTGGGTTAGACCATAGGCCTCTCTAAACTCCCTAAGCCGGTTCTTCACTCACATCACCCTTGAATAGTAGTACCTCAGAAGGACATGACCAACTATAGCTACGATATACGCCATAACAACTATGGACTTTGGGTCAAGCACGCCAACATCTATCCCTACTAGACCGGCAAGCAACAAAGCTTGAAGAAATATCAAGGTCTTCTCGGCGGCGATCGGATTTATCCTTCTCCCTCTCTCGCCCTTAAGGCCTCCCATGTTCTTCAGGGAGGTGTACAGGAAAGCGAAGTAAACGATCGTCAAGGCGATAACCACAAATAGAACATTCATCTACATCACCCTTGAGTAGTAAATCCTTAGGATCATGTGAGTGATCATTATTGTAAATAGCAATAAGCCCGAGAAAGCCATAAGCCCCTTATAGGAACTATCACTCCGAACCTTCGTTGAAAAATAAATCATAGAGACAGCCAGGATTGTTAATATAACCTGAAGGGTCCTCCTTGCCGAGATCTCCTCTATCCTTATCGTTCTCTCATCTTCAAGTATATACCCCTTCTTCCTCAGGAAGTCATAATAGAGGTTCAGGGTAACAGCTCCCAGAGCAAAAACTATCATCGCCCCTACAAAGCTTCCCCTCCCAACGCTCCACCCTAGAAGGGCGCCCATAGTCATTATAATCCCTAGTGGTACTATTCTTTCAACTTTCATCCTCCGCCACCATGTAAAGTTTCCTTTACGTAAAGTATTCTTTACGTTAGGCTTTATAAACTTTTCCCTTTAGGAAATCGAGAAGGGAGCTCTGCTTCGGCTTTGGGGCTTCCTCCTCAATTTTTATTTCCAAATCTTCTAGATCGCTGATATTAGCATTCTTTATTTCGTCAGGAAGCTTAATCTCTCCGTATTTGCCTCCTCCCCCAGGGATAACTATCAATTTACCATTCCTATAGGCCCAAATTGCCTTTGCAACATCTTCATGAACCTTCGCGAGCGTTTGGATAGGAACGTCAACTAAAACCCTTATTTCGCTCCCGAACTCCTTAAGGAACCTTTGCCATACTATCTTAACGGCCTTAGTTTCAACGCCTTTGCCTAGAACCATAGCAATTATCTCCGCCAGAGGGGCAAGCCTCAAATAGGGAGGCCTATCCTTTGGCCTCTCGTTGGTATCAGAAAGCTCGAGAATCCTATCCCTAACCCCCTTCTTGATCGTTCCACCACACTTCGGGCACTTCCACCTCAATGCAACTGCATCCTGAAGAGTGTACTTAGTGTAACAGCGAGAACATGCAGTCAGGTGGTACTTGCCCAGTCTTGGATCTAAGCCTGCGTTGAGAACTATTCTCCTGCCTCCCCTCTTTAGTATGGCCTTTCTAATTTCCTCAAACGTTACCTCCTCCACCTTGAATCTGTTGAACTCCCTTCCCAGCCTATGGGGCTGAGGGGAGTGGGCATCGGAATTGCTTAGGTAAGTTAGCCTGTGATGGGCTTTTATCATGTCGGCCATTTCCGAATCTGCCGAAAGGCCAAGCTCAAGAAAATCAACCTTTGCATCCTCGTAGGCCTCCTTTAGGGAATTGTACTCCTTGTAAAGGGCCGTCCATGGGGTAAAGGCGTGGGCAGGGCCTATGAGGATATCAAATTCATTAGCTATCTCGGCTATTTCAGCCGCACTCAAGTTTACGCGTGGCCTGCCCTCCGTATCTATATCCTGGGAGTATTTCCTAAGGATGTCCCTGAGCTCGTGAACCTGGCTCAGCGATGGGAAAATTAGAAGGTGGTGAACCCTCCTATTGTCCTCAACTTCTGCTGTGAGAATAAACCTGATCCCTTTAACCTCAAAAGTCCCATCATCAACTCTTTTGGAGTACTTAAGTAACTCCTCCTCCCATTTTGGGTTGAATATATCCCCAGTTCCAACCAATCCCAGGCCCTTAAGCTTGGCGTTTTCAGATATCACAGGATATATCATTAGCTTCGAGACGGCCTTTGAATAGTGAGAATGAATATGAAGATCTCCATCAACAAGCATGTTCGTAAAGATGGTTAAGTAGTTTAAAAGCCTCCCGCTTCGATTGGAGAAACATCATCTTCCAATTATCAGTCCCAAAAACATACTTCTTGCACTTTAAAATCCCTATTACATAAGAAACATGCTCAAAAAGAAGAAAACAGTTCATTCTTTAGTTTAAGGCTAGTGTTCATGAAATATTCTAAAAGCAAGATCAAACCGTCGAGAGGCTCAATTTTTATCCAAAAAATTCCATTATATACATAAATTCCGGCTGGGTACAGTAAGAGCACAAGAAACTTGGTTATAGAAAGCTCATTCCTGTGCTTTACTAACATCAAAATTATGGTCTCAACACGGATAATAACGCTTAAGCAACGTTTATACTTGGACATGGTGTAAACATGCCATTGGTTTTTGTCTTTATGGGCCCTGCTTAAAGATGAGGAGTTCTTTGACGTTGACGGATGATGAGTGAGTGAAAGGTTCCTCCACCTCTATCATGCCTAGAGCATCTCTATAGGGAAGTAGTAAATGGTTATAAGGGGAAATCCATTCCTGCTTCCCTTCTATCCGCTGGCAAGGCCTGAAGCACGCTTGGTTATTAAGCACTTAAGATGGAGATCAAGCGTGGGTTTAATCCAGATAAGTGGACGGGCATAAATAGCATCTTAAAAAAGGAAACCCTCAAGAAGCTGGAGAAGGCCGTTGAAACCCTTGAAGAATTAAAGAAGCAGGTACCAGGAATTCCAAAACCCAAAATAGAGGAAGTCATAACCTCTATTGTAGAGGCAAAGGAAAAGCTCATTCCAAAGGTAGATGTGGAGAAGATTATTGAAACAGTTAAAGGTAGTGAGACAGAGCTTCACATTAAGTTTGACAAACTGACCTTGGATGGAGAAGTGACAATAAAATTTGCTCCACTGAAGAAGGAGTGATTTCTCCTTTGTTTTATTTTTATCATGGTGATAATTATGAATGCAAAAAACTTGTAATAATGCTTTCCAAGTTTCAGAGCTTAATAGCAGAAGGCTCATTTGAGATAAAGGTTGGGGATAATTTTATCACAATAAGCAGAGATGATGTAATTGTGGATATATTAAACCCAGAGGAGATAACCAAGCTTGCAAAGGCACTACTAAAGGGTATGGAGAGTGACATCCCAAAGACTATAAAAAGCATCCCAGACATCATGAGGCTCATAGCAGAAGTTGGAGAAGAGCTATACGAAGACAAGAAAAACACTCATCATCAAATATCAGGGTAGGAATGTTGCGATAATGGGCTTTAAAGCAAACTCCGGCATTCTTGGAATGAATAACGTCGAAATTAAAGATAAGGTAGAATTAATGAGATTAATCTCAGCTCTTCTAATGATGCCATCTCTTCTTTAGGTTTAATGAGGAGTTTTACATGTTACGTATTCTAGGTTCCTGACTTATGCCTAGCAGCATAGGCAGCAACTCCAGCCTAAAAAGATAAGTACCAATTGTCAGTACAGTAAGAGCATGTTCAAAACCCCACTTGTAAGTTATTCCATCAACCAATGCTAAAACAGAAAATAACACCCTAGCTTTCTTATCTTTTACTCCTCTAAAGTGGAGTTATGCTTTCTCAAGTACTACTGTTAAATCCTCTTGTACTTTCATCTTTACACATTTTTCTTTCCTTTTGAAGGCTTCGGAAAGGGAGTTGGATATGTTTTCCTCTTTCTCTGAGCTTGTTTTGTATCAATGTTTTTAAATTCACTTGTGGTGAGAATAATCTGGGTGGTGTAGATGGTGGGTGTTGAATTAATTTCGACTGGGGATAAGGATGTTGATGACCTTCTTGGGGGAGGAGTGATAAGTGGGGGGACGCTACTATTAACTTATGATGAGGATTCCCTGGGCTGGGTTCTTGGAGTCAAGATCTTTAAGAACATAGTGAGCCGGGGAGGCTTTGGAATAATAATAAACACGCTCCTACCACTCCCAAAGCTAATGATGAGGGCGGAATACCTTGGCATTGACGTTGAAAAATTTGGCGAGAACCTCATCATAATTGACGTTTTCGGGTCAAAGTACAACATTCCAAGCACTAAGCCCTACGTCTACACGGTGGAAGACTGGAGTGATGATACGGGCCTGCAGAAGCTCTCAAGACTGCTTGAAGAACTGTACAAGAGCGTGGTCCCCAGGGACAGGACGATTGTGACCCTCCTGACGACGGTCGATGGTGCGTTCTACCACTTCGGGAGGGAGATTGCCGAGGGGCTGATCAGAATGCTGTTAATTGGCTCTTACAGGAGACTCCCCTCAAATGCGAGGTTCTTCCAGCTGCTGCTTGTTGATAGGGATTACGTGGACGAGCGGACTTTGGAGATGCTTAAAGCCCTCAGCGAGCAGGTCATCGAGGTCTCTGCAGAGTTCGATTCGGTAGAGGGGGAGGTTGTTGAGACCATCAGAGTCCCAAAATCCCTAGTCAAAGGATTCACACCCCGCGTAGAAGTCATACGACTATTACAAGAGCATTTCGTCTACAAGTGAACATTTCAACCCCCCATTAAACCCACATTAGAAGGATTGGAGATAGCATTAAGCCCGAGGAGACTATGCAGGTGAAGCATTCTTCCATGCTAACTTCTTATTAACATTATGGATAGATGACAGGTAAATATTAATAGCATTACTTAATGTAACTGCGTAGGGCTTTTCTGACGGGTTCTTGAGGCTCAAACATTCAAAAGTTTAAAACTCTATTTACTAAGTCTATCTTGGGATGAAAAATGAAAACATGGGAGCACTATGAACATACTGCTGACATAGGAATCAGGGGATACGGGGATTCCCTTGAGGAGGCGTTTGAGGCCGTAGCGATAGCCCTCTTTGATGTTATCGTTAATGTAAACAAGGTCGAAAAGGAGGAAGTTAAAGAAATCGAAGCGGAAGGAGATGACCTTGAATCCCTCCTCTACAACTTCCTCGAAGAGCTACTAGTAATCCACGACATCGAAGGATTAGTCTTTAGGGACTTTGAAGTCAAAATAAAGAAGGTCAATGGAAAATACAAGCTGAAAGCAAAAGCTTATGGTGAAAAGTTTGATCCTGAAAAGCACGAACCTAAGGAGGAAGTTAAGGCAATAACTTATCATGATATGAAGATAGAACAACTGCCAGATGGAAGATGGATGGCACAGTTAGTTCCCGACATCTGAAGATCTTTAGAAACAGGCATAACCCTTTTAATTTAAAGACTATTGCCATTTTAGTGTTTTTCTTGATTTAGTGTTTTTCTTGAGAATCAAAGTATGGAAAGGCGTTTGGATATTTTTAGTAATATTTTATTACTAAATGTCAATATGCTCAATATGGTATGCCAAAATATCACGAAATATTTTCAAAATTTCCAGATTTAGGAGGGAATTGCGCCAGCAGAGGTGTTTGAGCATATACATGGTGATTTTTAATAAGAACATGCGCAAGACCCTGAATTTGCACTACAGAGTAACGAGCCGTCTTTGCACGCCCTTAAAGCCCATAAAAAATATCGCCAGTATCGCTCACAATTACAAATTTCACCAAGTTCATCACTTTTTAGTACAAGCATCTTCATGGAGTTTCGTAGTCCCTCTCAGCAAAAAGCTTATATGAACAGAGACACTTTAAGAGAGTTTAGGGGGATGAGAGAGAAATAACTCCCTGTTCCAATAAGACTAAAGGAGAATTGAAAGCATCAAACAACCCAAGCACGTTACCCATCTCAACAAGTTCCAATAAGACTAAAGGAGAATTGAAAGGCATAATAAGTTGAGCAAACTTCTGAGTCTGCCCCTGGTTCCAATAAGACTAAAGGAGAATTGAAAGCTTACTGCATTCTTCTTTCTCCTCAACTCTTGCCATTGTTCCAATAAGACTAAAGGAGAATTGAAAGGCAGTCCGAGCCACCCTACACCCTCGTTGTGTCCCCGGTTCCAATAAGACTAAAGGAGAATTGAAAGATATTTATACTTCACAAGGGAAGAAGTCAACACCCAAGTTATAACGACATACAACCTTACAATTACCGTTCCCGTGTTTACTGGACGCATATTCGTCGTTATGGAGGGCGATAAACTATATGAGGTGAAAAATGTAACATCGAAAAGGCCAAGCTACCTGATTGTATACTTTAGCGAACTATCTTCCGGATCACAAACCTAAAACCTAAATACCCCCTACAAGAACGAGCCAAACATGAACTACAGAGAAGAGTTCCAAAAGATCAACAGGAAGCTCGTGGAAAGGTACTCCAAGCTAGATGATACCGAAGATTTCTGGGCCTACCTTTACAAACCTTTAAGACCAAGCATCAGGATAAACACCCTCAAGGGCAACCTTAACGAGATAAAGCCGATGCTTGAGGAGAAGTTTGAGCTCGAGAACATTCCATGGACGAAGGGAGAGGGGTTCTTCATAAAATCTTATAATGTCAACTTCGGCCAGCTTATTGAATACTCCCTTGGCTTGATTATTCCCCAGGAAGCCAGCTCCATGATACCCCCCGTAGTCCTAGATCCAAAACCGGGAGAGCTTGTCCTAGACATGGCAGCTGCCCCGGGGAGCAAAACTACTCAGATAGCCCAGTACATGAACAACGAGGGGTGCATAATAGCCAACGACGCAAAGCAGGACAGGGCCAACATCCTCATAGCCAACCTTAACAGGGCAGGAGTTTTAATTGCAAAAGTTACCGTGAAGGACGGAGCCTACTACGCCAAATACGAGAACACCTTTGACAGGGTTCTCTTAGATGCCCCATGCTCCTCCGTTGGAATGATAAGGAAGAACTTCAAGTTCGCAAAGACGTGGAGCTTAGGAAAGGTCTACTACCACTCAAGGCTCCAGAAGAGGCTTATACTAGCTGCATATAAGGCTTTAAAGCCTGGGGGGGTTCTGGTTTATTCAACGTGCACCGTAGATCCTTTGGAGAATGAGGAGGTAGTTGACTTCCTCCTCCAAAAGACGGATGCGAAGCTTGAGAAAATTAAACTGCCGCTGAAGACGACTGAGCCAGTTTTAGAGTGGGAAGGGAGGAAGTACAGCGAAGAGTTAAAGAAGACCGTTAGAATTCACCCCCAGGACAACGATACCGAGGCGTTCTATATAGCAAAGATAGTCAAGCCATAAACTTTCTATTTGTATACCCCCGAAACTAGTTTCGGGGGTATGGATATGCTGGTGAAGAAGAAGGGAGTGTTCACGGAGGAAGATGCCCTAAAGGTAATAGAGATGGCCAGCCAGAAAATGGAGAAGGAGATCATTGTCATGGCGTATAGGGTTACAGATGAAGCTAAGAGGAGGCTTTGGGACTACCAGAGGGCAGTGGCGCTAATGGCTGACCTCACGGGAGAAGAGAGGTACGTTAGGGTGGAGATCCTAGAAGGCTACGTCAGCGACAAGGTAAAGGGGATAGAGCTTTAGTCTTCATGATTTCCCTGAGAACGCTCGTCGCGTAAACACCTTTAGGCAGGAAGAACCTAAACACAACGTCATTTCCCTCGATTCTATATGCAAACTTTCTAGGCTTTATTAAGAGCTCCCTCCTACCTCCGGGCTCCCTTAGTGGTTTTGGCAGCTTTTTAAAGGCCTCAAGGCTAACTCCAGCCTCCTCCAAGATTTCCTTTTCAAGTTTTCCTGGGATGCCTTCAGCTTTTCTCATAGAGTAGCCAAAGATTGGCCCTGAAACCATTGCTTCCCCCTTCTTTATCTTTGAGTTCACGAAGTCTACATTGGTTTCTGTTACCCTGTACGTCCTCGTTCTAAGGGGTATCCCATTCTTAACCTGAACGACTATATCCCCTGGGAGAGCCTCGTTTAGTGGCAATCCTTCCTCGATTCTCCTTGAGAGGTATAAGTTGAACAGGTAAGCCTGAAATGCATGGACAAAGATCCTCAAGATCGGCCTTGGAAGAACGAGAAAAGCCTTCTTCCAGCTTTTAGTTTCTTTATACCTGTAAAGCATGGCCCTTTCGTACCTCAGGAACTTGGGGAATTCCTTAAGGGCCAGATCAACATCCTTCGTCTCTAGGAATCTCCTCCTTGCATCATCCCCTTCCATGCCCTCCCCAGGATAACCCAAGAAGACCTCGGCCGCCTCCTCGTACTTCCCCTCGAGCAACAACTTACCAACTATGTGGTTGACGCTTCTCCTCTCGCCGAACCTCTGAATTCCGAAGTAGTTGGGAAAACCCCCTTTATTCTTTAATTCTGCAATTATGTCTCTAAGTAATTCTGGCCTTTCTGCGTCCCTGACCCTTATCTTAAACCAGTTACCCAGGAGAAGGCCAAGCTTAAGTGGCCTGCCATAACCAACGAACTTTATGCTCATATCCGCAATCCTAAGCTGGGCAAGGTCAACATCCCTGCAGATGCTTATATACTGGTAGGTTACAGCATGCCTATCCTTTGTTCCCGCGAAGCCGATCTCAGAATAGTGAATGCCAACCCTCTTCGCTATCTCCTTTATGGCCGCCATAGTCTCCCAATTTCTCTTCTTCAGGAGATATATTCTGCACTTTCCACTCCTAAAAATAGAGGAAGGTAAGACTTCCCTAACTATGAAATCTTCCGGGTAGACCTTTATCTTTCCACCTATCCCTGGGGCTTCGCTTAAGTACTTCATCCTCTTTAAGAGCTAAAGGACGAATAAAAAGATTTCTACAATAGTTCACATTAGATTATCATAATCATGTGTGAACTACTTTGAGAAAGGACTTAAAGAAGTTTCAGGTGACCTGTAACTTTATCTACCAACTCATTAGGCCCAGGACCCACGGCAAGAACGGTTATCGTCCCAGGAGGAATTTCAGTTAATCCAGCGTCTTGAATTAACGCAGTAGGCAGGCCGAGCTTTTCGGCTTTCTCCTTTAACTCGAGAAGATCTTCAAGCTTCTCGACTTTGACGACAACTTTCTTCTGACCCTCGTTAAACCACCTCTCAAACCACTCCCTCTTCTCTCTGTAAGCCTTAAAAGCAGCTGTAACAGCCCCATGGGCAACCTGAACAGCCAATTTTCCCTTACTGAGCTTTAAATCCTTCCTAACAACGATAACCTGCTTGTACTTGAGCATTAAAAACACCTAAGAGAAAAGAATAGGGAGATCAACGTGAGGACTCTGCAATCCTTTCGATCTCGAGCTTCTTGCTGTAGGCGTAGCTCTTTGGATCCTTGTTTGCAGCCAGGATTATCTCCTCAGCTAAAGCCTCCGCAAAGCTCATCTTGGTCCTGTAGCATTTGGCTGAGGCACCAAGAGCAATGTTTCTCAGTGCAACGTCAAGTCTCCTCAGTGGTGAGATGTCAACTGCTACGTGATACCTTATACCACCGAACATTACGCTTGTGGTGTCCTCTCTTGGGGCCGCGTTCTCGATAGCCCACACTAAAACCTGGATTGGGTTCTTTCCAGTCCTCTTCTCGATGATCTTGAATGCCTCCTTGACGACCTCGTAAGCCTTGACTTTCTTGCTGTTGAGTGACCTGTGCTCCCTCCTCATGAAGTGGCCAGCGACCTTGTAGTGGCTTCCACCGCTCCTCATGACCTTGTTAATTAGCCTCTCCACGATGTGGACGTTTGCCTTTCCGAAGTGCTTCTTGGCGTGCCTTCCATGAGTGTGGGGGAGTAGCCTTGGCTCGAGGTTTATGTAGGGCCTAAGAGAGGGATCTCTAACCTCGACGTCCTCGGTGCTCCACCTTCCCATGACCTTGATTTCGTGGGGAATGAAGAATCTCTCGCTCAGTGGCTTGGCCATCAGCTTCACCTCCTTGGCTTCTCCTTCCTACCCTTAACTAGCTCCTTGAGGGAGACCCTGTTTACCTTAACTACCTTGTACCTAATTCCTGGGATGTCACCCATTGAACCACCCTTTGGACCACCGATACCTTCAATGATTACCTCATCGTGCTCGTCGATGAAGTTGATAGCACCAACACCGGGACAGAATGCGGTAACGACTTTACCGTTCTTGATGAGTTGAACTCTCACTGCCTTACGCATTCCTGAGTTAGGCTGCTTTGCTTCTACAGCAATCTTCTCGAGGACTATTCCCCTAGCCTGTGGTGCACCTTCGAGTGGGTCGCTCTTCTCCTTAAGCCTTAGAACTCTCCTCTTGTACCTGATGTCGCTCCACCTGAACTTCTTCCTCTTGAGCTTTAACTTCCTACCAGCGAATTCACCATTAGGAGCCTTCTTACCTGGCATGAGCATCACCCTAAATTATTATCACATCTTCAATTCCGTGGTGTCTCTCCATTAATTGCTTCACAATATTAATGTTATGGCCACCCCTACCAATTGCCCTCGGCTTATCCCTCGGATTAACGTCAAGGAGGGCAACCTTCTTGCCGTCCCTCTTTTCAGTTATGTGAACTCTTTTAACCTTTACGCCCATAGTCTTGTATATGTTCTTTATGAACTCCTCGGGATTCTCTGAGTGCTCTACTAAGTCGATCTCCTTCCCTATGAGACCTTCGACTCTCCTGACGTTCATTCCCCTCTTGCCCAAGGCCAAACCCATCTCACCTTTCTTGATAACGTAGATAAGCCTGTTCCTCTCCTGGTCGATAAGACAGTCAAGAACAGTAGCCCCTGTAAAGCTCTCGAAGAGCGCTATGTACTTTATTTGGTCAGTGTTAAGTTTCAGTGGCATTTCCTATCTCACCTCTTTGCCAGTGCTAGTATCTTGCTCTCACCGGGATCAACTATTGCAAGTGAAGCTACAACGAAGGGCTTACCAAGCAAGGTTCCCAACTCAACGCTCGTTCCCTCAAACTCATAAACTGGAATGTCACTGAGCTTTGCGTAGTAATAGATGTCATCCTTGATTTCCTTAGGAGCGTTCTTTGCGACGATTATTAGCTTAGCACCGCCTGTCTTTGCCAACCTTATTGTTTCATTAGAACCGAGAATAACCTTACCGGTCTCCATAGCCTTCCTAAGCTCGAATGCTAAATCCATTCATCACACCTCCTCTTCCTTCTGTGGTCTTAATGGTAGCCTCATTGTCAACTTAACTATGCCCGTTCCCACTGGAACGGGCTGCCCAATGAGGACGTTTTCAATTACACCGTTGAGGGTGTCAACCTCTCCCCTTTCGGCGGCCTCAAACAGGTGCTGAGTTGTAATCTCGAAGGCCGCCCTTGCGAGGACGCTTGCCTTTTCACCAACTACACCGTGCCTACCAATGGGTCTCACAACGCCATCTAACGTCATTATGTCCGCGACGAGCATGATGTGCCTAATATCCACTTCAAGACCCTGCTCGCGCATCGTGTTTATTATCTCCTCTATGATAGCATTTCTTGCAGCCTCAATGCCCAGCACTTCAGCGATCTCGTGGATGTTGTTGGTTCTTGTCCTTGTAGGATCTACCCCAGGAACCTTGAGGACCTGCTTAAAGTTTGAGCCCTCCGTGTAGATCACGTACTCATCGCCTTCTTTTCTCACGATGGTCTTCCCAACGCCCGAGAGACCCTTAAGACGGTGCTTTTTAACCTTTTCGGCAAGCCTCCTAAGGTCTGAGATCTTCTCGACTTTCTTTGGCCTAACGATAAGCGTATAGCCCTCCGCCTCAAATTCAGCACTCTTAAATGAGCCCTGAAGCTTCTTTAGAATCTTCTCCATTGTAAGTCCACTCTTCTCAAGCCTCTCGGGGTCTATCTCAACTATAAACTCCATGTTAATAAGGTCTAGAGTAGTGCTTCTCGCGAGGTTCTCTAGTGTAGTTCCTTCAATTCTCCTCGCGACTTCCTCCGCCTTTGCTCTGTCATAACGGTGCTCTTCATCAAGGTAAACGGTCATCATTGGCGTTGAAGGGTTCTTCCTTGCATCAACTATCTCAATGATTCTGGGCAAACCGAGGGTAACGTTAATTTCGGCGACACCTGCGTAGTGGAAGGTGTTGAGAGTCATCTGAGTTGAAGGCTCTCCAATCGACTGAGCGGCAACTGTCCCAACGGCCTCACCTGGCTCGACTAGGGCCCTCTCGTACTCCTTCACAACCTCCTCAATTATCATTTCCACTTCCGCCTTTGTGAGCTTGTACTTCTCATTGTACTTCAAAAGCTTCTCATAAAGTTCCTGCTTAACGCTCTCCGGGAGATCTTTCCCTTTCTTCTCAATTAAAGATTTGATAGTGGAAGAAGAAACCATAATTATCACCTCTTTCCATTAGCTCTAACTTTCAAGAGGGTTCTCACAATTATCCTATCCACATCAACGGTCTTTCCGCCCCAGCTCTTCATAGGATCAACACCATCTTCACCGTACTTGAATTGAACTATGACTCCCGTTGGATCCCTAACTGTGCCATCGTAGTCAACTTTGAGATCCTGGAGTGCATTGATTAATCTCCTCTGCATGTAACCGCTCTGAGCGGTTCTTACAGCTGTATCGACGAGACCTTCCCTACCACCCATGGCATGGAAGAAGTACTCCTGGGGACTAAGACCGCTCTTGTACGAATTGACCACGAATCCCCTCGCCCTAGCTCCAAGATCCCCAGGCTTGAAGTGACTTAAAACCCTTCCTCTGAACCCTCTGTACAGTCTCTTACCTCTAATTGACTGCTGGCCGAGTAAAGCTGCCATCTGGGTTATGTTGAGTATCTTACCTCTCGCTCCGGTCTTGGCCATGATAACGGTGTGGTTATCCATACCAAGGTATTTCTCGGCTATTGAACCGGCATTGTCTCTTGCCTCAGCGAGAACCGCCATGATCTTGCTCTCTAAAGTCTCTTCGAGGGTCTTTCCTGGGAGAGGCTCAAGCTCTCCCCTCTCATAAGCCTCGATTAACTTCTGAACTCTTTCCTCTGCTTCTCTAATTATTTCTCTTATCCTGTCCCTAGCCTCCTCTGGAAGGTCCTCATCATCAATTCCAGTTGTGAAGCCCTTATGGGTTATCACCCATATTGCAAGCTTTGTAACCTGATCAAGGAACTGCCTTGCCCTCTCAACTCCATACTCCCTCACTATGATGTCAAGGATTATCCCATCCTCCCTACCATAGGCCTTCTTGTCGATAGCACCGCTAAGGAGCTTACCGTTCTGGATGTAGACAAAGCCGTCGTAAGCAAGTTTCCTTACTTCCTCTGGATCCGGCATAAGCTTTTCTTCAATCAGCTTCTCTAAGGCCTCGCACTTTTCAGGCTCGTCGCAGAGCTTGTTCCTATACCAAACCGTCAGGTCGTCTGGGAGTAGCAGAGAGAATATCGTCTTTCCACTCCACAATGGTTTACCGTTTTCATATTTATCGGGCTCGGGGAGTTCCTTAATGTCAACGCCGGCAAACATCAACATCTGTTCAACTTCTTCCCTCGTGAAGTACGCCCCTTCTCTGGTTAGCAGGTATCCACCTGAAATGTGATCCTGGATTCCACCTATGATGGGCCCTCCGTATCTCGGCGAGAGGATGTGGTTCTGAACCTCCATCAAAATCCTAGCTTCGGCCTGAGCTTCCTCAGTTTGTGGAACGTGAAGGTTCATCTCATCTCCGTCGAAGTCAGCATTATAGGGTGGACAAACTGCCAAGTTAAGCCTGAACGTCTTGTAGGGCATGACCCTAACGCGATGAGCCATTATGCTCATCCTATGGAGGGAGGGCTGTCTATTGAAGAGGACTATGTCACCATCGAGAAGATGCCTCTCCACGGTCCAGCCTATGTCGAGCCTCTCTGCAAGGAACTCCCTGTTGCTCTCCATTATCCTAATCCTCTTTCCATCGGGATCGATAACGTAGTTGGCCCCAGGATACTTATCCGGCCCGTTGAGAACCATCTTCCTAAGCTTTTCAATGTTAAACTCCGTTACTTTCTCGGGAACTGTAAGCTCCATGGCTATCTGGATTGGAACTCCAACTTCGTTGATGCTTATCATTGGATCTGGGCTTATAACGGTTCTCGCTGAGAAGTTAACTCTCTTACCGCTCAAGTTACCCCTGAATCTCCCCTCCTTACCCTTAAGACGCTGGGCAAGGGTCTTGAGAGGCCTACCGCTCTTGTGCTTTGCCGGGGGAATTCCTGAGGTTTCATTGTTTATGTAAGTAGTGACGTGATACTGGAGAAGATCCCAAAGATCCTCGATAATGAGCTGGGGAGCTCCAGCTTCAATATTCTGCTTGAGCCTGTTGTTAATCCTAATTATATCGACAAGCTTGTGGGTAAGGTCATCCTCTGCCCTAATACCGGTTTCAAGTGTAATTGAGGGTCTGGCAGTAACTGGAGGAACTGGAAGAACCGTGAGAACCATCCATTCCGGTCTTGACTTCTCGGGATGTAAGCCGAGAAGTGGAAGATCCTTGTCTGGAATCTTCTCAAGCCTATCCCTGACTTCAGTTGGCATCATCCTGTGCTTGTACTCGTTGCCCTGCTCATCCTTTCTTATCTCCCAGTAGATTGTTGGCTTCTCAAACTTAATAGGGAACTGGGGAGCACCACAGTGTGGACAGATCATCCTCTCCTTTGCCTTCTTGTGAATCTCCTTGAGTATCTTGTTTACCTCGCTCCTCCTGTTCTTAGCTAACTCAAGCTTCTTCATGTATTCCTCAATTTCCTCATCGGTGAGCTTTATCCTTCCACATTCCCTACATGTGCTCTCGAGGATCCTGTGTATGGTCTTTGCGAATCCAACGTGGATGACGGGTCTGGCAAGCTCTATGTGCCCAAAGTGACCGGGACACTCTCCAGCCCTGGCACCACAGGTCTCACATCTAAGTCCCGGGTCAATAACCCCCATCCTTTTGTCCATTACACCGCCTTCAATGGGATAACCATCGTCATCGTAAGTATCTGGCACTGTAACCTCAACGGCGCTCATCTTTCTGATTTCCTGGGGTGAGAGGATGCCAAACTCAATACTCCCAATAACCTTCTTAACTGACTGCATGGCTCACACCCTCTCCGTGAGGTTTAACTTGGGCCTAATCACCATGGCCTTCAGCTCATCCAACAACAACTTAAACGCATAGCTCATCTCAACCTTACTAATCCTCTCCTCCTCTCCACACACTGGACAGTAGACCTTGTGCCTTCTCTTGTCCTCTATCGCTATGTGACCACAGTTCTCACAGACCCACACCTCAGTCTTATCGCTCTCCTCGAGTAGCCTCTCTATCAATAACATTGCCGCACCGTGGCCAACGAGGACGTCACGCTCCATCTCACCGAATCTGAGGCCACCTTCCCTAGCCCTACCCTCTGTTGGCTGCTTGGTGAGAACCTGCACAGGACCTCTTGAACGCGCATGTATCTTATCGGCAACCATGTGATGGAGTCTCTGGTAGTATATCACTCCTACAAATATGTCAGCCTCAAGCCTCCTCCCCGTTATACCGTCGTACATTATCTCCCTGCCCGTGTGCTTGAAGCCGAGCTCCTCGAGCTCTTTCCTGAGCTTCTCCTCAGGCTCCCCAATGAAGGCCGTGCCATCAACCCTTCTTCCCTTGAGTGAAGCTACCTTTCCACCTATTGCCTCAATCAGCTGGCCGACGGTCATTCTCGATGGTATACCGTGTGGGTTTACAATTAGATCTGGTACTATTCCGCTCTCGGTCCAAGGCATGTCTTCCTGGGGAACGATTAGACCGATAACACCCTTCTGGCCATGCCTTGAAGCGAACTTGTCACCGAGTTCAGGAATTCTTAAGTCCCTCACGGTGACCTTTACGAGCTTAGTACCATCTCCGGTCTCCGTGATTATAACTTTGTCAACAACACCTTTCTCGCTTGGTCTTACAGCCACGCTAGTCTCCCTCCTCTCCTGCAAAGCTACACTACCAAGGCCCCTCTCCTCAAGGAACCTTGGCGGTGAAGTCCTTCCAATTAGGACGTCCTTGCCCTCAACCTTTGACTCTGGGAATATGAGACCGTCTTCGTCAAGGTGCCTGTAGTACTTCTCTCCCCTATAGCCCCTAACCGTCGGGGCTGGGATCTCGAACTTATCCGTTTGACCACCGAGGTACTTCTTCTCCTCAGCTTCGTAAGTTCTGAAGAAAGTTGATCTAGCAAGACCTCTCTCTATGGAGGCCTTATTTATGATAATAGCATCCTCCATGTTGTAACCTTGGTAAGCAAGAACGGCAACGACGAAGTTCTGACCTGCGGGCCTGTCCTCGTAACCTACGGCCTTCATTATCCTTGAGTCAACGAGAGGAACCTGAGGGTAGTGGAGGAGATGACCTCTCGTATCAACCCTGATTCTGAAGTTAGCCCAGCCAAGACCAAGGCTCTGCTTTGCCATACCGGCCCCATAAGTGTTTCTCGGAGCTGCGTTGTGCTCTGGGTAAGGGACTAGTGAAGCTGGCAGGCCAAGGATCGCGGCGGGCATCAGCTCGAGGTGAGTGTGCTCTTTAGTGACTTCCCAAGGCCACATTGCAACGTAAGCATTCTCTTCTTCTTCAGCGTCGAGGTACTCGATTACGCCCATCCTTATGAGGTCGCTCCACTTGAGCCTGCCCTCTTTTACAGCCTGAACGTGCTCCTTCGTCAACTTTGGCTTTCCGTTTTCAACGATTATGAGAGGTCTCCTGACCCTACCATCATCGCTGTTAACGTAAACCTCCTTGACATCCTCGTAGTAGGCAACGTTAATAACGTCACTTATCTTCCCACTTCTCCTATCAGTCCTAATCCTCTCGGCTAAGGCCTTTCCATCTTCAACCGTCCCTATGAGGACACCATTAAGGTAAACTCTCCATAACTCAGGGCTTGGCCTTCTAACCTCTATTGGAACTATGCCCAGGGACATTAAGTACTCTCTAACTTCTTCCTCAGGAACTGCGGTAGTAATCTGGGACATTAAGGCCAAGTTCTTAACGAGACCACAGTTTGGACCTTCTGGCGTTTCAGTCGGACAAATTCTTCCCCAATGAGTTCCGTGGAGATCTCTAGCCTCGAAGTGTGGTTGCTCCCTGTCGAGTGGTGAGGTAACCCTTCTTAGGTGGGAGAGGGTCGAAACATAATTTGTTCTGTCAAGGAGCTGGCTGACACCAGTTCTTCCACCCGGCCATGCACCAGTTGCTAGGGCGTGCTCGATTCTCTCCGTGAGAACATCAGGTCTAATAGAATTCCTTATGAACCTGTGGATGTTGCCAAAGGTGTACTTCTCACCTTTTCTCTGGTAAGTCTTCGTCATCTGGTACTGAATATCTTTAACCAGCTGGCCAAATGCAACCCTGAATAAATCTTTGAGTAGGTCACCGGCGAGCCTGAGCCTCTTGTTGGCGTAGTGATCTTTATCATCCTCATCTCTCCTACCCAGGGAAAGTTCGATAACCTTAAGGGCCATCATTCCGAGGTAGTAGGCCTTCCTGATCCTGTCCTCTGGGTTTACACCCATGTGAGGTAGGAGATTGTTGTCTATGACGTATTCGGCCCTCTTCAGCCTGTACTCCCTAGCCTGTCCTGGGGCAACCAGCTTTCCTATGTACTCAAGGGCCTCCTGCTGGGTTGTTATATCACTTGCGTCCTCTAAGTTGTCGAAGAGAATTTGCTGAACCTCGGGATCGTTGCCCACGGCATCGACGATGTCCTTATCTCTCTCGAGACCAAGAGCCCTCATGACGTAGACAAATTTTATCGGCTTGGGGACGTTTGGAATCCCAACATAGAGAATTCCATCCTTCTTCCTCTCTACGGTGATCAACGCTCTATACCCGTGCCTGTATGAGAAAACCTTTGCTACGTACCTCTCCTGCCTCTCATCTCTCTCAACGAGTGTCCTGTTGGGAGCTATATCCTCAATAGAGACTATAACCCTCTCAGAACCGTTAATTATGAAGTAACCTCCAGGATCCTTGGGATCCTCACCGAGCTTAATAAGTTCTTCATCGCTTAGGCCATAAAGCCTACAGACCTTAGACTTAAGCATTATTGGAAGCTCACCTATCCTGACCTCAACGGGCTCCTGCTCTATTCCCCTTATCACTGGAATCATTTCAAGGTAAAGCGGGGCAGAATACGTAAGGTTTCTTATCCTGGCGTCCATTGGATATAGGGGTTTCCTCTGGCCGTGTGGCTCCTGGAACTCAGGCTGACCAACCCGGATCTTTCCAAATTTTACCTCAAAATCTGGAATATCTGGCTTTATTCCACCGAACTCGTTAACAACTTCCTGAAGACCTCTCTCAATGAAGGCATTGTAAGAATCGAGGTGCTGCCTTACAAGACCTTTCTCCTGCCAGTAGCTCTCCATAACAATCCAAAGATCGTCGGGAGTAACCTCTACAACCGTCGGGCCTCTCATATTCTCACCTCAAGAAGCTTTAATCTTCAACCACTATCCTATAATAATAGTAAACCCCAGCCGTCGGACTCTTCCTCTTGATTTCAATAACATCTCCAGGCTTCGCTCCAAGAGCTTTGACAGCTGGATCGCTAGCCTTAATTTGGGGTAGCTGAGCAGGGGTTATCTTGTACTTTTCAAATAGGGCCTTCTTCTCTTCCTCACTGAGCACTCTATGTTCGGGCACTAACACATGATCAAATATATTAAATTCTTTCTTCCCCGCCACGGAGAATTGCCCCCCAGAAGTTTTTACAAATGTCATCCACACTCCGCCTTTAGGTTCTGATATATAAGCTTTACTAAGATTTTATATCCATTGCGAAAAGCTTATTAGAAGGTGGAGCCCCGGCCGGGCTTTGAACCCGGGACCTGCCGCTTACCAAGCGGCCGCTCTACCAGGCTGAGCCACCGGGGCACCCGCCGAAAAATGCTCGAATAAAGAGTATATATAAGGTTTTCGGTTAAGCAAAACCACCCCCTATATCCCAGAGGAACATTGTAAATTCAAAATCATATGCCTTAGAAAGGACAGAACCTGGATGAGCGGGGTAAATTATGTAAAACTTCCTTAATCCAATTATTTTGTGGCTATCCTTAGGATCAACCTCATAGCTCCACACCTCAGTTATAGGCAAGGGGAAGAGGCTCCTTGTTATGACAACCGCATTAACGACATCATACTTAAATTTGAGCTTGTTAAACTTTTTATCGGTAAGTCTAAACGCAACCATGGGGCCTATTTTTGGCATTCCAAATTTTTTAATTGCAGTTACGTTGAATTTGTAATATTCATTCTCTTCCATACTTTCTATTAGACAACCAGCCGTCAAGCACGTTTTTGTTTTGGTAAGGGAGTAAACGTACAGATAATCACTTGTTATCTTAAATTGAAGCAATGCTGTTATTGGGAGGGTCACGATTGCCATTATTATAAAACCACGTGCAA
The DNA here is from genome assembly GCF_041647995.1 of Pyrococcus kukulkanii. Lineage (NCBI taxonomy): Archaea > Methanobacteriati > Methanobacteriota > Thermococci > Thermococcales > Thermococcaceae > Pyrococcus > Pyrococcus kukulkanii. The sequence continues at coordinate 194,789 of NZ_JARRIB010000001.1, forward strand.
CATCTCTCCAGTATTTCTTTATGATATAGTCCCACTTAGCCCTTAATGTTATCAAAAATGCCGCTGGAATGAGAGAGAAATACAAAATCATGCCAAATATATATCCGCCAAATGATGGAAAGTGTTCAAAGTACATTTTCCACCACCAGAAAACTCGATATTAATCCCCTTATAAAAAGTTTTAAGAATTATAAAAATGGTGGGGCCGCCGGGATTTGAACCCGGGTCACGGGCTCCCAAAGCCCGCAGGATGGACCAAGCTACCCTACGGCCCCGCTGGAGCCCCGGGCGGGATTTGAACCCGCGACCTGGGGATTACAAGTCCCCCGCCCCACCAGGCTAGGCTACCGGGGCTTGAGGCCGAAATAAAGGGAAGAAGATTAGTTTATAAAATTTACCCTTTTGCATGTCCTTTCTCCACGGCCTCAATGACAAGTTTTCTTATATATTCAGCCTTTTTAAAGGCTGTTTCAACAGCGTACATAACTTCCTCTAACTTAAAAGCCCCACCCTCACTTTTTTGAACTGCAGATATGTGGCCGGTTTCATCAGTGGTTATTGTCAACTTGCCATCCATGACCTGTTCCTCTTCTAAATTTGGGTCAACTACAAGAACACCCCCTATTTTTGCAAAAGTTACTGGAATAGGTATTTTCTCTACGGGCAAAGGTTCCTTGTCTTCAAGAATCTCTACCTCCCCAGTTTCTTCATTATATATAACTTTTGGAACCTTGGCATTCATTAAAGCAGCTATTGCGGCAATGCCTATTGCATCCATTAGATTCCCGTCATGGTCAAGGACGTGGACATCTATAAAAACAACCCTAACTGTCTTGCCAGGTATTATAACCATTTTCTCCAGATTAAGTGCCTTGCTCTCCCTAATGCCCCTATCAACAACTCTAGCTAGCTCTATAGCCCTCTCATCGGGGGGACCAGGCTCAAACGTTGGTGAGGCTAATGGAACAAGCTCAACGTTAGTAGTCATTACACCCATATTGGGAGTGTCGGGGAAGGGCTCGCCAAGGCTCGTCTTTATTCCTACTAAAACCTGGGTGCTCCCCAACTTGACTAAGGCGGATCCCTCAGCCTTTTCAATCAAGCCTACTTCAATTTCAATTGGCCTGTAGTCTTCGAACCCCCTGTCATCAATTCTTTTTCCTTCCTTAAGCAAGTTAATGATGTGGTCTCTCATTATACCAGCTATGATCTCGTTATCACTCACTTCCTTCAACCTCCTGAGCTATTTTAACATATTTTTCTTTCAGAGCCTCTCTCTGCTTCTGGTAAACAGCCTTTGCTCCCTTTATAGCAAGTTTAACCGCCTCAATAAACTCGTCCTTAGTTAAATAACCGTCCATTTGAAGGAGAGTTATGTCGTTCTTGAGCGGCATTATTGCAACGGGAACGTCTGCCTCTCCATAGTTATCCTCTTCCTTATTCAGATCGAGGACTATTTGACCCTCAATTTTTCCAGCGGCACATGCCGCAACTAAGTCCCTCATTGGAATCCCCGCATCAGCCAACGCTAGAGATGCCGCGGTAATTCCAGCAACTCTAGTTCCAGCATCCGCTTGAAGAACCTCTATGAAGACATCTATTGCAGTCCTGGGGAACATCTCTAGAATCAAAGCAGGCTCAAGTGCACCCTTTATTACTTTGCTTATCTCTATACTCCTCCTGTCCGGTCCGGGCTTCTTTCTCTCTTCAACGCTGAAAGGAGCCATGTTGTAACGAACCCTCAGAATGGCTCTATCGGGTCTCTGGAGGTGCTTTGGGTGTATTTCTCTGGGCCCATAGACGGCAGCTATTATCTTGTTTTTACCCCACTCAATATACGCGGAGCCATTAGCATTCTTCAGGACACCAACCTTAATCTTTATCGGCCTTAGCTCGTACTTCTTCCTCCCGTCAATTCTTCTACCGTTTTCATCAATAAGCTTGATACCCTCAGGTTTCTCCATCATCTTCCCCCACCTTCTCCCCTTCCTGCTCTTCAAGCTTAGGAATCTCCTCAATAACCCCCTGCTCCTTAAGCTCCTTTAGTCTTGACAGAAGAAGGGTCTTTATTCTGTCAGTCAGCCCCCTTGTGTGGCTCTCCCTATCTATTTTCAGTATCGCTTCGATAGCAAGCTTTTCAAGGGCATCATTCTTACTGTTAACCCATATCCAACCGTTCTGTCCTACTATTATTCTGCTCATGGTGAGCTTCTTTATCATGTTTATCATCGAGCCACCCTTTCCTATGACCCTAGGAACTTTTGAAGGGGTTACTTTTACTATTTGACCACCTCTAAGGGGTCCACCATTAAACGGCATTCCCTTTGTACTCAGGTCAATGTTATTGACCTCATTTATCGCCTTGACCTTTGCATAAATTATATCGCCAATATCGAAGAATTTCCTTAGATCCGTCCTTATGAGGTCAATCTTCTCATCGGTATAGTCCTGTATCTTAAGCGTTGCAGGGTAAGGGGCTCCTATATCAACAACCCAGCTTGAAAACTTGACGTCAACTATCTTTCCGATAACGTTGTCTCCAACTTCAGGAATATATGGGCCTTCAAGTGGGATAACCCTAATGGTATTTCCCTTGATGTCAACAAGGCCTATAACAGTGGAGTAAATCCGCGAACCTTCCCTAAATGTTCCCCTTCCATTCTTATACGGACCCTGAGCTAATAAGGTTCCTGGAACAACTAATTCCCTATTTTGAACGAATATCCTCTTCATAAGCCCTTCCTCTCTATAAGTTTAGTTTGGACGTTACCCTTTGTGAGGGCGTTCAGCTTTTCATAAAACTCCTCCTCAACCCCACCAGGGATCTCAATTAGGAACATCCAAGAGCCATCACTTCCCCATTCTTCTCTCTTTATCTTTCCAAACTTCCTTACCTCACCATAGGCCCTTCCTGCGTACTCCCCTGGGATTTTTACGGCTATTATCTTAACTTCAATCTTCAGTGGAAGAACCCTTCTCAATGCTTTTATGACGTCCTGAACTTGGGCCTCAGCATCCTTGAAGATATCAACCCTGACGCCAACATCCTCCATGGCTTTCAATATCCTATCAACTGGGTGAGGATAGCCGGTCCTTGGGTCTACAGCATGTCTATGGATTATCGTTGCTATCTGCTTCTTCTTCTCCTCTAACATCTGTCTCCTCTGCTGGGCGGTTAGCTGAACTTCGCCCTTTCTCAAGATGATCTTCGCAACTTCATACGGATCACTTGTGCCAAAGATCTTCTCCATCTCATGCTCGCTTGCCTTATCTCCCTTGTGAGCATCCTTAAAAACATAGGGTGTTGCAAGGATTTCCTCAATTGGAACATCCTTGCCCTCTTTGAAGTCTCTAGCCAGATAAGGATCGACCAGGATTTCAAAAGTCTCGCCGTGAACTTTCAACCTGGCAATCACAGCCTTATCAACACTAATCGGCATAGGCACCACCCCAAAAAAGAGAAATAAGGTTAATAGTGGCTGTCAAGTTCGGAGTAGTCCTCCTCTTTCTCCTTAACCTCTTCCTCCTCAACCTCCTTCATGACTTCCTCCAAGTACTTTGAGATCTCATCCTTCGAGAGCTTCCTAAATTTCTTGTCCTGCACCGTTATTACGGCAACTTCAATATTATCAGCGCTTGGGTTCTCCATTGTCTTAGCTAAGGCTAAAATTGCAAGCTTTATTGCATCTTCAAGCGTCATATCGTCCCTGTACTTCTCCTCGAAAATTGCCATTGCAGTGTTCCTACCACTTCCAATTGCAACAGCCTTCCAAGCAAAGTATGCACCACTGGGATCCGTTTCGTAAAGTTCAGGCCTGTCATTAATCCCCGCCATTAGCAGGGCCGCACCGAAGGGTCTTACCCCACCGTACTGAGTGTGCATTTGCTTCAGATCACATATCTTCTTGACTATCACTGAGAGGGGAGCAGGCTCACCATAAGTAAGCCTGTGAATTTGAGCCTCAAGCCTTGCCCTATTAACCAGAACTCTTGCATCAGCGATTATCCCACTTGATGCTGCAGCTATGTGATCATCAATTTGGAATATCTTTTCATAACTCTCAGGCTCAATTAACCTACTCGTTATCCTCTTTTCTACAGCCAGAACAACACCTTCGTTGCATTTAACCCCAACAGCCGTTGCCCCTCTTTTAACTGCCTCCCTTGCATAGTTTACTTGGAATAGCCTTCCATCAGGGCTGAAAACTGTGATCGCTCTATCGTATCCTGCTTGAGGTGGTACAAACGCCATCTCTTCACCCCCCACTGATACTCAGGAAGAGATTTTATATATCTTCCGCGTTCTAACTGCTTTTATCCTTTATCATCAAAGGTATATTTGAGGGCATGGAAACATTTTAATACTGATGAACCCAATAGTGGAATGCTGAACTTTAATGGTGGTGATGGAGCATGTGGGGGAAAATTGAACATCATTTCGACGAGTACCCAGTTAGGAAACTCATCGCAAAAACCTTGCTTAGGTATGGCTTAAAGGTTTCTGAAGATATGAAGATAAAAGCAGGGGAAATCGAGGTTCCATACACAAAGATCGCAAAGGCGTTAAACGTTGACAGGAGGGTAGTCAAGGAAACCGTTGCTATGATCCTTAAGACCCCAGAGCTTAGGGAGATATATATGAACCTAGAGCCTACGGTGCACATGAAGTACGTTGGAAAGCACGTGGGTTATGGAGTTATTGAGATTGAGCCAGAACCACGGGCCATTGGAATTCTAGCAAAGGTTGCTCAGAAGATCTCGGATAGGGGAATAAACATCGTGCAGGCAATAGCAGAGGATCCTGAACTCTATCCGGAGGCAACGCTAACGATAATCACCGAGAAGCCAATTCCTGGGGACCTAATAAATGAGTTATCAAAGCTTGAAGGGGTTAAGAGGATCTCGATTTATTAATTTCCCAAACTCTTTGCTCTTTAACTCTAAAAATAATGTTACCAGAGTTTAAATGCCAAAGTCATAGTACCCAAGGCTATAATTGTAATCTCTAACTAAGGACCCATAACAGAAGCTGTAGCACTAAAAAATTTGACACTCTTATTTTTCATCCTAAATTGTGTTCCCTATTTTTTGTTTACCTAATATGAGAAGCATCAAAACAAAGAAAGCTCCAATCACAGCCGCCTCTATATACATCCTTGAATATTGAACATACCCCAGCAGATACGAGACACTAGCCCATATAAACTCTACCAGAACCGCCAATAAAATTCCAAGAGTTATCTTATTTTGTTTCCATAAGGCAAAAGATATCAAAAATGGAGCTAACAAAACAGAAGAAGCTATTATGAGTCCCTTTCCAACTATTGAGAATAGGATTCTTTTCAAACTCTCCAGTAACAATTCCACTGTATCCAGTAAATAAGAGAATGAAAACAAAAGCTAAAGTTCCAAGAGCAAATTTCCTCCCTCTCATTTCCTCCCACCCTAAGATCCCGAATATCGCCAGAGTTCAAAGGCTAGAGTTGTAGCACCCAAAACTATAATTATAGTTATATCCCGAAGACTAACCTTCCCAACTAGGGTTCCATAGCAAATGACAAACGTTACAAAGATGAGTAAACCGAACATATAAGAGACAAAGACATTTGAAATTTTTCTCCAAATCAGCCATATTATGCTCCACATTACAAAAGAAACTAGGATGGCTAATAACACTAAAACAAGTACGTTGCTACTTTTTTTAACCGCCAAAAAAGTAAGTAGTATGGTAAAAATTAAAGGGAGATAGAAATTAAAATTCTTCCTTTTAGTGCCTACCATTCCTAACCCCCCTATGGCCCAGGAACCCATCCTCCTTTACATTCTGAACCAAATTCCAAGCAATTATTCTGAACACACCATGGACATTCGACTTCAAGGCACACTATACAAAGGAAAGGATTCACACATGTAAATATGCACCACGAGCAACATTGAGCTGCCTTTTCGGTATCAACTTTACAGCAGAATTTATGACAATAGTGAGTAATCGGACAGTCGAAATCTGAATTACATTCATGGGGACAGGTATCAGTAGTGCTAACAACTTCATTCGTCGTCACCGCTATAGTCTTTGCAGTTACGTTGTCAACCATTTTAATGAGAAAACCTTCAGTCTTTATACCTCTAACAGGATCTGAAAATTCATAAAGCACTGCTACATGCTTTCTATCCCTTAATGGAATGCCCATGGCAAGCATTGTTATATTCTCGCCCTTGTACTTGAGAGTATGCTTAACGACCTTTACATGAGAGTAGTCAACGTTCCAAGGTTTAGCCAACTTCCAAAAATCCCTACTGGTCACAAGTTTGAAGAATACATGAACCCTTGACCAATTTTCCTGAACTCTACTTACTGGCTTCACTACAGCAAATGGGTTTACACAGCCTTCAACCTTTGGATACTTAGGATAACTTACGACATAAGAGGCGTACGCTCCAACAAGGAGAAGGGCCACTATACCCCCTAAAATTGCCTTCCTCATATGTCCTCCCCATAATGTTCTTGCAATTAATTTCATGGATTTTATAATATATAACCTTTTCTCTTGAAAATTATCAAGATATTGCAAATTTTAATAGAAGACTTTTTTAAGTAGTAATTATCTTCGATCAATATCGAAATGTTCAAAAGACTTTTATACACAACTTAGTATACATTACTGTACAAACGTCAATGGTGGTTCTTATGGAGGCCTTGGAAAAAGCCCTTCGCTGGGCCGAGGAAAATATTAAAGCAGAGTACATCGAGCTGAGATACGAGAACCTCAAGAAAACAACGCTGAACCTTAAAGATGGAGTTTTCGTGAGCTTTACTGAAAAGCTAACCAGGGGCGTTGCCATTAGGGTTCTCGCAAATGGAGCCTGGGGCTTCTCTTCCACGAGTGATCTAGGCAGGCTAGAGGAAGCAATTAAGGAGGCATATAAACTTGCAAAGGCCGCGGCAGAAACAAAGAAGGAGAAGATAAAGCTTGCAGAGATAAAGCCCGTGGAGGACTACGTTAAGAGCAGGATGAAAGTCAAGCCCAGGGAAGTCGACATAGAAGAAAAAGTTAGCCACCTCAGGGAGCTTGAGAAGCTCCTCAAGGAAGATGAGGCAGTAAAGAGCGTTAACATAAGGTACGAGGATGGAGGAGGCCAGAAGATACTCCTAACCAACGAGGGAACAAGAATAGAGTGGGACTACAACTACCTCTACCAAGGAGTCTACGTTACCGGAAAGGAAGAGGGAAGATTGGCTATGGCAAGGGATAGCATCGGGGCCGTTGACTACGGCTGGGAGCTAATGACGGAGAAGGAACCAAATGAAAAGGTAAAGGACAGGCTTTTGAGGAAACTACACTCTCAGCTTGAGGGAGTTGCCCCCAAGAGGGGAGAGTGGCCAATAGTTGCTGGCCCGATAGTCGTCGGGGTTATAGCCCATGAAGCACTCGGCCACCTAGCTGAGGCTGACCTCACTATAAACTCACCATTCAAAGATCTCATGGGCAAGCAGATTGCTCCAGAGTTCGTAACGATGAGCGAACGCTACGTTGAGGGAGGCTTTGGAAATGACAAGTACGACGATGAGGGAGTGCCAGTTAAGGACATCCATATAATAGAGAACGGAATACTGAAGGAGATAATGCTGAACAGGGAGTACGCTGCAAAATGGGACATGGAGCCAAACGGCCATGCAAGGGCCCAGGACTACAGGTATCCACCGATAATAAGGATGAGGAACACGATCTTTGAGCCTGGGGACTGGTCATTTGAGGAGATGATAGAGGACATCAAGTTCGGTTACTACGTTGTAGACTTCAGGGGAGGACAGGCCCAGCTCAACTCAGCATTCCAGGTGGGAATTCAGGAAGGTTATGTGATAAGGAACGGAGAGATTGCAGAGCCGATAAGGGATACTTCAATCACGGGAGTTGCAATTGAGGCCCTGAAGAAGATAACGGCAGTAGGTAAGGACTTCGGGCTTGAGGTCGGATTCTGTGGAAAGGGACAGACGGCATTTGTTAGCTCAGGCGGACCCCACATGAGGTTCGATGGAGGAATTCTCATCGGGTGATGGAGATGGAGGAGCTGATTAAGTACGGTGAGAAGTTTTTTGACGAACTTGAGATAGTCGTGCAGAGGGGAAGGGACGTAAGCGTCGAGGTTGAGCTGAACGAAATATCGATAGCCTCAACAAGAACGAATGTCGTCACGATAATCAGGGGAATTAAGGATAAGAGGATCGGAATCGCCATAATAGACACCGCCGATGAGGAAGAAGTGAAGAGGGCCATAGAATCAGCAGCAAAGATGGCCAAGCTTAACAACCCCGATGAAAAGTGGCACTCCCTCCCAAGCCCAGGAAAGTATAGGGAAAAACCAAAGGTTAACGAAGAGCTAAAGGAGGTCTCACCAGATAAGCTCGTTAACTTCGTCCTCGAAGGAATAAAGCTAGCTAGAGAGAAAGATGAGCACATAACAGTGGCCGGAGGATCCGCGGGAGCTTCTTGGGTTGAGGTCGGAATTTACAACTCCCAGGGAATAAGCGTAACTCAAGAGCTCGGTCAATCACATCTGTTCTTCGAGTTCGTTGGAAAAAAGGAGGGTGTAGTTACCCCAGGTATATTCGAGTTTGACGCTAAAGATAACCTTAACTTGGACGTTGAAGGGGTAGTTGAGAAAGGCGTGCAAAAGGTTCAGTGGGCCTATAAGGTCAAGGAAGCAAAGAACGAGGAAGTACCAATAATCTTCGGCCCCTGGGCAACGTCAGGGTTGTTATTTTACGCACTCTTCCCGGCCTTCAGCGGTGAAAGGTTGGTAAAGAAGACTACACCACTAGCTGATAAGGTTGGGGAGAGCATCGCGAGTGAAGTTATAACGATGTACGATGACACATTCCATGAACTGAGCATAGCTAAGGCCGTGTTTGATGGTGAGGGTGTTCCAACGAGAAAGACGATGCTCATAGAGAAAGGGGTATTCAAGGGGTTCGTGTGGGACAACTACTGGGCGAAGGTCTACGGTACGGAAAGCACGGGGCACGGGCAAAGGGACTGGAGAGGAGGAGGTGTCAGCATAGGGCTCAACACGGTCGTCATTGAAAAGGGCAAGAGGTCACTTGAGGATATAATTGGGGAAATTAAGCACGGCTACTTCGTCGATGGTGTTCAGGGTGCACACTCAAGCAATCCAGACAATGGTAACTTTGCCGTGACTGCAAATCCAGCTTACCTAATAGAGGATGGAGAAATAGTTGGATCAAGCGTTTTCCTTATTGCCGGAAACATTTACGAGCTCTTGAAGCAGGCCACAGAAGTTAGCAAAGAGCAAAGAGCACTACCAGCAATGTACACGGTGATAACCCCATACATAAAGTTCGAAAACGTTAAGATCGCCGGAAAGAAGTGAGCTTTTTTCTTATTTTTATTCCAATTATCATTCCCATGGAGTCCATAACTAGATCCCTGATTTTGTTGCCTAGGGTCTCGGTAATGAAGGATATCTCTGACTCACTTATCTTCTCGGCAACCTCCCAGCCAATTGCCAAAATGTAGAACGCAACTATAGAGTAACTTAAAACTTCCCGCCAAGAAAGATTAAACTCCACCAGAACCCTTGCAATTATGAGCCAGAGAACCAAACCCCCGAGGAAGTGACTTATCATGTCAGCATTTCTCCACTCCTTGTGGAATAAATCAATCGTCGTGAAGGGAACGTTGACTAAAGAAACGTGAACCGCTATAAAAACTCCTAAGAGAGCCATAACTTCAGTATCGTACAGAGGGGTCAAAAGCTTTTTAAAAATCCCTCTAGGCGTATAGACCTTGGGCAACCAAAGGGGAATTGAGAGACCAAACAACGCAACTGAGCATCTGCATATGTGATCCACCCTTCCATAATAGAGGGCCGTTAGAAGACCTGTAAAAACGATAAAAATTGACAGCGTTATTATACTTCTTCCTCTCTCACTCAAATTAAACACCTAGTTTCCATCTCCCCATTACATTTATAACATTTAATCCTTCTCATCATCAACTACTAACGGCCTTAAATTGTACAAGGAGATAAGGTAGTACAGGGTCCTCAGAGGTATCCCCAAGGTTCTGCTTATTTCCCTTGGGCTTTTGCCCCTGTGGAGCATTTCCTGAATTAAACTTACCGTCTTCTCCGAGTACTTCCTGGGCCTGCCTCTCCCCTTGGCTATTGGAACGACCCTTATTCCCATCCTTTCAAGAGCGTTGATTACCTTCTTAGACACCTTTGGGTAGAGACTAGGAGGACATCCTATCACCTTAACGTTTGGGGCGTTCTCAAGGATTCTAACTACAACCTCTTTTGTGGGTCTTAAGTTAATGTAAACTTCAGTCACATCTTCGTTTAGGCTCTCATCAATCTTCCTCAACAACTCCCTCACGTTTCGAGCTGTTATCTCAACTCTCATAAAATCTCACCCCTGGAGAAGCTCAAGGAACTTCTTCGCCTTCTCGCTCTTTGGCATAAACTTCTCAAACTTGCTCACATCGGAGAATACAACTTTATGAAGGCCTGAAACCACGAACTTCCTAATTCCCTCCCTAAGCTCATCAATGTCTATTTCAAGGAGATTTGCAACTTCCTCCTCTGTAAAGCTTGAGATACCGTATAATATTACCCCGCCTAAGACATAATTAGGTAATCTGGTTATGTCACTCCTCTTCTTAACGAGCATCTTCTCTATTTCGCACTTCCTTATCAGGAGTAAGCTCCCAAAGCCCACTTTGAAATCGGCCCTTTCTTTAAATGGGATATCAAACAAGGAATAGTGACAGTCTATACATGACCTTATCCCAGGATATATGGAGATGTTCTCCCTCTCCTTCTCCGATGTTAAGAAGTAGTACCTGAAAATGTCAAGAGCCAATAATCTAACACCATCTTTTGGGTTTAGGGTCGAGTAGGCAAGGGCAAGGTTATCAACGGTGTAGTGGTTGTTTATTAAAACGCCAATTGTCTTTACATAGCTCAAAACTCTCCACCTAAACCTTTTCCCAAACCTCTTCCTTAGCTCTCCCTCTATGTCAGCATCCACCGGCAAGTCAAGCTTTTCCTTTTTTAGCTTTCCATCCTCCCAGTACTCAACCTCTATCCTAAATTTCTCCTTCCTTACCGTACCCTCTTCCCTGAGCTTACTCTTTATCAACTTGAAATGCTCCCTTACCTCAATGCCCCTCTGCCCTAACAGTCTGAGAACATCACCTGAGTAAGCTAAGTATGGAAGTATATCAACCCTTCCAAGCCTTACAGGCTTTTCAACTACTTTCACTTTCTGAAGATCGGTCTTTTTCAAGGCATCTGGAGGGACTTCAGTTCTCCCTTTCCTCAATAGGTAGTTCGCATCAAGAATAGCTAGGGCCATCTTATGGGCAGTTATCGCGGCCCTTAACCTTTCGAGGGTTAGCGATCTATAATGCCTCTTTCTGTATATCCAAGATAGATGTGGATCTCTCGATCTTTTGTCTTTAAATATCGGAGCAGGACCCAGTTCTCCAACCCTCCGCTCCAGCTCTTCTTCTAGATCTTTCAAAACTTCTAGCCTATTCTTAAATATGAAAAATAGTTTTGGAATATCAAAATCATCAAATAATCCTGGAGTATCAATTGCTATGTCATCCAGTGTTTTATTTATCCTCGCTATTAACTCCTCAGTTGTTGGCATGGCCCATCACGGAAGAAGCTTACCCTCCCTAATCTTCTCGGGCAAATATTCTCTTGCCACAAACTCTAGACTCTTATTTGCTAAGGCCTGCTGCTCAATCCTTACTCCCCACTTAAGTGCAAGCTTCAGTTGCCTCTGCCACTCCTTGTTCTGGAACCATGGATAGTTAAGCTCTTCAATTATCCTCTTGTAGTCCCCAGTAGGTCCACCTTTCTTGTCTGGGGGGATTCCCTTGAGCTTCTCCGTAACGTTCTCGAGACCGTACTCCTTTATGTCATCCATAGTCATTCCAACGAACTTTGCATCGGGAGTTGCGAGCTTCTCACTCAGGTACGCTAGATTAATCGATCCCTGCTTTATTGTGGAATAGATGTACCAACCGTATGGATCTCCATCAGTAAATACTATTATCGGAAGGCCCTCCTCATAGTGAAGCCTGTGGATTAGTCTCCTCACTCCCCTTGAAGCCTGACCTTGGGTCGCCACTATAAGGCAGTTCTCCTTCTTTGGATACTTCTCCTCAATTAGTCTATCGGCCATTGCCGCAGTTTCAACGACAAGAACGTAGTCAACATTGATCTCAGGGAACTGAATGTGCTCTACTGTCCCTGGAACTGCCCAGCCACCCGTACCGAGCTTGGAGGCATTGAACTCATCTTCTCCATCCTTGATAACTATGTCCCCGTAGATGTACCCTCTCCTATCCGCTGTAATGTGCATTTCCTCTCTCAGAATGCCAAGCATTCTCTCGAGATCCTCTATTATTGGATCACTCTCGCTCTGGTCCTCAAATGTGTTCTCCTTAGTCCCTGGGATTGTGTGCTTGTTGGCATAGTACGCTTCTCTTAAGCTCGCGTGCTTTCCTTCACTTACCAGCCTCTTAACGTAGGCCATTAAGACAAGAGTCTGCATGAACTTCCTCGCATGAGCCACGTTGAGGAAGTACCTCCTTGAGAGCTTATCGCCCATCCTTATTAGTCTCGCCTCTTCATCGAAGTATACATTATTTAGTCCCCTTGTTGGAACGTCAAAGTAGGGATTCTTGCCGGCCTTAACATCTTCAAGTATCTTTTGGGCTACTTCTTCCAGCTTCTTAAGAACTTTCTGAGGATCATAAGAGAACTTCTCCCTAGGCTTCTGTCGCTTCAGCTTCAACGTCACTCACCTCCTCAATTTCAATTCTACTCTCTATAAGGCTCAGGAAGTACTCCTTGATTTTCTCCTCTGGCTCCCCGGTCAGTATGTGCAAAGCCCTGGCAATCTCGGGGAGATACTTCTCAAGGGTCTTCCTCCTCTTAACCTGATACAGCCTCCTGAACTTACCTCCGAGATAGAAGGCCAATTTCCTTGCAGCATCCATTAGGGCAAGCCTTATCTCATTGTATATCTCATCGATGTCGGCAATGCTCTGCTTACCAGTGCTCGTGTAGGGAACGTGAACGCTGATAACGTTGACTAAAACGACGAGTGGAGCTGTATCAAATGAATCTATCCTGTACCTCTTCCAATCTATGCTCCTCACGGCTGATGTTATTACACATGAACCTGCATCGAAGAGGAGTGGAACCCTGTTGGCGTACCTCAAAACTTCTGAACTCGTTATGTGGCCTCCATAGGCCAATCCAACTTCAACCTGGAAGGGTATACCCCCTGCATATACCTTCGGGGGCCTCGTTATCGCCGTCACGAACTCCGGCCTTAAAATCGCCTTGAGACCCTTCTCGATGTTTTCCTCCCCAATGGGTCTCAAGCCATGGGTTGGTGGTGCCAGGAACTTCATCAGCTTGAATGCCTCAACTATTTCCTCCGCCTCATGCCAAGTAAGCTTTTCTGGAGGTTTCTCCATGATCTTAGCTACCTGTTCTACGACCTTCTTCCACTTTCTGCCAAAGGACTTGAGAACGGCATCTACCTCTCCCCTGACTAACCTTTCGTACAGCTGTTCCCTGATATCCTTCCTATCTTCTGACTTTATCAGCCTAAGGGCGGCTATGTACTTTATTAGCTCGTCGATTTTCTTATCGCTGATCCTTGAGAATTCAGAAACTAGGAATCTCCTAACGCTACTCCTCTTGCTTCTATGAGCCATTGTGTAAACATCGTCCGTCATTACTCCCTTTGGATGGGGCTTCATCTCCACGGGAGGTTCGGGAATTTCGTCACTTGACCTTGGGAATACGATCAACTTTCCATCAGGCTCAATGAGCTCTATGTGAGCGTGGGGGTTGGCAATTGCCGTAAGTTTCAAATACCAATAAACACCCTGCTTTGAGCGGACGTACTTTACGTCCTTAACTTCAAGCTCTATTCTCGTCCCCCTCCAGCCCCTGGGATTCGGATGCTTGATCTTCTTCACAATCTTACCCTCATTTTTCTGGACATCTATCTTGACCCATGCCTCAACGATATCTCCGCCGGTAGACGTGATTACTCTAGTAGCTTTGCCGCTCGTTATCTGAGCGAACATTACCGCTCCAGAGATACCTATACCCTGCTGTCCCCTGCTCTGAATGTTCCTGTGAGCCTTAGTTCCCGCAAGCATCTTACCGAAGACGTGGGGGATGTAATCCTCAGGAATCCCAGGACCGTTGTCCTCAACTATCACCTTATAGTGCTCCTTCCCAAGCTCCTCAATCTCGACCCTAATGTAAGGGAGTATTCCGGCCTCTTCACATGCATCAAGAGAGTTTGTTACCGCCTCGTGTATTATTGTTGTCAGCGATCTAACCTTGCCAGTGTAACCAAGCATTGCCGCGTTCCTTCTGAAGAACTCGCTTACACTTTGAACCTTAAACTCTTTAAATAGATCCCTTGCTTCCGCCATATCTACACCTCACAGGTTTTCATAATACATGGCACTCTCAAGTTCGAGATCTTTCTTCCTTCTCTCTAGGTATCTGTAGACCGTTCCATGAGGGGATCCTCTAGCAAGCTTCTCTATTGCCGTCTTTGCAATTTCTATCTGAATTGGGTTGCCAATTATTGCCACGGTTTTCCCGTAGACGCTTACGCTCGCCCCGCTCATCTCTTCGATTATCTGCCTTGTTCTACCTTTCCTGCCAATTATCCTACCCCTAACCCTGGGGAGGGCGTTTTTCTCGTTGCCGATAATTATGTCGGTGAGGTTTATTATCTCGAGGTACTCCCCTTCATTTAGTAGCCTGAAGGCCCTCTCCGGGGAGAACCCCCTTCCAATAGCTAAAACAATGTCCCTCGCCTTCCAAACGGCGAGAGGATCGTCAGTCTCCTTTGTTGAGGTTATCCAAACCTCCCCCGTCTCGCTATCTACCTCGATCTTTGTCTTAGTTCTCCTCTCAATTTCCCTTTTAGTGCTACCCTTCTTTCCTATAAGGACAGCGATTCTCTCCTTGGGTATCTTAACGTACTCTTCCTGCTTGAAGAACTCCTCCCATTCCTCATCCTCTTCATCCTTAACGATCTCACCGTCCTTGGTTACCTTCTCATACCTTTTCATAAGCTCCTCAAATTCCTTCTCTCCCATAATTCATCACCCGCTAACTCGCGGAACTTTTCCTCAGGATCCTCAACGCTCACACCTTTTTTACCAAAGTAGTTGATTATATTCCTGATATCCCTGTACAATAGAGTTAGGCTCATTCTGTTTCTCTTAACAGTTGCCTGGGACCAGTCTATTATCACAGGCTCGTTCCAAATGAGTACGTTGTATTCGCTTAGATCTCCATGAACCATATCTCCCCTCTTCCATAACTTTTCTATGGCGCCCATTGTGAAATCATAGAGTTCTTCAAAGTCCTCAATCTCTAAATCCTTTTCAACATCCTTTAATCTCGGGGCGGGCATTTCATCTCCAATGTATTCCATAATCAAAATGTTATTGCGAAAGGCTATTGGTTCCGGAGCCCTAATGGCGTACTTCATTGCTCTCTGTAGGTTTTTGAACTCTCTCCTTGTCCATACGAACACGAGCTTCCTGATATCCTTAGGGAGGTAGCCAATCCTGGGATCAGCCGCGAGGTATTCCCATATCCTTCTGAACTCCGTTGTATATGTCCTGTATATTTTCACGGCAATTCTATTTCCTTTAGCGTCGTAGCCTACAAACACATTTGCCTCCTTGCCCGTGCTTAAGACACCATATAGCCTCTCTATCTTCCCCTTTCTGTAAAAGTAACTTATCGTTTCAATGGTTGTTCTGTCAAAAACCTCGCTGAAGATTTTAAAGAGCTCGCTATCCTTCTCCCTCTTTTCTGTAAGGCCAAGCACCTCTGCAATTTCCCTATCAAGCCTCTCCATAGCTCATCACTCTAGCAGTAAGGAGCCACCGGTCAGGAATTCCTGAGTTATCTTACCCTTCCTTAGTAGCCAATCTACTTGAGTCTGGGTGTACCTATAGACAATGTCTCCCCTCTTATCACTCTGAACTGGCCATGGTTGAACTATCACAAGATCACCAACCCTAATCCAGACCCTCCTCCTGAGCTTTCCTGGGATCCTACACCTTCTGACCTTTCCATCCTCGCACCTAACGTCCATCCATCCCGCACCCAATGCCTGCTCGACGACACCAAACAGCTGATTTCCCTCTGGAAGCGGAACCCTTATGACCTCTTCACCTTCAACCTTCCTCTCTTTTTTAGGCATGAGCATCACCTCCTGATTTTTTGCAAAAATTTTTCCACATACACCTTAAATAGCAACTTTAAAAATTTTTGCATAAGATTTGGAAGGTATATAAAGGAGGGAGCCACGATAAAAAGTTGGAGGTGTAAAAATGACAAATGGGGTCTGGAAATATCTCACATTTATCTTAGTGTTGATTCTTGGATTCTCGGCAGTAGCAAACGTTCTCCTCTATATGCAGATTGGAGCTCTTAAATCATGCAATCAAACCCTGCCTCAGGTTCAAGTTGGTAGCTTAAATCAAACGACAAATGAAACCCTCCTCCTAAAGTTAAAAATAGAGGAGATGAAAAATGAAATTGAATATTTGAAATCTCTGATATCTCAAGGAAAAGAGCAGGCCAATATCAGCATTGCTATTGTTCCAATCTTTGGGCCGGTAGATGACCAGCTCGCCCTACACATTGTGAAAATAATCCGAGAAATACGTGAAAACTCTTCAATTGGAGGAGTTCTTCTCTGGATAGAGAGCCCGGGAGGAATGGCTGGACCTGTTAGGATAGTATATGAAGAACTAAAAAAGTTAAGTTACCTTAAGCCAATAGTTGCATACTCTGGAGGATATATGGATTCGGGGGCGTACTACATAGCATGTGCCGCAAATAAGATAGTTGCAGATCCCTTGGCGGAGGTAGGTAGTATAGGAGTCGTATATGTCCACTTCAATGCCGAGAAGTACTACGAGATGAACGGAATAAAGGTCGAGGTGTTTAAAACAGGGCCATATAAAGATATGGGAGCCGATTGGAGAGATTTAACACCAGAGGAGAGGGAAATGATTAAAAATCAGATAGAGATGTACTTTAATGAATTCCTGAACGTTGTTAGTGAAGGGAGAAACATGACTATAAACGAAACTAGGAAATATGCAGATGGGAGAGTATGGTTTGCGAAAGACGTGAAAGGATCGCTAGTAGATGAAACGGGAGATCTTGACTCAGCAATAAGAGCACTACTCAAGTTGATGAACGTAACATCTGCAAAAGTTGTAATGTTTGATTCTAAACCCCAGGAATTTGAAATATCGGAAAGTGCAACCCTCTATATGCCGGCGAACTATATTTACCCCTACATAAAGGGGTGAGAGCGTGCAGTGTGAAGAGAAGCTCGAAGTCTTTGAGAATGGATTCAAAGACGAAAAATTTAATGTCGAGGTTCGGGTGCTTGGGGGAGACGGGAGGAAGGTACTGTTAGCCCTGATCTATGAGATGTACCTTCCGGAGTACGGACCGGAGTATGTGTATCCTTTTGAGTGTGCAAAGGAGTTCTGGGGAATCTACATGGATCCCTCAGAAATAGAAGGGGAAGAGGTCAAATTAAAGCCAATAAAATTCACGACAGATCAAGTAAGACAGAAGATAGAGGGCATGACCAAAGAGCTGAACGTTAATGTTGATGTAGAGAATGCAGAGGTATACAAGACCAAAGAGGGCTATCTAGTTGTGGGCAAGAACTTCATCCTCGATCCAAAGGGGAGGCTTTTCGTATTTAACAAGCCCTCCTTAGCGAAGCAAATACTGAAGTACATCTGGAAGTGGTAGGATTGGAGAGAGAAAAGGTAGTTTGGGCCGCTTTAGTTGTCATAATTCTTTTTCTTGTCTGGAAGACATTAAAGGAGTTGATAACCCCCATAGTATTTGGGATAGCCGCAACTTACATAGCTTACCCCTTCTACGTAAAGCTAGCCAACAAAGTTGGGAGGAGATTGGGCCTACTTATCGTTTTA
Source organism: Pyrococcus kukulkanii (assembly GCF_041647995.1). Classification (NCBI taxonomy): domain Archaea; kingdom Methanobacteriati; phylum Methanobacteriota; class Thermococci; order Thermococcales; family Thermococcaceae; genus Pyrococcus; species Pyrococcus kukulkanii. Next base: position 212,854 of record NZ_JARRIB010000001.1, read on the forward strand.
TCCGTAATTTCCCTCCTCTCGATTTTATTCCTAATTGGAGTTGCCCTCTGGATAACAGACACACTTAAAAACCTTTACACGTATCTTGATGCCTTTTTCTCTTGGCTTGGAACGCTTAAGGTTCCCAGGGCCCTTTCATCTCTGTTCGATGCTATAGCCACAAGTTTTCCAGAAAAATTAAGGAGCATGTTGCTTCAATATACCCTCTCACTTCCAAAACTTGCACTTCAACTTATAGTTTTCCTTGCAGTTTTTTATGCGACCCTAACTAACGCAGACTTCCTAGCAAAGGAAGTTCATGAACTGCTTCCCTCAACAAACAGGGAAATTGGCGAGAGAATGCTCTCAAAAGTTCGAGATACCGTTGATGCAATACTTAAAACATGGCTCTTCTTCAGCATAGCGAAGGGGTTCTTCCTCTCCATCGGGTTCTATATTTTCAAACTCAGCAATGCTGCTGGTTCAATAGCTGCAGGCATCTTATGTGTAATCTTAGAGCTCCTACCATTTATGGGCGGATGGATAATGTGGCTAATAGGGGCAATGCTACTCTGGCATAGGTCCCCTTGGATGGCAGTGCTCTTTGCTGTTTATGGATTTATTACGATATCTCCACTGCCAGACTACACAATAAAGCCGAAATTAACTAGAGGTAGAGCAAAGGTTAGTTCTGTAGTAGCCTTAGTGGGAATATTTGGAGGAGTAATGGCCTTTGGGGCAGTTGGGATAATCCTGGGGCCGATAGCCATAGGGCTTCTTTTTGCATTGATAGAAGTTTGGAAAGAGTATGAGACTAAACAACCTTCCAAAGCTCATCAGTCTCAGGACGCTTAAGGGGTCTCTCAACACCATCTTCTATAATAACCCTCTTCTTCTCAGCCAAGAACTCCCCTATTATGCTGGCGTTTATTCCTTTAGCCAACAACTTCTCCACCAAAACCTTAGCATGATCCCTCGGCACTGAAACCAAGAGGGAGCCAGAACTTATCAATGCCAAGGGGTCGAGATCGTAAAAGGCGCATATTTTCTTAGTCTCTTCCCTTACTATGACCTTATTGGCGAAAATCCTGAAGCCCAAGTCGCCTACATCTGCCATTTCATGCAAGCCATTTGCAATTCCACCCTCAGTAGGATCATGCATTGCCGTAGCGAATTCCCTTGCTATCAATGCCTCTCTGACCACACTTATTTCATAGATGTAGGCCTTCGCTCTTTCAACGAAATCCCTGCCAAAGATAGATCTCAGCTCTTCCTCCCTCTCATGAGCTATTATTGAAGTCCCCTCAATCCCGGCTCCCTTGGTAAGGATTATAGCATCGCCGGGCCTTGGCCTTGGAATAACTAACTTCTCCTTCTCAACTTCTCCAAGCATTGTTCCCACGACTATGGGCTTCTTTAACCCAGGAGTAACTTCTGTATGCCCTCCAACGATTGCTATTCCCATTTCCTGGGCCACTTCCTTTATCTCCCCCATAATATTTCTCACGAGGTCAATGTCAGCTCCCTCAGGCAGGAGGATGGTAACCAAAAACCACTTAGGCATGGCACCAAAGGTTGCAACGTCGTTTGCATTAACGTGAATTGCATAGAATCCAATCCTGTCTTCAGCTCCCGTGATTGGATCGGTAGATGCAACAAGAACGTAATCACCAAAATCTATGGCAGTAGCATCTATCCCAACCCCAGGGCCAACTATAACCTTATCACCATGCTCCAGTCCCCTGAGTATAACGTCGTTCAAGATTTCAGGAGGAACTTTTCCCACCAGCATTTCATTCCCCCCATAAGGAAGAATGCGAACGGTTATTAACCTATCCCATAACTCCATCCAGGGTGATAAAATGAAGGTTCATTATGAATGCTTTACGTGCATAGCTAACCAGTGCAAAAAGATCGTTGAGATGGGGACTGAAGACCTGGAAAAAAGAAAAAGAGCTATGTTCCTAGCAGCAAAAACAGTTGCGAGAGAGTATCATGAAGATGCAATACCGGCAATAGCAGGGAGTAAAGTGTTTCTTGAGCTGTATAGATTTCTAGAAAATGATGATCCCTTCAGAGAGTACAAGGAAAAGTCAAGGAAAGTGGCGGAGAAGGTTGTCAAGCTACTGAGGGATAGGCTCGACATTAGCATAAAAACCGCGATAAAGCTCGCCATAATTGGGAACATAATTGACTTTTCCGTTGGATTTTCTCCCGAAGACCTTGAGAGACAAGTTGAAGATATGCTTAAAGAAGACTTATACATAGATGAGAGCGAGGAGTTAATTGAAAGTGTCAAAAGGGCAAAGGTAATTCTGTACCTCACGGATAACGTTGGAGAGCATTATTTCGACGCGATTCTCCTAGAGAAAATCAAGGAAATATCAAGTGCTGAAATATACATAGCCGGAAAGGAAGGCCCAATAATAAACGACGTCACCGTTGAGGATCTAAGAAGAGATGGCTTCGAGAAGTTTGGCAAGATAATCTCAACCGGAACTAGAATAGTTGGTGTCCCTCTTGATAAAATCACCGAGGAATTTAGAGAGATATTTAAGAAGGCAGATATCATAATAGCAAAAGGTCAGGGAAACTTTGAAACTTTGAGCGAAATAAAAGATGAGAGAGTATTCTTCCTTCTAAAGGCCAAGTGCCCGGCGGTGGCCAGAGGGCTTGGAGTACCACAGGGAGCTCTCGTATGTAAGAGGAATACCTAGAGCTCTCTTTTTCCCTCAAAATACTCTATTAGCTCTTCATCACTCACATCCTCATCGTATCCCAGCTCCCTTCTCTGAAGCTCAATTAGGCCTGGAGTTAGAAGTAGCTTCCCATTAAGCTTTGGAATGGCATAATGGAGGGTTATCTCGCTAAAGTCATCGAGCTTTATCGTTGGATTTTCTTCGTATTCAATTTCTTCGAGCCTTTTTCCATCAGCAATAAGCTTCGCAACTATCGAGGCTCCATCAATCGAGAACTGGGGTCTGCCTATGTGCCTAACCCTAACCCCAGGCATCTTTGAGGTTATGAATTCCTTCGTCCTCCCCCTTGGAATGGCATCACCCAAGATTCCACCAACGACGATTATTGTATCTTCCTCTATGTCTTCCGGCTTTAACTCCTCTTTAGCCTGAGGATCTAGGAGTATAACCTTCGACTTATCAAAGGGCAGTCTAGTTATGCTTTCCGTGATCACGCTACCTATCTCTGAGAGAATTTTCCGCTCCTCTGGCCTTACGTTTGTGAAGATTAGGTTGTCCCCCCACCACTGGGCAACGTGCTTGTATTCCAACAGTAGCCACTCGCTTATCTCCTCCAGATGTTCAATTACTAAGTATGGCATAATGCAAGGTTCCGGAGAGGATTTAAAAACATGGCGCGTACGGAAGTCCATGAGGTTCACCGTCATTGGAAACTTCACGGTTGACATTATAGAGGGAAGGAAAAGACCAGGAGGAGGAGCGTATTACTCCTCATTGGTTCTCTCAAAGTTTGCCGATGTGAGGGTTCTCACAAAGATAGGGCCAGATTATCCAAGAGAATGGTTAAAGGAAATGGAAGAACATGTTGAGCTAGTTCCCATAAGGGGAATCTCAAGCGTAGTGTACGAGCTCATTTACAGAGGAGAAGAAAGAGTCATTAGGGTGCTCTCCAAAGGAGATGCATTCAAAGATCATGAACTCCTAGAAGTTCGAGGAAAAGTTATCATAAATCCTGTGGCCAATGAGATATCCCCCAATCAAGTTTTGCTATTTCGGAAGCCATCTCTTGACGTTCAGGGGTTTGTTAGGGAGCTAAAGGAGTATGTAGGCCTGAGGGAAATTAACGGTTGGTTTCTCTCCAATTGTAAGGTCGTCCATGCTTCCCTCGAGGAGTATCAGAAAATAGTGAACCCAGGAAAGCCCGAAGTATTAGCGGTAACAAACGGAAGCAACGAGGGAATTCTGATAGCTAGCGAAACGATTAAGTTCAGACCAAGGAAGATTAACATCAAAGATCCGACGGGAGCAGGGGACGCATTTTTAGCCCTGCTAACTTATGGAGTTGAAAGGTTTGGCATCAGAGAAGGGTTAGAGTTTGCACTTGAGGAGACGGCAAAGTTCTTGAACCTTGGATTAGAGAAGTACTTGAACCGCGATGATGAAGCCTCGATTGGCTGAATCGCGATGATTGGGAGGGACTTCCCTGAGCGGGTGGTGAAAATGGACCGCTATGCCCTTTTAATAAAAGCCCCCAAAGACCATGATATCACGGAATTCCAGAAGGAGATTAAGAGAATTGCAGAAGAGCACGGGTTAGTAGCTGAGATGCATAGGTGCATCGGAGTGACGGTTGACCTCGTTATAATATACAACAACGGGATCGTCCTTATAAGGAGAAAGAACGAACCCTACAAGGGCTATCTTGCCCTTCCTGGGGGTTTCGTTGAGTACGGCGAAAGGGTGGAGGAGGCTGCAATAAGGGAAGCAAAGGAGGAAACTGGGCTCGATGTCAAACTTTTGAGGATAGTTGGAGTTTACTCCGATCCAAATAGAGATCCAAGAGGACATACAATCACTATAGCGTTCCTTGCCGTGGGAAGTGGAGAACTTAAGGCCGGAGACGATGCAAAGGATGTGACTGTTGTCCCAATTGAAGAGATAGAAAAGGTGAAGGAAAGACTGGCCTTTGACCATGCAAAAATAATAGAAGACGCCCTCAGATTGAGATAGCTATTTTCCTTATTTCTTCTGCAAACTCCGTTTTCATAAGCTCTTCAACGCTTCCTATCCTTGACTCAAGGTCTGGATAGAACTTAATGCCGGCGAGATACTTGACCCCATACTTCGCCGCAAGCTCCCTAACGTCCTTTTCTTCGTCAAGCTTCATGTTCTCAATTATGCCAAGTATCTCCCTATTTTCTTCTTTTAGCAACTGAATTAGCTTTTCAACGACATTTAAGGCCAATTTTGATGGAGTAGCAACTATCAAGAACTCTCCGCGCTTGAGGAACCTTAAGACATCCAAGAATTGATCCCCAAGCCCCGGTGGCATATCAATTATCAAGTAGTCGAGCTCATCCCACCTCGTTATCGTCAAAAGCTCTATGAGGGCATCGCTTATTTCCTTGCCCCTGAGAGGGGTTGGTCTATTCTCGGTGTAGTAAACGATGCTCATGAACTTTATCCCGTGAACCACTGGAGGAACTACTCCTTTATCTTCCTCAGGAAAGTCTTTAGGCTCAAAACCCAGGATTATGTGATCGCTTGCCCCGTGGAAGTCGAGATCCAAAAGACCAACCTTATTACCAGCTTCAGCTAAAGACAGAGCCAGAACCGTAGAAACTAGGGATTTACCGACTCCCCCCTTGCCACTAACAACCGGGATCACTTTCTTAACTTTTTCAAGCCTTGCCGAAATCGCAATTTCTCTGGGATCAATCATTTCAATCACTCTCCTTTTCGATTTTTATTCCCCCTATGTAAACTCCCCTCCCCTTTACCACCTCAAAATCATGGCTTCCACACTTGGGGCATGAAACAAAAGCATGAACAACCTCAGGAATGAAGTGAATGTCCTCCCTTATCCTGTCGTTCAGTTTGTCCCTTACCTCCTTAAGCCTCCACTCATATCCACATGCACGGCACTTGAATACTGCCTCTTCCTCTTCAAATATTATCTCGGCATTCTCCGCTATAGTACCTTTGAAAAGCTCCCTCATTGCAAATCCAACGATATCAGCGTTCACGTCCTGCAATTCCCCCAGGACAACTTTAACTGCAAGGACTTTCGAGGCTCCTTCCTTTTGAGCATAATCGAGAACCGTTCTAACTATGGCATCCGCCAAGGCCCACTCGTGCATGTTATCACCAAACTAGACTTCGGTAGCACACCTTATAAATTGGGGAGTTTTCAACCAAGGGTTTCCCACGTTAAGACGCTGATAGTATTGGTAATATTTATATCTTATCGCCTTAAATATTGTTGGTGATTCATATGAGAGCCTTTATATCAGTTGACCTTGAGGGGTTGCCATATATAGTCAGCAGGGAGCACCTTTTTGTAAAGGGAGCCCTGTACAATGAAGCAAGGAAAGTGGCAACTAGGATAGTAAGGGCGGTTGCAGAAGAGCTTCATGCTCAAGGATTTGAGGAGGTAGTTGTTGCGGATTCACACGGTCCAATGGTTAACGTGATTCCCGAGGAGATGCCAGACTTTGTCTCGCTAGTTAGGGGATTCCCAAGACCGCTCAGCATGGTTGCATTTGCCAAAGGAAGTGACTTGGCGATATTCCTAGGGTACCACGCTAAGGCCGGAACGAGCTACGCAACGTTCGATCACACGTACAGCGGAGCAACGATAGACAGGATAACCATAAACGGAATAGAAGTTAGTGAGTGTCTAATGAACGCTATGTTGCTTGGAGAATGGGAAATTCCGGTGGGTCTTGTTGCCGGTGATGAGGCCCTGAAGAAAGATCTTGAACTTTTACCATGGGCAGAGTTTGTAACCCTAAAGAAGGCCTCAGGAAGGTATTCAGCGATAAGCCCATCATTGAGAAAGATTGAGGAGGAGCTCAGGGAGAAAACTAGGGCAACTGTTGAAAAGCTTAGGAAGAGCGAGCTTAAGCCGTTCAAGCTTGAAAAGCCAGTAAAAGTTGGAGTTAGGTTCTTGAACAGTGCTTATGCTGAGGTTGCAGAATTGCTCCCCTTCGTTCACAGAAAGAGCGGGAAAGAGGTAGAGTTCACCGCAGAAACCATGGAGAACGCGTACAAGATCCTAGAAGTCTTAATATTTGCTGCAACTGGCGTTTCATATATAACTTCTAGATAGCTTTACCTGTCCAAACATTTTTTAATGTTCACCTTTCCTTTTCTTCGATGCTCCATGACATGCAGGAGTGATCGTTTTTGGCTTGAATAGGGGGCTTGTTTTTGGAGCTCCCACTAGATTAGAGGCTATTCTCCTGGAGGTGATTCCATGAAAGTAGTTCTCCCAGATGGTAAAATACCCAGGAAATGGTATAATATACTGCCAGATCTGCCAGAGTCCCTAGCACCACCCCTAGATCCAGAAACCGACGAACCAATAAACCCAGAAAAGCTAAAGAGGATATTTGCAGAGGAACTCGTAAAACAGGAGATAAGCCAGGAAAGGTATATTGAAATTCCGAGGAAAGTTAGAGAAATGTACTCAAAGATAGGCAGACCAACACCCCTTTTCAGGGCCACGAATCTTGAGAAAATGTTGGACACTCCAGCTAAGATATACTTCAAATACGAAGGTGCAACCATTACCGGAAGCCACAAGATAAACACTGCCCTAGCTCAAGCTTATTACGCAAAGAAGCAAGGAATAGAAAGACTAGTTACAGAGACCGGCGCAGGGCAGTGGGGAACCGCGCTAAGCCTTGCTGGAGCCCTACTGGGTCTAAAAGTTAGGGTCTACATGGCAAGGGCCAGCTACTACCAGAAACCATACAGGAAGACTCTTATGAGGGTCTACGGTGCTGAGATATTCCCAAGTCCAAGCGAAAATACGGAGATCGGGAGGAAGTTCCTGAAAGAGAATCCCAATCACCCAGGTAGTTTGGGGATAGCAATAAGCGAGGCTATTGAAGATGTCCTCAAGGACGAGAAGGCTAGGTACTCCCTTGGTAGTGTCTTAAATCACGTCCTAATGCACCAAACGGTTATTGGACTCGAGGCTAAAGAGCAGATAAAGGAGTTTGAGGAGCCCGACGTTATAGTCGGATGCGTAGGTGGTGGAAGCAACTTTGCTGGTCTAGCGTACCCCTTCGTTAAAGATGTACTCGATGGAAAAGCAGATTACGAATTCATAGCGGTAGAACCAAGAGCTGCTCCCAGCATGACGAGGGGGATTTACACCTACGATTACGGAGATTCTGGAAGGCTGACGCCAAAGATGAAGATGCACACCCTGGGACACACCTACTATGTTCCTCCAATTCATGCTGGAGGACTGAGGTACCACGGACTGGCACCAACCCTTAGCATTCGGAATAGTCAAGCCAATAGCCTACCACCAGACCGAAGTCTTTGAAGCAGCCGTGCTCTTTGCAAGGGCGGAGGGGATAGTTCCGGCTCCCGAGAGTGCACATGCTGTAAAGGCCACAATAGATAAGGCGTTAGAAGCTAAAAAAGAGGGCAAAGAGATTGTTATCTTATTCAACCTCAGTGGACATGGACTTTTAGATCTAAAGGGCTACGAAGACTTCTTATATGGAAAATTAGAAGATTATGAGCCAGAAGAATTCCCAATCCTGAGCGCTAAATCTTGAACCTCAGTATAGCTCCAAGGCCACCGAATGCCCTGTAGAACTGCTGACCTTCTTCGGTGTCAAGGGAAATTATCTCCACGTCTGCTCCTGACTCCTCTGCCATTTTTATTAATTCTTCAGCGACATCCCACTTCTCGAAGCTTATGTTCTGGCTTCCGCACTTGGGGCACCTGTTCAGCTTTCTCCTATAAACCTCAAAGTCCTCCTCGCTCATGGTCTTAAGCTCCTCCCAGCCGCAGTTGTTACATTTGGCCCTAACTCTGACCTTGTTGTACCCTTCACTTATCAGCAGGATATCTACGGCCCCTATCTCTAAGGCCTTCCTGACTTCTCTCTCACCATAGGTTGCGAAACCGGTGTCCTTAACGACGTGCTTAAGGAACTCATTGACAAGGTTCCTCTCCCTTATGACTTCGTGATCCCTGAGTATGTCGGCAGCCTTTGCCACTAACTCCCTAAGCCCATACTCGCCATGGTAGCTTATATCTACCACTCCGATTATCTTCTTCTTGAGCTCGTGGTGCAGGTAATCCCCCTCGACGAATTCTTCCTTGGTGGGCCCAGGACCTCCGATTATTATGCCCTTGAGCTCGCCTTTCTCAAGGAGTGGAAGAAAGGCCCTGTTTGCGTGCTCTCCAATTCTCTTCATGAACTCATGAGTTTCCTGTTCCCTGATTCTCTCATATCTTCGAGCTGACTGACCCCCCGCCCTTGTCTTTCCTGGGACGTTGGACGTTAGCTCATCAAGAACTTCAATTCTCTTGCCCCTGAGAAGTCCTATCGTTGCCTCGTTCTTTTCGACCGTAATTAAGCCGTAAGCATCCTTAACCCTGAGCATCTCCTCAAGGGGTTCCGTGACAAAAGTCTGATCACATCGATAGAGCCTAACGTTCAGGGGCTCTGGGGGGATTATAGCCCAAAGCCTTATGTCCGTAACCCCCTCCATTTCACTCACGTTTCCAACGAATAAAGCTAATCCGTTCTCCGGAGTTTGTTTGTAAAGTTTAAGGTGCTGCATCGCTCTTTCAAGGGCTCCAAGCACATTCTTCCTTGTTGTCTTCGACTTTATGTTCTGAGCTGTACTATACTCCTCCCTAAGTTGTTGCATGACCTTGCTTATGTCGTAACCGGCAGGAATATAGAGTGAGATTAACTCCGTTCCTCTTCCCCTAATCTTTTTAAGCTCATCAATTTTCTTCTTCAATTCATAAAGTTGAGCGTCACGCTGAGTCATTTCCCTCACCTCACGCGCACAAACGTTTAAAAATTTAGCCAATTTATAAAGGTTTGGCATGGTGAAGGGAACGTGAGGCTGGAAAAGGTAAGATGTGAGGAAAGCTTAACTAGCTTTCTCACTACCTTAGGGATAGACATCGAAGATGGAGAAAACTTACCTTTCGTTGGTGAATACTTCGTAGAGTTCAAAGGAGTCAAGTACGAAGGAAAATCCTTAGATGAGTTAGAGAACATAATTATGAACCTTTTAGGCACTTACGTTGTTGTTCCAGCTTATAATGAAGAGAAAACAATTGGAAAAGTCCTCGACGAACTTCTCGAAGTGTTCCCACCAGACAGGATAATAGTGGTTAATGACGGGAGTTCAGATAGAACAGAAAAAATAGCAAAGTCTAAGGGCGTTAACGTTATTACCCACTTAATAAACAGGGGACTTGGTGGAGCCCTTGGAACTGGTATAGCCTATGCATTAAAAAAGAACGCAAGGATAATTGTAACGTTTGATGCTGATGGGCAACACTTAGTTGAAGACGCACTGAGAGTCATGAAGCCGGTAGTGGAAGAAAAAGCCGATCTCGCAATAGGAAGTAGGTTGAAAGGTGACATATCCCAAATGCCCCTAATTAAGAGGATAGGCAATTTTGGTTTAAATGTAATCACTGCATTCTTTGCCATGAAATACATTTCGGATACCCAAAGTGGATTAAGGGCAATTTCTGCAAAGTGTGCAGAGAAGATTAGGATTACATGTGATAGGTACGCTGTGTCAAGCGAGATAATAGTTAAGGCCTCTAAGAATAAATGTAGGATAGTGGAAGTGCCAATAAAGGCCATATATACCGAATACTCAATGAAGAAAGGAACTAACATCATGGAAGGTATAAAGATTGCCCTTAACTTACTCTTAGACGCGTTTAGGAGGTGACTAAAGTGTATACGATTCAATACATAGCGTTATTTGCTATACTTGGACTAATAATTTACGTATTTCTCAAATTTAGAAACCAAAAGTTGGAATTATCTGACTTTATAGCTTGGGAATTATTTCTTGTGATATTGTTGATAGTATCCCTGGCGCCAGTGGAAATATCTATGAAAATAAAAAGGATATTAGGCCTTGGCAGAGGGCTGGATGCATTATTTGTTTCAATGATAGGACTTGCGTACCTTTTAATGTTCAAACTGTACCTTGACATAGACAGAATAGAAAGAGAGATAACAGATCTCAACAGAGAAATTGGAATAAAACTGAAAGAGATAGAGGATCTATTGAAGCGAAAACCTTAATTTTGTTTTACTTAATAACCAAAATAGTACCGGAGGGATCATGATGGAACCTAGAGAATTTAAACTAAACCAGAAAGGAATAAAAGCAGTTCTTCCCTCACTAGAAGCTGAGATAATGGAATACATGTGGGAGGTACGAGAAGCAACAGCCGGAGAAGTTTATGACTATTTAAAGAAAAAATATCCCGAGCTAAGAAGGTCTACGGTCAGCATTTTAATGAACAGATTATGTGAAAAAGGCCTATTAAAAAGGAGAATGGAAAGAGGCAGAGGGGGAATACGATATATATATAGCGTGACAACAACTAGGGAGGAATTCGAAAGGAAAATTGTTGAGAAAATAATAGAATCACTAATAGCAAACTTTAGGGAAGCCACGTATGCATATCTTTCAAAAATTAAGAAGTGATAGGAGATGCTATACCTGATATTCCTGCTTCAAGTCATAATGACAGTAATATCACTCAAAAAAATTGGGTTATTTTTGTCTCTTGGTGTGCTAATTTGGTTGTATTTAACTTATAAGCTATCCTTAAGATTAAAACTTCCAAAAGATAGGTATTCAAAAATCCAGTGGGAGGATATGCCCTGGCTTTATGACGGGATAGCAAGGATGGCGAATAGGGCTAGGATCCCAATGCCAACTATCTACGTGGAAGACTCCCCAATACCAACTGCATACTCATTCAAGAACTCAATAGTTCTCTCAGCTGGGCTGTTTGAAGTTCTAAGTGAGGATGAGATACTAGCTGTTGCAGCACATGAGATAGGCCACATTAAGAATGCCGATACAGTATTATTTCCAATCTCTAAATATGGACAATATGGAATAGGAGTACTATCAGCCGCAGTAATTATGTTTGGATCCTCATTCTATGCAAAACTAATAAGCTTGATAACGTTTTTTGCTTATTTACTATCACTCCACAAGTTCTTAAGGAAAAGAGAATTCATGGCCGATAATGTTGCAATAAGGATAGCTGAGGTTCCATATGCCCTGAAAAATGCACTTGAGGAACTTAAATACTATGAAGCAATGATAAATTCAAAGGATATTCCTCTACCAACCATACAACCACAAATAAACAGAAAAAAGGATGAAGGGCTTAATATAGCTACATTAATTAGCACACATCCGACATATGAAGAAAGGATAGCAAGAATAATGGCAATTGTAGATATGTACAATAGGATATTCGAGTTCAATTAACTTTTATAAGGGGGTGCATTTTGAGTAAAAAACATGACAACAGAGATATTCTTAGACAAAGAAAAAGCAGAAAAAATTAAGAAAATTCGACCAACAAAAGATGAATACTTTATGCTTATAGCAAAGCTTGTTTCCTTGAGAGCCACTTGCCCAAGATTAAGAGTAGGGGCAGTAGCAGTAAAAGATGGATATATCCTTGCAACTGGGTACAATGGGGCTCCAAGGAATATGGATCATTGTATAGATGTAGGGTGTATTTTAGTTGATGGCCACTGCCATAGGGCAGTTCATGCAGAACAGAATGTAATAGCAATGGCCGCAAGAAAAGGGATAAGCCTTGAAGGAGCAACACTATATGTGACTCACTTTCCCTGTGACACTTGCTTCAAGCTCCTTATAAACGCTGGAATAAAAGAGATAGTATACGAGGAGATGTATCCTAACAAAGTAACAGAAATGCTACTAAAAGAGGCCCAAGAAAAAGGAATTATAAAGATAAGACAGTTTAAACTGTCAAAAGAGAGAGTGAGGCAGTTCTTAGAAGAACTTTTTCCAGAATTTTGTGGAGGTTACAAGGAAAAAGGCGAGGACTAGCGACCAAACCTTCTCTCTCTTTTTTGGTATTCTCGGATTATTCTAAGGAAGTCTATTTTCCTGAATTCTGGGAAGTACACATCAACGAAGAACAACTCGCTATAAGCTATTTGGTACAGAAGAAAGTTGCTTATCCTGACTTCACCTCCAGTCCTTATTACTATATCTGGATCTGGCATATTAGGGATATAAAGGTACTTTTTGAGCAATTCTTCGTTAATATCTTGGATATCAAGCTTTCCATTCATTACGTCTTTTACAATTTTCTTAACGGCGTCAACAATTTCACTTCTTCCTCCATAGGCCAGGGCTACGTTAAGAATAAGGTTGTTATATTTTCTTGTCACCCTCTCCGCTTCCTCAGCGGCTTCTCTAACGTTCTCTGGCAGGAGCTCCTTTCTGCCAATAACGTTAACCCTTATCCCATACTCATGAACTCTCTTATCCTTAACAAGCTCCTTGAACTTTTCTTCAAAGAGTTGCATTAGCTTATTAACTTCTTCCTTTGATCGCTTAAAGTTTTCAGTTGAGAAAGCATAAACTGTTAAAATTCTTATACCAAGCTCATGACACCACTCCACTATCTCTTCAAGCTTTTTAGATCCAAAAAAATGCCCGTACCAAGGTGGCTTCTCATGCTTCCTTGCCCATCTCCTGTTTCCGTCCATAATAATAGCTACGTGCTTTGGCAAGTTCCCACTTTTAACTTTTTCAAATAGGTATCTCTCATAAAGATCGTACGCCGGCTTAAAAAGTATGGGAGGGACGTGAGATATAATCCTGTAAATCATATTTTCTTTCTCCCCCTCATGTGTTTCTCAGCAAGCTCCATATAAATTTCAGCATTCTTCTTAGTCCACTCGATCTCTTCCTCACTCAACTGCCTAACTACCTTCCCTGGGATACCTATAACGAGGCTGTAATCAGGAATCTCCTTATTTGGGGGCACAAGAGCTCCAGCACCGATTATTACATGGTCCCCTATCTTTGCCCCATCTAATATTACCGCCCCCATCCCTATTATAACATAGTTGCCAACTTTGGCACCGTGAACAACAGCATTGTGACCTATTGTAACGTACTCACCAACCTCAGTTGGCAAACCATGAGAAGTGTGAATGCTAACGTTATCTTGAACGTTTGAGTACTTTCCAATATATATCTGCTCTATATCTCCCCTCAGAACAGCCGATGGCCAAATGCTGGTTTTCTCCTCAAGAACCACATCTCCAATTACAACGGCATTCTCGTCAACGAATGCCGTTGGATGAATTTTAGGTCTCTTCCCATTAAGCTCATATACCACCATCATACTTCACCTCCAAAATAAGCTAACCCATGCGCTTTTAAGGTTTAACTATTGAAAATGTAAAGGCAATGAGGAAAATTTCGCTAGCTGAGTGATGATGACTACCCTCGCAACCGAGCCTACTTTAGCCTTTCAAGGATTATTGCTGGACAAACTTTCGTTACCCCTTCGATCTTCCCTATTTTGTTTGAGATTATATCAGCAAGATCCTCTCCGTCCCTTGCCCATATAACTGCCATTATCATGTGATCTCCGCTGGAAAGGTAAAGTTCCCTTACGAAGTCAAATTCCTTTAGCTTTTCTGCTACCTCGAAGAGTTTCTCCGGCTTAGTATCGACCCCAGTGATAGTCACTAAGGAGTACCCAAGTTTCTTGGGGTTAAGCCTTATTGTATACCCCTCTATTATCCCTTTTTCTTCCAGGGCTTTAACTCTCTTCCTCACCGCGGTCTCACTGATGCCCAGCCTTTTAGCTATCTCCGTGAACGGCGTTCTCGCGTCTTTTACCAATATATCTAGTATTATCTTATCCCTATCATCTATCATTTTTCGAACCACCTTAGTATAAATTCAGAACCGAAGTATATAAAGTATTGGTTTTTAAAGTTTGTGATAATTGCAGAATTAGGTAGGGAAAGCTATCAGAAATCCAAGAATTAATTAGAAAATCGAAAGAAGAGAAATCAGTGCTTAACCCAACCGCGGTCAAGCATTGCCTGGTAGACTCTCTGGACTGCAACAACGTAAGCTGCGTCTCTCATGTGGATGTTCTTCTCTTTTGCAGTGTTGTAGACATCGTAGAATGCCTTGGTCATCTTCTTGTCAAGCCTCTCCCTGACTTCCTCTATTGTCCAGTAGTAGCCAGTTATGTTCTGAACCCACTCGAAGTAACTGACTGTAACTCCACCTGCGTTACAGAGGAAGTCAGGTATCTGGAGGACTCCCTTCTCGAAGAGGATCTCATCAGCCTCTGGTGTGACTGGACCGTTTGCAACCTCAGCGACGATCTTGGCCTTTATGTTGTCGGCGTTCTTCTTAGTTATAACTTCTTCAATTGCGGCTGGAGCTAGTACGTCGACCTCAAGCTCGAGAAGCTCCTCATTGGTTATGTTGGTTGCTCCTGGGAAGTCCTTAACGCTACCGTGCTCCTTCTTCCACTTGAGAACTTCGTCAGCGTTGAGGCCATCGGGGTTGTAAATTCCACCCTTGCTGTCGCTAACTGCAACGACCTTCATTCCAAAGTCTTCGCTCATTATCTTGGCGAGGTAGTAACCCGCGTTACCGTAACCCTGGATTGCGATTGTCTTGCCCTTAAGGTCATCCCAACCGAGAACCTTTGCAGCCTCTCTTATGGTGTATGAGGCACCTCTTGCTGTAGCCTCAATTCTACCAAGTGAACCTCCAATGCTGAGTGGCTTTCCTGTTATGATACCGAATGCGGGAGTCTTCCTCCTGCTTATGGTCTCGTACTCGTCCATCATCCATGCCATGATCTGTGGGTTAGTGTAAACGTCAGGAGCTGGAATGTCCTCGTATGGGCTTATGACATCGTAAATTGCCCTTATGTATCCCCTAGCGAGCCTCTCCTTCTCCCTGTCTGAGAGCTTCTTGGGATCAACTATAATTCCACCCTTACCTCCACCATATGGGAGGTCCATAACAGCAGTCTTCCAAGTCATCCAAGCAGCGAGAGCCTTAACTGTACTGAGGGTCTCCTCTGGGTGCCACCTAATTCCGCCCTTGGTTGGACCTCTAGCCCAGTTGTGCTGGACTCTAAATCCTGTGAATACTTTGACAGTACCATCATCCATCTCTACCGGAATTGAGACCTCAACAATCCTCTGGGGCCTCTTCAAGAACTCAAGGGCCTCCTCACTTATCTCCATATACTGAGCAGCCCTCTCAAGTTGCTTAATAACAATCTCATAAGGGTCTTGCTCAACCATGTTCACCACCCCAATTTAGTCGATTGGCGATACAGGTTTGAACAGTAGACTATATAAAACTTTCGGTAAATAAGGGTGAGAATCCTTTTGTTCATTGAGCTCTCGGATGTAAAATCTATTTCGGTAGAAAATTCCAAGTAGAATAAACGTTTTGGCAAAAGAAGTTATAAAATCACGAATTTTACATGCATCAATGCACATACAAGAACTTTAACGTTCGTGAATTTGTTGGGGCAAAAGAACGAGCCCTCAGCGAGAAGTCGATCATCATAAATCAGCTCACTCCTTTTCCAATCATCGGGCTCTCTTTTTCCTTTCTATTCTTTCTTTTCTAATCTCCATTTTAGCCCGTTTTTGTTTCTCAACTTCTTCTCTAAATGCCCACTTTAATAAGGGGGGTGTCACAATCACTGAGACAGTAATAAATATTAAGGTTGCCGCAATGAACTTTGGAGCATCATCAGGTGAAATTGCCCCAGCATGGATCGCAACCATTAAATCTACTAAGGCAACCTCAGTTCTAGGAATTGATCCAATACCCATTTGAAGGGACATTTTAAAGTTTTCACGAGTTAAGAGAAAGCTTTTCCCTCGACCCCAGGCAGTTATCCAAGCCCCAAATCCTCTTCCAGCAATTTTTCCTATTATTGCAATAGCACTTAATACAAAAGCGAGCTTAAGGGCATCGACATTTCCAAATACTTTTAGATTGAGCATTGCACCTGTGTGCACGAAGAATATTGGGATCAAAAACCCATATCCGATACTTTTTATCTCTTCCATTATTCTCTTACCTTCTGGCAACTTCGAAAGAATTAAACCCATCATAAAGGCTCCCTCTATTGCAGCAGCAAACCATCCTTCTGCTAAAGCCGCGAATAAAAACATCATACCCACAATCATCCCAAGGATGCCCTTCTCTACTCGTAATTTTTCAGCAAATTTAACATAATAGTCTATGAAGTACCATCCTAGCACCCCAGTGATCATGAAAAATAACACTATTTTAACACCCAAACCTAAAAGGGAGCCACTCCCAACTGCAAATATTATCAAGGCAATCCCAAGAAAGTCATCCATAACACTTGCGCTTAGTGATGCTGCTCCAACTTCACTCCTTAGAACACCGAGATCCATCATTACCCTAACGGTTAAACCTATGCTCGTCGCGGTTAACAGAACACCACCAGCAAAGGCCTCCCTATAGTCATATCCCATCCACCTTAAAGCGTAGTATCCCATTACAAGAGGGACAAAAACTCCAAGAAGAGTAGAAACAGTTGCTGTAACCCCAGTTTTTTTCAATTGCTTAATATCAGTATCAAGGGCTCCCAAGAATAGGAGAAATATTATTCCAAGCTTTGCCAGGAAGTCTATAACTTCACTAGATCCCATTGTTATCGGAAGGTACTTCTCACTCACAATGCCAAAGTAAACAAGATTACCTAAGAGCATACCCATTAAAAGCTCGCCCAATACCCCAGGAAGTCCAAACCTCTCAACTATTGAATCTCCGATCTTTGCCAGCATCACAGCTACTCCGAGTGTGAAGAGGATCCACGTTGCTGCTTCCATTCTTCACCCCCCACCCTTATTAACCTAAGAAATTCCGTTATTAAAAGCCTAAGACTTATCTCTCCTTTTAATCTGCCTTCATAATCAACTAGGGCCAATATGCCAACTCTATACCTTTTCATTTTTTCAAGAGCCTCAAGCACCGTAGCATCTTCTTCAATAGTTAAAACGTTCCTTTCCATAATATCTCCGGCTTTCTCAGCGCCTCCCATTATTGACTTAAAAAGTGAGCTTATCATGCCCAGCCTTGCCCTCTTGGGGGGAAGCAGAATATCAATCACATCAAGATACCTAACAACACCAACCAGCTTCATATCTTCCTTATTGTTTACCACCCACACATGATGCCTCGTTCTGAGTATCTTCATTATGTCAATTATCGGTGAATTCTCTTCAACAATTGGCATCTGCGCTAGGGGAGGAGTTATCTGGCTTACCTTCATAGAGTGAAAAGCATTTAAAGCCCTCTCAAGATCCATTCTTTACCCCCCACTAAGCACTGGCATAACCTTAACAACATCACAATCACTAACCTCAGCGTCTTCAGTTGCTACTTTTCCATTAATAATTATTATCTTCTCCTTTACCTCGTCAAACCTAGGTATAACTTCCCTAAGGACGTCCCCTACCCTTCTCTTTCCATCAACCTTTATTTCAACCTCCTTGGCTCCAGCTAAGTGGGAAAATAAACCCATAAGCTTTATAATCACCCTACCACCCATAACGTATTTAACGTACCTCATTAAATGTCTTTTCATGTTTAAGGGCTTCAAGATTACCGTAGTCATTCCAGCCTATAATGAAGGGAAAAGAATAGGGAGTGTTCTTTCGAAAATTCCAGATTTCGTAGATGAAGTAATTGTTGTAGATGATGGATCAGAAGATAATACCTCAGAAATCGCCAGATCGTTCGGGGCAAATGTTATCCGACTAGAAAGGAATTCGGGAAAAGGTGCTGCCTTAAGAGAGGGCATAAAGAGAACAAGTGGGGATATAATAGTCCTCATGGATGCAGATGGTCAGCATAATCCAAAGGAAATACCGAAGCTTCTAGAACCAATTGTTCAAGGGAACGCTGACTTCGTCATTGGAAAGAGGATAGTAAAAAAAGGAAAAAGACCACTTATAAGAAAACTAAGCAACTGGATAACTTCAACTCTCATATCCTTAAAGGTGGGAGAAAGGATAGAGGACTCCCAAAGCGGATTTAGGGCAGTAAAGAAGGAGTTCATCCCCAAAATTACAAGCGATAGGTATGAAGTTGAAACTGAAATCCTAATAAAAGCTAAGAAGTTGGGAGCTAGGATTGTTGAAGTTCCCATATCAACTAGATATGATGTCGAAACCGGGCACTTCAAACTCATTGATATCGTGAGATTCTTGCAGACACTAATTAAATCCTAAAACTTTATCTCCACATTAATAAAAGTTCAAACTACAGGTGAACGCAATGAGGGCCAAAGTTAGGATTCTCGGAGTAAAGACAGGAGGATTTACTATTTTCATAAATCCCAAAGATGCCCAAGAGTGGAAGATACACCCAAATGACTTAATCAGAATTGAAAGTGGAAAAAAATCTATATATGGAAGCGCCGCGATAAGCGATTTTGTTGAAGCAGGTGAAATAGGACTATCTAAGGATATCCTAGAGAGCCACCAATTTTCTGAGGGAGAAACTGTGGCCCTATCACCAGCAGGCACCCCTGAGAGCGTTAGATACATAAAGAAAAAAATGAAGGGAGAGAAACTTAGAAAAGTCGAAATAGAAACTATAGTCAAAGATATAGTAGACAGAAAACTCAGAAATACTGAAATAAGTGCTTTTGTAACTGCACTTGAAATAAACGGGTTAGACATGGATGAGATTGCAGCACTAACCATAGCAATGGCGGAAACTGGTGATATGCTTGACATTGACAGGAAACCGATTATGGATGTCCACAGCATAGGCGGTGTGCCAGGTAACAAAACAAACGTCATTGTTGTCCCAATAGTGGCAGCAGCTGGATTAACAATACCAAAAACAAGCTCAAGAGCAATCACAAGCGCTGCTGGAACTGCAGATGTTGTTGAGGTATTAACAAATGTGACGTTAGGTCTAGATGAAATAAAAAGGATAGTAGAGAAGATAGGAGCATGCTTAGTGTGGGGCGGAGCACTCAACTTAGCACCTGCTGATGACTTAACTATCCACGTTGAAAGAAGACTTAGTCTAGATCCAAGGGGATTAATGCTTGCCAGTATAATGTCCAAGAAGTACGCAATAGGAAGCCAGTACGTACTTATTGATATCCCCACAGGAAAGGGCGTGAAAGTTGAGACAATGGAAGAAGCGAGATCCCTTGCAAAAGACTTTATCGAACTAGGTAAAAGGCTAGGGCAGTATGTGGAGGTTGCAATTACCTATGGCGGGCAACCAATAGGTCACACAATTGGACCAGCCTTAGAAGCAAAGGAAGCCTTACAAACCCTAATGACAGGAAAAGGACCAGGAAGCCTAGTCGAAAAGGCCATTGGATTAGCAGGGATTTTGCTGGAGATGGGGGGAGTAGCGGCAAAAGGCATGGGAAGAAAAGTTGCGAGAGAAATTCTGGAGAGCGGAAAGGCTTATCAGAAGATGAGAGAAATCATAGAGGAGCAAGGTGGAAATCCAGACATAAAACCAGAGGACATTCCAATAGGAGACAAAACATACACCATTCACGCCCAATCAAATGGATATGTAACGGCAATAGACAACAAGGCAATAACTGCCATAGCAAGGGAAGCCGGAGCTCCTGAAGATAAAGGTGCAGGAATCATGCTACATGTCAAAGTTGGAGAAAAAGTGAAGGAGGGTGATCCCCTTTTCACAATCCATGCCGAGAGTGAGGGGAAGTTAGACAAAGCGATAATTCTCGCCAGACGTCTTGAGCCTATAAGAATAGAGGGGATGGTACTTCAAGTTGTTGGTAATCTTTAGTGTTTTCCATGCCTCTCGTACCAACCCCACTCTTTTTTAGGCCCAAAAGCCCTTACTCCTTTATGAACTAAAGTTACCCTAAGTTGCTTCGCCATCTCTGGAGTTATTTCCCCTTGCTTTTCCATCCAGTTTATTATTTCTAGGGCCTCTTCATCAGTTTCACATCTCCTGAGAAAGTCTATTATCGTTGGATTGTACCCCGAAAAATCTATCTTGTCTTCTTCCTCTTCTAGTAATACTTGATACTCATCAAGCCTTATTCCAGATATTCCCACACCTTCACTCCCCTCAAGCTCCTTAGCTAACGCGGGAAACTTTTCCTTGAACTCTTCAATCTCGTACTCCTGCCAAGGAAGTTCATCAATTGGTTTTTTCTTTTCCCCCATACTAATTTATCCATATTGGGTGACCTTCATATACTTTTTCCTCTTCGCAAACAAAGGGAAGAGAAAGATATTTAACTTAAAAGTTCAAAAAACTGGTAAGACACTTTAATTCACCATGGGGGGATTAACGTGGAAGGCCGCTCAATAGTTTTTGCATCAGGGAAGGGAGGTACAGGTAAAACCACAACTGTCGCTAATATTGGTGTTGCCCTAGCTCAATTTGGAAAAGAAGTTATACTTATTGATGCAGATATAACAATGGCAAATCTAAGCCTCATTCTTGGAATGGAAGATATACCAATAACTCTTCATGATGTTTTAGCTGGTGAAGCTGAACTAAAAGATGCTATATATGAGGGGCCTGCAGGAGTGAAGGTAATCCCAGGAGGTCTTAGCTTAGAAAAAGTAAAGAAAGCAAGGCCCGAAAAGCTAAGGGAACTAATTAGGGAAATAGGACAGATGGGAGATTTCATACTAATCGATGCTCCCGCGGGACTTGAATTGACATCTGTAACTGCACTGCTCATAGGGAAAGAACTCATTATAGTTACTAACCCAGAGATAGCCGCTATTACTGATTCCCTTAAGACTAAACTTGTTGCAGAAAAATTAGGAACGTTACCATTAGGAGCTATCCTAAACAGGGTTACAAGTGAGAAAACGGAACTAAGTAAAGAAGAAATTGAAGCTTTACTTGAGGTTCCTGTAATGGGCATAGTTCCCGAGGATCCAGAAGTCAAGAGGGCATCGGCATACGGTGTCCCATTAGTGATAAAGAATCCCACAAGTCCAGCAGCAATAGCATATAAGCAAATAGCAGCGAAGTTAGCTGGTATAAGATGGAAGCCCCCAGAGCCAGAAAGCCCAGTTAAAAGAATCTTTAAGGCTCTGTTTGGGGGGAGGAGAAGATGAACATCCTATTAATCATCCTCTTAATCTCAGTATTGCTTAATATCATAATAGGGATGCTGTACTTCTCGGCAAAAAGAAATCCCTATTATGTAGTTTACGATGAAGAAACCAAAAACCAGTTAAAGAGGCGTGTACTTCACTTAAAGGAGGATTTAGAGTCAGAGCTTGAAGAATTTGATGTTAGTGAGTGGGAGAAGCAGCTAGAAAAATCTCTAGAGGAAGAAATCAAGGGACTCTAATATACGGGCATTTCTACTTCTCTACCCCTTATTCCAATTTGCATTCTCATGATATCAACTGCCCTTTTTATGTCACTGGCAACTTCCCTAAGTTCATCTGGTATAACTCCCTGTCCACTCTCTGCATAAGACAAAACCTCCTCTAATTCGCCTTCAACGAGCTTTCCACTAAACACTACCACTCTGCCCCCCTCTACTATTACAAGCTTATCAGGGTAAGCTAATCTAACTTTCATTTTAATCACCTCCATTAACTATAACTATAGTATAGAAGTTTTAACCTTTTGGTCATATTATTTCCTTCTTTTCTCTTTAATTTCCCTCAGATACGGGTACCTCATTATATGGCCGCACTCAAGGCAGGTAATTACAACATGAGGCATTCTTTTAGTTCTAAGTCTTACTCGAGCATTCACCCCAGGAACTAGAAAAGCATGGCATTTTTTGCAGTACCTTCTCTTCCACTTTCGAGGAATCTTAACTTTTGCCTTCTGCTGTACGCTAAGTGCGAGTTCAACATACCTTTTTGCAAGTTCAGGAGAATAAGAGAAAACCCTTTCAGCTAGGGTAAAAAGGGTATCAATTCTTTCAAGAGCAATCCTCTTCTTCTCCCTCTTTTCCCAGTCTCTCTTAGGCAATTTAAACACCACAAAAAATTAGAAAAATCAGCCCTTAGCAACTCCTATAGGCCTTAATCTAGCGACGAGCTTTGCTATCCCTGCCTCACTTACAACTTTGACAACATTGTCAACGTTCTTGTACGCTCCCGGAGCTTCTTCTGCAACCACCCTCATTGAAGCGGCCCTTACGTAAATTCCCTTCTGAAGTAGCTCGTTCCTTATCCTGTCCCCCCTGTACTGCCTTGTCGCGGCCTTTCTACTGAGCACCCTTCCTGCACCGTGGCATGTTGAGCCGAAGGCCTCCTTCATTGCACCCTCAGTTCCCGCCAAGACGTAGCTCGCGGTACCCATTGATCCTGGGATAAGGACCGGCTGGCCAACATCCCTGTAAATCTTCGGAACGGCCTCGTGCCCTGGCGGGAATGCCCTAGTTGCACCCTTCCTGTGAACTATAACCTTAACTCTCCTGCCATCAACCTCGTGCTCCTCAACCTTACCTATGTTGTGGGCAACGTCATAGACTATGTCCATTCCAAGATCTCCCTCAGGGTCTTGCCTAAAGACTTCCTGGAAGCTCTCCCTGACCCAGTGGGTTATCATCTGCCTGTTAGCCCAGGCGAAGTTTGCTGCCGCTTTCATTGCGGAGAAGTACCTCTGCCCCTCTTCGCTCTGGAATGGAACACTGACGAGTTCCCTGTCTGGCCATGGTATTCCGTACTTCCTAATAGCCCTCTCCATTATTCTGAGGTAATCACTAGCAACTTGGTGCCCGAGACCTCTCGAACCCGTGTGAACCATAACCACAACTTGGCCCTCAAAGAGGCCGTAAACCTTGGCTATTTCTGGATCGAATATCTTGTCCACCACTTGAACTTCGAGGAAGTGATTTCCTGAGCCAAGAGAACCCAACTGGGGAGCACCTCTCTGCTTCGCCCTCTGGCTTACCGCGTTAGGATCGGCACCTTCCATTCTCCCTCCTTCTTCGAGCCTTTCTAGGTCCCTCTCCCATCCGTAGCCGTGATCAACTGCCCACTTTGCACCGTCCACGAGAACGTCATCTATCTCCGTCCAGTGAAGCCTTATCCTACCCTGACTACCAACGCCAGAAGGAACATTCTTAAACAAAGTATCTACAAGCTGCTTTATCTTTGGTCTCACTTCCTTTTCCGTTAAATTCGTTCTAATCAACCTGACGCCGCAGTTGTGAACAACGGCACCATTTGCTATGAAGTTGTGGGCCTCGTGATAAACCCCGATATCATAGAATTTGTCGTACGTGGGCTTTATCTTCTCGACCTTAACTACCCTCTCAGCTACAAAGCCTCCCTCATAGCCAAACTCCCGGACGAATTCCTCAAACGTTGGGAAGTTCTGGGGAACTCTAACCTCTTCTGTTCCCGAGTATATTACCCTCTCAACAAATCTTTTGTTGACTTTATCAGCAACAGCCTCATAAGCAGCCTTTAAGCTACCTGTCTTTCCATAGACTTCACGTGCAATCCTTGCTGCCTCCTTTCTTTCCTCCTTTACGAGTTGCTTCCTAACTAAGTATGCATATCCAAGCAAACCTCTTACTTTCTTCTCTGGAGCATATTCATAGTTTATCCTGCCAAGGAAGTTCTTTATGCTGTCCTCTTCAACTATGGCAAGTCTCATAGTAACGGTTTTGTCAGAAGAAACTTCATAAATCATTGAGTTAACACCGAACTCCCTGAGAAGGTCTGCAACTTCACTCAGAAACGCCTCAAGGTTATCTCTGAGATCTTGAACCTTTGATTGGGTCAGGTTAATTGAGATTGGAGTGTACCTCTTGAACTCAACAACGCTACCATCAGCGCCGAAGAGGCCTGCGAGGAAATTCCTCTTTATCCACAGGGGAGCCTCTTTTATCCATCCTGGGAGAGAATATTCAGCCTCAACCTTCTTCCCTATGGGCATTCCAAGCTTCATTAGGAGTACAGCGAATGCCCTAGAGGTTACCCTAAGCTCTGCGGACTTAGAAGTTCCTCTGTACTTTCCAATCTCATACTCTCTCTTCCTCACGTAGAGGGTGGCGTTTATTCCCAGCTTCTCTAGGTCTTTTTTGAGCTCATTCATTGCCTCTTCAGTTCCATAGAACGAGATGTATATTCTGTCACCCATGTAGCCTAAATGGCCATCACCAAATGCAAAGCCCAGGACCCTTGCCAAAATTCCAACCTTTGGATCGTTCCATCTGAGGGGGATTAATCCTCTCTCTTTAAGGAACTTCAGTATCTGGGGGTCAACGTCCTTGAAGTCGTCCTCTGACAGTATAACACCTTCCTTCTTCTCGAATTCAACTCCTTCAAAGGGATACACTATAATGTAATCACCCTCCCTTATGTTGCCCATGTACACATAGCCGGAGGGAGTCAGCACGGGATGGTCTTCACTACCCTCTATCGTTCTTCCGGTCTCGGTGACTATCCTAACTGCAACTTCATCCTCCTCAACTTTTCTCTCAGCCACGAATACCGCGGGTGAGCTGTCATTGTGCCCCTCGTCTATATTATATATCTTAAGCCCCTGAAGCTTGAATGTTGAAGGCATGTCCTCAATCCTTACCCAGTAGCCATGTTCCGTGAGAACCTTAGTTCCTGGGGAAAGGCAGTTGATATCGTAACCTATGCCTCCGGGGCTTATTACTCCTTCCCTGACGTCAAAAGCCGCAACTCCTCCAATAGGGAAACCATAACCCTGATGACCATCAGGCATGACTATTGAATACTTGTATATGCCTGGAAGCATTGCAACATTAGCTGCCTGTTCAAGTGTCCTATCCTTCTTCATTTTCTCAAGGAGAACCTCATCAGCATAAACCCTTCCAGGAACACGCATCCTCCTATCAAACTTTGGGATTTCCCATCTGATCTTATCAATTCTCCTCAATGGCACAACCATCTTCTCCCACCAGATTAGAATTTTCCGCCCACTTTAAAAGCTAACCGATTGAATAATACACAATTTTACGTATTATATTTAACACCGAAAATTAAGAACACGTTACTATCCATGTATACATAAACAAGTAAGTATTAACGATCTATCCTAAAAATTTAACCTCAAAAATGACAAATATTTCGGCGAAAGGCTTATAAGCCATAAATTTTTATAAATATCTGATTCCCCAATTTTAGATCTTTCAATATCTGGTAGTTTTTCTAAAAGCTTGAGGAGGTGACGAAAAATGGTGAGGGTTGCTATTATAGGCCAGGGATACGTTGCAAGCATTTTTGCCGTGGGACTCGAGAGGATAAAGGCGGGAGAACTCGGCTATTATGGAGTTCCATTGGCCAATGAGCTACCAATAAAGGTCGAGGATATACAGATTGTAGTCTCGTACGATGTTGACAAGACAAAGATCGGTTTACCACTTTCAGAGATCGTGCAGAGGTACTGGAAGGGCAACGTTCCAGAGGGTCTCCAGGAGATCTACGTGAGGAAGGGAGTCCACCTTAGGAGCCTAAGGAACCTGCCAATAGAGGCAACTGGACTAGAGGATGAGATGACGCTAAAGGAGGCAGTGGAGCACTTGGTTGAGGAGTGGAAGAGGTACAAGGTAGAAGTCTTCCTTAACGTCCCCACCACAGAGGCCTTCGTTCCATTCGGAAAGCTTGATGAGCTTGAGAAAGCGATAAAGGAGAACAACAAGGACAGGCTAACCGCAACCCAGGTTTACGCCTACGCCGCAGCCCAGTACGCTAAGGAAGTTGGAGGGGCTGCATTCGTCAACGCTATACCAACCCTAATAGCCAACGATCCAGCTTTCGTTGAGCTCGCAAAGGAGAGCAACCTCGTTATCTTCGGTGACGATGGAGCTACTGGAGCAACTCCACTAACGGCAGACATACTTGGCCACCTAGCCCAGAGGAACAGGCACGTCCTCGACATAGCCCAGTTCAACATTGGAGGTAACACGGACTTCCTTGCACTAACCGATAAGGAGAGGAACAAGAGCAAGGAGTATACAAAGTCAAGCGTAGTTGAGGACATCCTAGGTTACGACGCGCCACACTTCATCAAGCCCACAGGGTACCTCGAACCATTGGGAGACAAGAAGTTCATAGCAATGCACATCGAGTACATAAGCTTCAACGGAGCCCACGATGAATTAATAATCACCGGAAGAATCAACGATAGCCCAGCACTTGCAGGGTTACTCGTTGACCTTGCAAGACTCGGTAAGATGGCCGTTGAGAGAAAGGCCTTTGGAACGGTCTACGAGGTCAACGCATTCTACATGAAGAACCCAGGACCAAGAGAGGCAAAGAACATACCGAGGATAATAGCCTACGAGAAGCTCAGGCAGTGGGCTGGCCTACCTCCAAGGTACCTCTGAACTTTTAAACCCCTCCTTTAATTTTAACACATGCCCAAGTACTTCAAGAGGGGTGTGAAGAGGGAGCATCACTTCTTGAAAGGGTTGGAGAAGCCTTTAGAGGAGATAGCTAAGATCCCTGGGGTTAAGAAAGTCATCCCTGGGAGGATATACTCTTCTGACTCGCGAGGTTTTGAGATAAAGGTTTCAAGGGAGACTTATTCTGGCCTAAAGCTTGTAGCGAAAAGCAATGGGAGCGTTCAGGATGTATTTCTGGTAGTTGACAAAAAGGACAGGGAGAGGGTTAGGAGGGAAATTGAGAGGTTAATGGAAGAATGGAGGAAAGTTTAAGAGGTGGGGAACTACTCAGCATCCATGATAGTGTACTTCATCGGAACCGGGGGGAGTGAAGGAATTCCAGTTCACCTCTGCAACTGTCCTACATGTTCTGAGGCTAGAAAATTTGGCTTCGCTCAGAGGAAGCCCTCAACCATAGCAGTTATTGGAGAGAATGGAGAAGTAATTTTGTTCGATGTTGGAACGGACATAAGAGAGCACCTCAATGCACCTCTTAATGCAATCTTCCTGACCCACTGGCACCACGACCACATCTATGGGCTCTACAAGCTCAGGTGGACGGCAATGGAAACTAAGCTGTACGCCCCCAGGGGACATGCGGATGCCCTGATCCTTAACGACCCTAAGAATTTAAAGCCCGAGATAATTGAGCCATGGGAAGAGATAAGGATCGGGAGGATAAGCGTTACTGCACTAAAGCTCAACCACCAGATAGAGACGTTTGGCTACTACATAGAAGAGGACGGAAAAGGAATAGCGTTGCTCTACGATACAAAAGGACTGCCCCAGGAAACCTGGGAGTTCCTAGCTGAGAAAGCACCAATTAGACTGGCGATAGTTGATGCCACTTATCCCCCGGGCTTTGAGGATCCGTACCACAATAACGTCGATGAGGCCGCCAATATTGGGACTAGACTAGCTGAAAGGACAATTCTAAGCCACATCTCCCACAAGAACCTGCCCTTCCTTCAGCTAGTCAGGTACGTGAAGGGGAGGTGGGGCAATAAGGTTCTGGTTGCCTACGATGGAATGGTCTTTTACTGTTGAGATAACATTTTTACCAACTCATCTTTAGGAGGTATTGTGGCATAATAGAAAGGCTCTAGAGGAATTATGCAAGTATTAGTATTCTGAATAATTTCAATACCTGGTTGGATTATGTATAAGTTGTTCATTTTAGTTGTGTTCACAGTATCTATGTATAAAGTCGAGGATGAGTTTGGAT
Organism: Pyrococcus kukulkanii; assembly: GCF_041647995.1. NCBI lineage: Archaea > Methanobacteriati > Methanobacteriota > Thermococci > Thermococcales > Thermococcaceae > Pyrococcus > Pyrococcus kukulkanii. Next base: position 241,028 of record NZ_JARRIB010000001.1, read on the forward strand.
CAATTTTTAAAGGTACATTTGTATCAACGATTTTTATCCCAGGTAAATTAAGGATTACCTTTGATATTTCCACGGGGACATTTAGTTGGTTATTAAGAGTGTAGTTTAAGTATATTGGGGCATCTTTGGGGCCTATAGAGCCAGAGATATATTTGGTAATTGCTAGTTGAGGTTTACATTTCTTCTCGTATGCAATAACTTCTATCCTTCCTAGGGGGGCAACAAAAGTCCTGTTATTAATTTTGAGTGACAATGTAGAGTTGTTAATTAGACATTTCCCTGCTCTGTTCGGCTTTAGATATAGGAAGAGTGTTAACTCATGTAAATTACTATCCTGAAAGTACAATGTTGAGTCAAGAGAATAGTCAACAAAAGATATACAATCAGGCAAATTATTTACACTTGCAGAAATTACTCCATTGATTCTCCTATTACTGATGATATACACATCTATTCGAAATGAATCATTTACATAACCTACAACGAAACCCTCGTACTTTGATAATATTAGGTACTTGGGTGGGACCTCCATTTTCTTAGGGTGACTATTGATATATAGAACAACTCCAAACAAAACTATGATAATGAGAAAGGCAATATATTTGTTTGCCTTCATGTAATTTCCCCCATCAATAGGTTAAGATTTAACTTATATAAGGATTGCTGACTAATTTTATAGGTGGTATTTTATTTTAAATTATTACGTAATTAATATACTCGTTGTAAGTGTTATTAGGTCTAAATAATGTTATTTAAAAACGTTTCTGGCAAAATTTTAATACGAGTAAAGCGATTTATAATTGCCCGACGAGTACTGAGGGTTGCGATGACGTCGGGACCCCCAGGGGGCCGACAGAACATAAATGGCCCCCAAACCCTTTTAACCCCGCCGGCGGTTCTTTTTTCATGCTTGATGATGTCGTAAGAGAGATAAGAAAATTCGGAGAGAAAACAAGAATTATTGAAAAGAAGATAGTTGTCATGTTCTCAGGAGGTAAAGACTCAAGCTTAACCCTGTACATATTAAAAGAAGCTGGATTCAAAGTTTCTGCTCTAACGTTCTTCCACAAATGGAGCTGGCCCGAGGTTTTGAGATGGGGAATGAAGTTCACAAAGAAGCTTGGAGTTGAGCACTACCTCATAGACATAACCGATGGCCTTCTCAAAGACGCTGTTGGGAGGAAGGGACCGATATGCGTGCACTGCAAAAAGGTCATGCTGAAGAACGCTAAATGGTTCGCTCTAAATAACGGCTTTTCTTACATAGCGAAGGGGGACAATGCCAACGACAAAATAGTGGGAACACTACTCGACCAATGCCCTGGGGACATTCGATTGTGCGAAATTCCAAAGATAGGAATACCGATTTTCAGGCCTCTAATCAGATATAAAGCCTCAGAAGTTGAAAAGCTGACTGAGGAAGCTGGGATTAAGCCCTACAGGATGTACGAGCATGGAAGGAGGAAACAGTGGAGGGAGGGATGTCCTCTACAGTACATAGATGAGGACAAAAGGATTACGGAGAAACTCATGGATCTCGCATTCAAGGTAAACTATAAGGTAAGCAAAATAGCCAGGAAACACAAGGTGAGGGTAAGTGTGAGGGTGCCGAGCTTTGAGGTAATGTGCTGGAACTGCACGGAGGAAGTTCTTAGCGAAGTTAAAAAGGTTATAGAAAATTTCAGTAGGGGAACATTATAACAGCGGCAACTGCGGCAGCTGGCTTATCTTTAACCGTTATTTCCGCTGAAACAACTTTGAATTCTTTGAGCTTCCACCCCCTCACCCTAAATCCCTCTTCAACCATCTTCTTTACCATCTCTTCAGCCTCTTTCTTCGTGCAGTAGCCAGCGTACTCGTAAATTAGTCCTCCTTCATTACCCTCGCTTATGCCAACGCCTAGTGCCGCACTTATCGTTGAACCCGGTTCATCACTCTCTATGTGAGCGTAAACCGTTGGGAGGAGCATTCCTATCGGGATATTCTTCGGTAACTCATCGAGCCATTCTATGTGGGCGGGAATAACGCTACTGAGCTTAACCAAGTTAACGTTCCCAATTCCCATTTTAAGGAGGGCATTGTCAAAAGCGTTGAGCTTCGTCCCTCCCTCAGCAACTGCTGAAAGCATTATGGCCTTCTTGGGAGTTGTCCAGCTCATTTCCCACACACCTCCTTAGAACTCTCGCCAAACGGGTAAGTTATAAGTAGTCTTTTAAATGTTTCGCAAATTTAATCCGGCTTAATTTGGAATGAAAGCTTTAGAAGAGTTTAGAACGAAACCATAGAGTTTTAAACCGAGCTAATTTAATGGAAGCTGGGGATAGAAATGCTAAACACGATAGTTTTGATAAGAACGGACAACTTTGACAAAGCACTAACTGCATTGGCGGATCTTGTAAGGTACGGAGGGATGAAGATAAGAGGAACCCCCAGGATAATTCCCCCTGCACTTTCAGATTGGGCCTTTGAGCAGATCGTTGGAGAAAAGCCTAGAAAGAAAGTTAAAGCCCATGTCGTCGCCCAGATAGACCTTCCAGCGTCGAAGGCAATAGGAAGGATAAGGGAGATACATCCTCCAGCTCATATAATTGTCATTCCTGTGGGAACCCACGTTCACAAGGAAATACTGAGGATGTGGGGAAGTTTTAAGGAGCTGAGGGGCTTCCATCCGCCAAAAGAAGTTAAAAGGTCAGAAAACATTGATGTTGAGTTTGAGAACCTAGAGTGAGTACTCCCAAACTATCCTGGGAGGAAACTCCCCGCTTTTTATTTCCCTAAGGATCCTGTTGGCGGTTCTATAGGCCTTAAGGAACTTCTCCCGAGAGATAATCCCATAATTTAAAGCCATCTCAATTTCATCCTCATCCAAGAGAAAGGCCTCACCAGATGGGAATATGAAGATATCAAGGAAAAGATCAAGCATCTCCAAGGTCTCTCCATCCCATTTCGTGTAGTCCAGTACATCAACGTAAAGCCCAACGAACTCTCCCTCTTCACTGTACACCTTCAGAATGTCAAAGTCCTTCCCAGGAAAAGCAAAGTACAGCATTTCGTAGCCGTTCCTTATAACTTCGATACCATTGACTCTCAAAGGAGCGAGCATGCCTTCGAACTTTGATCTGCCAATAACTACACTACCTAAGTCAGCAACTAGCTCATCATATCTCTCAAGAACCCTGTTGGGGAAGCGGCGATATATTAGGTGTATTCTCATTTTCCCATCCCAAAAATAAATTAGAGGGCTATCCAAAGATCAGCTCCCTAAGCTTCCTGGGCAACTCCTCTATCTTAATCCTCACCTGCTCTCTAGTATCCCTGTCCCTTATTGTCACCATGCCGTCTTCGGGGGTTTGGTTGTCGACGGTTACGCAGTAGGGAGTCCCTATCTCATCATAGCGCATATATCTCTTTCCAATGCTGTCCTTTTCATCGTAAACCACTATGAAGCCCTCCTTCTGAAGCGTCCTATAGATATCATATGCTATGCTCGTTAAAGGTTCCTTGGCGACTAATGGCAAAACGGCAACCTCTATTGGGGCCATATCCTTCTTTATCTTCAAATAAACCCTCCCGTCCTCGTCCACTGTTAGGGAGTTCTCCAGCAACAGGTAGAACGGTCTGTCTATACCAAAGCTAGGCTCGAGAACGTGGGGCACTATCTTCTCTCCGGTGATCTTCTCCTCAACTTCCTTTATTATGAAGTCGTCCTTTTCAAGCTCATAGCCATCGATGGTAACTTTACCCTTTTCCTCAAGCTCTTTAACTAGAGCTTTAAGCCCTTCCTGGGACATTGACCTAATTTTCTCGTTGATTTTCTTTGCATCCCCTTTAAGCTTGGGCCCGACCCTCTTCATGTTGAGTGAAACCTGTAGCTTTTTCACTATCTTTGGCTTGTCATAGTGTATCATCACCGTAAGGTCAGCACCGCTCATCTTCATGTGCCTGCTAAGGTCATAGTCCGTTCTATAGGCCAGGCCAACGCACTCAACCCAGCCAAACCTTTCACTATAAATCTCCGCATCCCAGGTGTCGGCTGAGTAGTGAGCCCTCTCCTCGGGTAATTGTTGCCTGAACCTTATCTTGTCCTCGGGAATCCCTATATCCAAGAGAATCCTCTTGATCATGACCATATAATAAGCGAAGAATGTGTTCATTAGATAGCCCTTCTTAACTGCCTCTTCCGCCGTAACCTCTATTATGCCAAGATCCTTCAGCTGATGCTCTATTGGATAAAGCCTTAGCTTCTCGTCCTTGACTTCGTCGAAGTGCGGGTGCTCAGTCTCGTTGGGGTTAAAGAATATCTCAACCTCGGCCTGAGTGAATTCCCTAAGCCTTATCATTCCCTGTCTCGGGGATATTTCGTTTCTGTAGGCTTTTCCTATTTGGAACACTCCAAATGGGAGCTTATTCCTTGCAAATGTATTTAACCTCTTGAAGTTCACGAAGATTCCCTGGGCCGTTTCTGGCCTTAGGTAAGCCTTCTTATCCTTGTAAGGTCCAATATAAGTTTCAAACATAAGATTGAAGTACCAAACGTCGCTTAACTCCCCACCGCACTCAGGGCACCTTAGGTTGTGCTCTCTGATTATCTTCGTCATCTCTTCAGCGCTTTTGCCTTCAACGTCTATTCCCAAGGCTTCCTCTATCAAGTGATCAGCCCTAAATCTTGCTCCACACTTTTTACACTCAACGAGGGGATCGACGAACTTCTCAACGTGGCCACTGGCAATAAAAACCTGCTCCGGGGTTATATCTGGCGTTTCGATCTCAAAGAACCCTTCCCTTATGAAGGCCTCCCTGATTTTCCTCTCTATTTTCCTCTTTATTGTAGCTCCCAGAGGACCGTAATCGTAAAATCCCCTTGATCCGCCATAAATCTCAAAACTTCCCCAAGCAAAGCCTCGCCTCCTCATTAGATCTTGAAGGTACTCGTACTTATCGAACTTCTCACCCATGGCCTAAACCCCTAACTGAGGAAGGTTAAGATCTAAAAAGCTTTGTCTATAAGGGTTGGCGATATGATAAAGTTGAAGTTACCACATTCGTACTTTGAGGATCATGGGGATACAATAAGGTTAGTCTGGAGAAGAACCCTCATAGCGGACTATGAAAAGAGGGAGATTAAGAGAGCGATAAAAAGGAAGTTCCGCACACCAGTTGAAATTAACGTTCAGGATGGGTTTCTAGTCATAAGCACGGATAATAATGAGGTAGAAAAGTTCGTTGCATTTTTCATTCAGAACTACCTTGGCGAGAGACTTAAGAACAGGTACACGAGAAGGAGGGTTCTGTACATCCACGAGGGAATGGACATCCCCCTGCTGGGGTATAATGCCTTTGGCCTCATAGATAGGGGGACAAACCTAATTCAGGTGAGAGGTTCAACGGGATGTAACTTGAGTTGCATCTTCTGCTCCGTAGATGAAGGACCGTACTCGAGAACAAGAAAGCTCGACTTCGTAGTTGACATAGATTATTTAATGAAATGGTTCGATTGGGTTGCCCAGCAGAAGGGCAAAGGGCTCGAGGCCCACTTAGATGCCCAGGGAGAGCCTCTACTTTACCCCTACATAGTAGAGCTCGTGCAAGCATTGAGGGATCATCCGCATGTTTCTGTTATTTCCATGCAGAGCAATGGAGTTTTGCTTAATGACAAGCTTGTTGAGGAGCTTGCTGAGGCCGGCCTTGACAGGATTAATCTATCAATCCACTCTCTCGATCCGGAGAAAGCAAAGATGCTGATGGGAATGAAGGATTACGATCTAAACCATGTCCTCGAGATGGCAGAGGCTTTAGTGAACGCTGGAATCGACGTTCTAATTGCTCCGGTAATAATCTTTGGAGTTAATGATAACGAGGCTGAGGCCTTCATAGAGTTCGCGAGGAAAATAGGAGCTGGAAAGAGATGGCCCGCTTTAGGTTTCCAAAATTATATCCCCTACAAGTTCGGAAGGAATCCTGTCATAGCAAAGCCAGTTCCCTTTAAGGAATTCTACGAATGGTTGAGAAAGCTTGAGGAGAAAACCGGAATGAAGCCCTTAGTTTTAAAGCCCCACCACTTTGACATGCATCCTAGGCCATTTATCCCTTTAGCATTTAAGAGAGGAGAAGTCGTCAAGGCAGAGGTTGTCCTCCCAGGGAGGATGGAGGGTGAAATGATTGCAAAAGCCAGGAACAGGCTGATTCAAGTGATAAACACGAATGCGAAGGTAGGGGACAAGATTAAGGTAAGGATCGTTAGAACTAGGCATGGAATATACGTAGCGACAAAAGTTTAAACAAACAAATAAAATAGACTTTTTACAACTAAATTTTGTGGGTAAGCATGATGGGATCAATGGGGGTCTTAGGATTGGGGCTAGTCATCCTTGTAGTTGCGTTTATCGTGTACTTACTTGTTGAGGCAATTTTCATTTATGGGGGCGCAAAGCTTGCGGGAATAGAAAATGCTAGCTTTGGAAAAGCATTCATAGCAGTTCTCGCTCTCGTTATACTTATGCCAATCTTTAGAGCAATATTTCACCTTGTTTTCTTCTTCATGCCAATAGTTGGCAAACTCCTAGCAATGTTCCTCACATTCATGGCAGAGTTATGGATAGTAAAAGTGATCTTCTCAACGAGCTGGATAAAGGCCCTAATAGCTACATTAATGGCCTTTATTCTTGCAATAATTGTAGCATTTATCTTAGGAGCCATCCTAGGCTTGTCTCTCTTTGCATTCGCCTAAATAAATTTTTTAACCAAATTAGTTGACTAACTATTGGCGGGCTTATGATGAACTTTCCCTACGGCCTGAGCCGTAGGGCGATGAGGAATACAGCCAGGGCTGATTTTAGGTGATAAAAATGGCAGTGGCAATAATTTCCGACATACATTCTAACTATGAAGCGTTGAAAGCAGTGTGGAAGGAGATAAAGGAAGCGGAAATCATAGTATGCTTGGGAGATTTAGTTGGCTATGGGGCAAGTCCAAATGAGGTTGTGGAGTTTATGAGGAAGTACATTGAAAAAGGAAAGGTTATGTGTGTAAGGGGAAATCATGACAATGCCATTGCCTTTGGAGCAGATTGGCACTTCAATCCTTACGCTAGGCAGGCTGTGAGATGGCATCAAAGGGTCATGACTCCAGAGAACTTGAAGTTCCTAAGACGACTTCCAGTTAGGTTGTTCTTCAACTACGGGGATAGATCGTATCACATGGTTCATGGCTCTCCCAGGGCTCCCCTTGATGAGTACCTTTTCCCTTGGCTTCCCGACTCGGAATTTGCAGATTGCCTTAGGTATATAAGGGAAGATGATCTACTAGTAGGCCACACACACGTTCCAATGGTTAAAGACATCAACGGTAGGAGGATCATTAACCCAGGAGCTGTAGGACAACCGAGAGATGGAGACTGGAGGGCAAGTTATGCCATCTTATATGAGGATGGTAAGGTTGAATTTTATAGGGTTGAGTATGATGTTGAAACTGCAGCAAGCAAAATTATAGAGGCAGGTCTTCCCGTTTTCTTAGCAGAGAGACTATTTGAGGGGTATTAGTTCTAAATGTCCATTTTCGTAAATGGCTTTATATAAGCGATCTCTATACTTGAATTTTAATGATATTCTTTTAATATTCCTAGGAACCCTTGGGAACGCTTTTAGTCTTCCCTCTTTAATGTCAATTCCAAGAAATCCAAAAAATATAATTTGCCAAACACCACCAGCAGTTGCTACATGAAAACCATCCTTCGTATTGCCATAAATATCTAATAGATCAACGTTAGCACACTTTACGAGGTATCTATATGCTATATCTTCATACCCAAGCCAAGCAGCCATTATTGCATAAGGTGGCATTGAAAGAGAAGATGCATGAGTTGTTCTCTTTATGTAATAATTGAAGTTTTTCTCCATATCCTCTGGTGAGAATTTATCCTTTAATAGAACCATTCCCATAATAACGTCTGCCTGCTTCACAAGTTTAGTCTTACCAATTCTCTTAAGGACGTCCAAAGGAAGTCTCTTCTCACCAATTTCAAAAATATTATCGACTACACAATCTTCAAGATTAAAGTATCCATCAAATTCTTCGTACACTCCATTAATTTTTCGAGGAATGTAAAAGTTATGCACTATCTCCTTAAACTTCTCTATATCTTCTTTAGACACCTTCTTGATCACTACATCTCTAAACTTTGGATCTTCGAAGTACTTCAAAACCAGATACAAGTTGTATTTTGCCATTATGTTAGTAAAAAAGTTATTGTTTACATGTTCATGATATTCGTCAGCTCCAATAACCCTTCTAATTACATACTTTTCCCCGTTCCACTCGACTCTACTTGCCCAAAACTTTGCCGTTTCTATTATAATTTCAAGTCCATACCTTCTCATGAAATCTTCGTCTCCAGTGAATTGATAATACAAGTCAACAGCATATGCAATATCAGCTGTTATATGATGCTCTTCCTCTCCCGTGTAGATCCTAACTTTCTTCTTTCCACTAATGTCAAGTGGAATTTCTGAGGGTGTAGCTTCATATCCATCGTCCGCAGATTCCCAAGGATACTGAGCTCCATGAAATCCATTCCTCGATGCATTCTCTTTTGCTTCCTTTAGATGATTGTACCTATAGAGCAACATAATTTTTGCTTTTTCAGGAAATGTTGCAATGAAAAACGGCAAAGCATAAATTTCAGTGTCCCAGAACACATGTCCTCTGTACCCAAAACCATGTAGTCCTCTAGCAGGAATTGATATTATAGGAGTTTGGGGAGCACTCTGCAATAAGTGGAAGATATTAAAATTTACGGCTCTCTCAAGTTCACTATCACTAGTATTAACCTTGGCTATTTCCCATAATTCTCTCCATGCATTCTCATGCTCCTTAATGTTCTTATCGATGTTTACTTCTTTTACATTATTTAACCTTTTTTTAATATCTTCCCCAACAAATATTAACTTTGAAAACTCATAGCTCCTGTTCTTTTCCACGTGTATCTTATAAACCTCCAAGAATTCTTCTCCCTTATTCAACACAACTCTCTCAAAATCACCCCTAAATAAAAGGGAGGATGCTAATTCTAATTCATATTTACCATCTAAAGTTCTAATTTTTGAGTATATGCCGGTTGGGTATTCTTTCAGCTTGACTATTTTATAATGTTTAACTCTGACTTCATCTATAAATGAAGGATTTGTTTGCTTAAATTCAATTGGATTATATATCGTTAGTAGTCCCTCTTCCTTTGGAACTATCGTAAATTTCAATATTGCTAAATTCCTATCCTTTATGTGGACTATTCTGGTACTGGAATACTCTAAGACAGGAGACGAGATATAACTCTCAACTTTACCTTTCTCAATATTAAGTATTCTTTTAGTAAAAGCCCTTAGAGAAGAAGGTACAAATTCAATGCCATTTAAAAATATCCTAATACCAATGATCCTAGGCCCGTTGACTATTTCTCTATAAAAATATGGGGTATTATCATAAAAACCATAAACCATTGTACCATACTCACTTGGTTCTACTTCGATGTCTCCTTTTATACCAAAATACCCATTTGCCAAGGTGAAGAGGGTTGATGTTTTTTCTTTATTTGGATCGGAACCTTCGTACTCAACTACGAACTTCATCCTCTATCACCCCAAGGATATCCTTCAAAGATAAATCAGAAAATGAAGAGAACGTTATATCAGCATTTAACTTCCAGTCCCTTTCATACCCTAGCGTTATAGCGCCAAGCTCCTTTGCCGCTTCTATACCAGCAGGTGCATCTTCTATTACTAGCACCTTTTTGACTGAAAATTTTTTCTGTAACTCTTTTATTGCTAGTTTAAAGACTTCTTTTTTACTTGGGGCTTTTCCACTAACATTAATGTCAAAAAGATCCAATAATGTTCTACTACCCACCTTAATTTTTCTAGCTAATTTAGTGGCATTTTTAGAGGCAGAAGCCAGAGCATTTTTTACTCCTTTTCTTTTAGCCTCTAGTAAAAACTCAATAGCCTCCCAATTAACCTCATATTCACCCCGATCAAACATTTCATTAACAATTCTGTTCTTTAGTTCTGCAAATTCTCTGAGTACCTTTTCCTTTTCCTCTACTGTATAAGCTCCAACTTTTTCATAGATCCCTAATCTTTCCAGAATATTTCTAGCTCCTTCATATCTAGGTTTCCCTGAAACATATCTCACAAAAAAATCATGGGTCAAATAACCACCGTACATTTCCGTTGCCATTTTCCAAGCTTTCTCATGAGGTGTGAAAACTAAAACACCATCAAAGTCCCAAACAATTCCAATCATAAAGCTCACCTTGCCTCTTTTATCACAACCTTCTGGGCCTCAATATCCTCTATCTCAGCATCAAAACCTCCCACAGTGTACAAACCGTTCTCACTTTCAATTATAAAATTACTAATGACTTCAGATCTGTTGACCCTTCTAACAACTCCCTCAATCCTAACTGGAGTTCTTTCTTTCACATCTATCCCTTCGACCTCAACAACGGGCTGCTTCCCTAATCTCAACAAAGATTCCAACTCATCTAAAACTAAAGAGAATTCAAGAAATGTTTTCGGATACACATTACTCCCAGGTTCCCAACCTATAATCTCTTTTGACTTTCTCCATAGGATATTATGAATGTTCAGGAGTCTAAGGAGGAGATCTTTTTCGTGAATTTCATACCCATAAACTTCCGTGGGGAGTGGTGGTACTTTGTTTGGACTAAAGAATCTTCTCTTTGAATATACTGCTGTTGATAGATCCCCTATCACTAAAAGGAAGTTACCTAAATTCGATGTTCTAATCTTTACATTTTCCTTAAACTTTCTAAACTCGCCAACTCCACTTATCTTTTCAGGATATACTAATAGATAAACATTTACTTCTCGCCTTAAAGCGTTGAGAAGATAAGGTTCTATACTCTTAAACACCTGATAAGGAACTTCGGCCCTTATTTCAACTTCACTTGAATTTATAACCTCAATTATACTTGCGGTTATCCCTTCTAACCCCCTAATTATAGATATATAAGGCTCTTCTCCAACATTGCTCCTAAGTTGAGTTAACTCCTCTAGAAGGAAAGTTTTAAGGGAATCAAGTTTCATCTTTTGAACGTCTATTATCGCACTGATATCGGTAGCAGTATAAACCCTTGGTCTTCCAGCAGAGGCCTTTATGAAGCCTTTTCGAATTAGACTCTGGATTATATTGTAAAGTTGGGGCTGGTGAATGTCCAATGTGTCCAAAAGATCCTTTACTGTAGCTCCATTCTTACTCCATATTGCCAGATATACTTCTGCTTCTCTCTTTGTTAATCCAAGTTCCTGAAGTTTTTCGATGATCGTTGCTGTTGAAAACATCTTGATCCCCCTATACTTATGGCGGTTTTACTATATAAATATTGTTATAACTAATTCAGAAAAGTTTATATAAAATTATTATAGTATAAACTTTGAGAACATACAGGGGTGATCCCTATGAAAAAAGTGCATCTTGGTATGCTTCTCCTATTGTTGCTTTTTGTTAGCATTGGAAGTGGATGCATTGGAGGACAACAAACTGTTACCGTTACACAGACTCAAACCCAAGTACAAACTCAGACACAGACAAAAACAGAGACAAAAATACAAGAAAAGATTTTTATTAGATTCGCTGGTTGGAGCGCTGGAGAAACGGAAATGAAAAATTACGAGAAGATAATAAGCGAGTTTGAGGAGAAGTATCCCAATATTAAAGTTAAATATGAAGTAATACCCCAGATGTTCCATGAGAACATTCTTGCATCCTTTGGTGCTGGAGTTGCTCCTGATGTATTCTATGTAGACAGTTCTTGGGCACCAATATTTATTGAAAAAGGAGCATTACATCCAATATCTGAATTTGCAAGCAAAGACTTCATAAACCAGTTTTATCCATTCCTCCTCAAGCCCTTCGAAAAAAATGGTAAGTTATATGGACTACCAAAAGATTGGAGCATGTTAGCATTATTCTACAATAAGAAACTTTTTGAAAAAGCAGGACTTACAAAGCCTCCAGAAACTTGGGATGAATTGCTTGAATATGCAAAGATCATTACTGAAAAGACAGGGGTACCTGGACTAGCAATATACCTTGGAGGATTTAATAGGTATGTTCCGGTAGCCGTTAGCAACGGTGCGCCTAGACCTTGGTTTGAAAAACCCGAAGATGCATCATGGTTTGATAACCCAATAGTCAAAGAGACTTTAAAGTGGTACATTGACCTCTATAGAATTGGTCATGTACAGATGGTAAAAGAAGGAAAGAAACCATATGTTGTACAACCAAGTGACGTCGGGGCCGGATGGCTAGGAGATGCATTTGGTCAGCAAAAAGTAGCTATGGTAATAAGCGGAAATTGGATGATTCCATTCTTAGCTGACCAGTTCCCCAACTTTAAATACGGTGAAGACTGGGACATAGCACCACTTCCAGCCGGTAAAGCAGGAAGAGTCACCATGGCTTATACAGTGATCTTGGGTATAAACTCAAAGAGTAAGCACGTAAAGGAAGCTTGGGAATTTGTAAAATTCGTTGTTGGACCTGAAGGACAGAAAGAACTTGTAGTTAAGGCAGGTCATACTCTTCCAAGTATAAATGGATTTGAAAATGACCCAGATCTATGGCCACAACACAAGAAGACACTCTCATTTATTCCGATGTACAATGACTTGATAGTATTCCTATGGGGTTCGAAGTCTGGAATTTTAGAGAATAAGTTTAGTGACGCCATGGCATCGGCAATGAGAGGAGAGATTACTGTAGATGAAGCCATTGAAATAATGAAACAAGTCGTGAAGGAGGAACTTGGGGGATGATCTATGCATTTTTCTTTTTCCTCAATTTATGAGAAAACTAAGACAAAAGAACTGATAGCAGGATTGGCACTCGTTTCTGTAGCTGTTTTATTGAATATGGTTTTTGGATATTTTGCAATGGCATTTGCATTTTACCTAAGCTTCTTTAAGTGGGATTATATAGGAAGCATGAAATTCGTTGGCCTAAGTAATTATAAAATAGTCTTTGAGGACATAATAAGAGGAATTCATGGTGCTCCATACTTGCTATCTCCATTCTATACAGGTCTTAAAAACATCCTGATTTATACGGCAATTGTGGTTCCCATACAGACATTTCTAGCTATAGTACTGGCCGCATTTGCAAACCAAAAGATAAAAGGACAACAATTCTTTAAAGTCTCATATTTTCTTCCCGCAACAACATCCTCCGTTATTGTAGCCCTTATATTTGTCTGGTTGTTCATGAGGAATGGTTTTATTAATTATATCCTAACTCATCTCATTCCTGGATTTCAGCCTATAGATTGGTTAAATAATAGGAATTACCTACTTTTAGCAATAGCCATGGTTGCAATATGGGGGACTAGTGGACATTTCATGGTTTCATTCCTGGCTGCAATGCAAGCAATACCAAAAGAAATTTATGAAGCTGCAATGCTTGATGGCGCTGGGCCAATTAAGAGGTTCTTTTACATTACGATCCCAATGCTAAAACCAATGATAACATATGTTGTTGTAATGGGGCTTATAGGAGCTCTCCAAATGTTTGATTTAGCATGGGTTATGGCAGGAGCAAACGGTGGGCCAGGAGGAGCAGGATACACAGTAGCCCTGGACATATACAATGAAGCTTTTACAAGAATCAGACCAGGAGTTGCAGCAGCAAAGAGTTGGGTTCTTTTTGCTATAATCTTCACAACAACTTATATTTTCCAGAGAAAGTATGGGAGGGCCGTTAGATGAATATAAAGAAGATATCTTGGTTGACTATAACCTATTTAGTCTTAGTGGCATTTGCATTAGTGTACTTAATGCCCTTCATAAGATCATTGGTAGCTTCGTTTATGACATGGGAGCAAGCTTCCAAGTACCCTCCAGAATGGATTCCAAACCCCTTTACCTTAGATAATTACAGAAAGCTCTTCAGATTGGAGCTTTTCCCTAGGTGGATATTAAACACCTCTCTATATGCAGGAATTATAGTGACTGGAAATGTAATTTTTTCGAGTATGGCTGGATACGCATTTGCAAGACTGAGATTTCCTGGAAGAGATGCTTTGTTTTCAGCGCTTCTCTCCCTATTAATGATTCCTATGTTTGTAACACTTGTTCCAAATTATATCATCATTTACAAGCTTGGACTGATAGACAACATCCTCGGACTTTCATTACTTGGTCTTACTAATGTTTCAAGCATATTCCTAATGAGGCAGTATTTCCTCTCGATCTCCAATGAAATATTTGAGGCAGCTAGGCTAGATGGGTGTGGGCCAATAAAGTCATTTTTCTACATAGCTCTCCCACTAGCTAAGCCAGCTCTAGGAGCAATAGCTGTCTACCAATTCTTGGGTTCTTGGAACGCATTCATAGGCCCATTGATATTCTTAAGAAGTCCTGAAAACTTCACTTTGCCAGTCGGATTAACTTTTGCATTCCATAGATCAATGTGGACTGAGTATACTCCTATAATCGCTGGATCACTCGTTGCTTCTGCCCCAACAATAATCCTGTTTATCGTCCTTAACAAGTATTTAATTAGAGGAATCGTAGTTACGGGAGGGAAGGGATAATGGCTAGAGTTCTTCTAAGGAATGTTACAAAAGTTTTTGGAAAAGTAGTTGCGGTTGATAATTTAACCTTAGAAGTTAAAGATGGCGAGTTCATGGTTCTTTTAGGGCCTTCAGGATGCGGTAAATCTACTACACTCAGAATGATAGCAGGGTTAGAAACTCCAAGCAAAGGAGAGATATGGATAGGCGATACGCTTGTTAATGACATAGACCCAACAAAAAGGAATGTTGCTATGGTTTTTCAATCTTATGCATTATATCCCCATATGACGGTTTTTGGGAATATAGAGTTTCCTCTGAAGATGATGAGAGTACCAAAATCTGAGAGGAAAAGAAAAGTAATAGAAATTGCAAAATTCTTGGGAATAGATGATCTACTTAATAGGAAACCCCACCAACTGAGTGGAGGTCAGCAACAGAGAGTTGCCCTCGCTAGAGCTCTCGTTAGAGAGCCTGAAGTTTTCTTACTAGATGAGCCACTTAGTAACCTTGATGCAAAAATACGAACCCAGATGAGATTTGAGCTAAAGAAATTACTAAGTCACGAACTTGGAATAACAACAATATATGTCACCCACGACCAAGTTGAAGCAATGACAATGGCCGACAGGATAGCTGTAATGAATAAAGGCAGACTTCAACAAGTTGGAACTCCAGAAGAGATATTCTATAAACCAAAGAATACTTTCGTAGCAACATTTGTTGGAAGCCCTCAGATGAACATTATTAAGGGGGAAGTTATAAGCAAAAATAATAAAAAGTTCTTTGTAACTTCCTTCTTTGAGATTCCTGTCCCGGAAGATACACCAGAGGGAGAGATACTAATAGGATTTAGGCCTCAGCATGTTATAGTATCAACAGCTCCCATGAAAGGATTCATTGAAGGAAAAATAATTGGAATAGAGAAGCTAGGAGTTGAGAATTACGTTCATGTAGACTATGGAGAATTTGAGATAATAATAAAAGCCCCTGAAAACATAGCCATAAAAGAAAGGATCTACTGGAAGCCAGAAAGTGGGAAAATGTACTTTTTTAATCCCAAGACAAAAACAGCAATTTATTAGAGCCATTTTCCCTAAACTCCCTTAATTTATCGTTATTTTCGACGAAACATATTTAACATCCTTGTCACATAAATTACATATTGGTGAGGTAAAATGAAGTGGGCATTAGTGGTAATCCTCTCATTAGTATTTGTCGGTATGTTCTTAGGGGGGATGTTCAGCATAACCCAAAATCTTACCAATAAGGCTAGCGAGGTCACTAAAATAAGCGAGAGAGTTAACAAAATACAACTTAATATCTCACAGCAAAACTATACCATGCAGGAGAATGGAGGCTTGAACCTCACCAGAGGGGTATACAACGTTACTGCAATAGACGAGGATCTAAAGAAGAAGCTTCTAGATCCAACCCAATGGTACGTCACTAACACTAGTTTAAGTTATGAATATGCGCAAAAGATATACAACGAAACTCTTAAGATCGTAGAGAACTCTACAAAGCAATCGGAATCAATAATAGAAAGGTTCCTTGGAATATTTAGAGGAAACGAATCAAGGGAAATTAAAAACACACTTGATAAGTTAATAGAAAGAGTGGAGAACGTGACAAAGATGCTTAAGAGATAAAGTTTGAAGAAGGGACTTTTAGCTTACCTTCCTCCCATAGAGCGAGTAGAATATTAACTATTCTCTCGCCTGCCTTTCCATCGCCAAATGGATTTCTTGCTGAAGCCATTTTTTGATAGAACTTCTCATCTTCAAGCAACTTTCTAACGTACATTAGAGCTAACTCCTTTTCAACCCCGACCAATATATTCCCTCCGGCTTTCACTGTTTCCGGCCTTTCTGTATTATACCTAAGGGTTAAGCATGGTACCCCAAGGATTATTGCCTCTTCCTGTATCCCCCCAGAATCAGTCATTATTACCTTAGCATTCTTTTCTAACTTTAAAAAGTCAAGGTATCCTAAGGGTTTTGTCAATATTATATGCTCAGCTTTCTCAAGTTTTTCCCATAGTCCAAACTCCTTCAACTTTTTTTCGGCCCTTGGATGAACGGGATACACTGTAGTCAACGGAAGAGATAATAATATGTCAACTAATTTTGTGAGTCTGTCTCTGTTATCGACATTTTCCTTTCGGTGGGCTGTAACTAATATATATTCCTTTGGAGATAAGTCTAACTCCGACAAAATCTTGCTTTTCTTCTCAGCTATTTCAGAATTTTGAAGCACCGCATCAACGATCGTATTCCCGACGACATATACATGTCTTCTTATACCTTCCCGCTCTAAGTTTTCTTTAGCCTCAAGGGTAGGCGCAAAAAGAACCTCACTGGCATGGTCAGCTAGTATCCTGTTTATCTCCTCAGGCATTGTTCTATCGTGGCTCCTCAACCCCGCTTCTACATGAGCTACGGGAATTAATAACTTAACACTCGCCAACGCCCCCGCAAGCACGGTATTTGTGTCTCCCTGAACTATGCTAACGTCAGGTCTCTCATTAATGAGGACTTTCTCTATTTTTATCATGGCGAATCCCGTCTGTTCAGCCTGAGTGCCAGATCCAACCTCCAAGTGATAGTCTATTTCTGGGAGTTCCAATTCCTCTAAGAATATCTGGCTCATCTCGTAATCATAATGCTGACCAGTATGGATTAGCATAGGCTGAATTCCCTTATTTAAAAAAGCTCTTATCACTGGAGAAAGCTTGATTATCTCAGGCCGAGTCCCAAATATTATCGCTGGCCTCAAACGTCACCCCTCCCTATTCCTTTAAACAAAAATCCCCTTGGAGGCCGGTCTATGATACCCCTCCCGTCAATCAAGACTTTAGTTCTCATTAGTTTTCCTATCTTGTCCCAATCAAGCTCCTTAAATTCCCTATGATCCGTTGCTATTATTATCGCGTCAGACCCCATTATGGCATCTTCCAAGTTATCATGAGTCCCTGGAACATAGGGATCATAAGTTCTAACCTCTAGCACTTTTCCTCCTAGAAGCTCCTTCAGTTTTAAAGCCGGGGAGTTTCTAGTATCGTCTGTGTCTCCCTTATAGGCCAATCCAAGGATAGTAACAATTGAGGTTGCCGGATCGATGTTTAATTGTTCAAAAGCTTCAAATAACAATGCCAACGCTATTTTGGGCATTCCTTCATTTATCCTTCTAGCAAGCCTTATTAAACCAAAGTCTCTTTCTGCATTTGATAATAATAAATATGGATCCTTGGGTAAACAGTGACCTCCAACTCCAATCCCGGGAATATGGATGTTAACCCTTGGGTGTGTATTCGCTAATCTTATTGCCTCAAAGACATTAACTCCATATTGTTGAGCCAAGTATGCAAATTCATTAGCTAGGGCTATATTAACGTCCCTAAATGTATTTTCCATAAGCTTGACCATTTCAGCGGTAGTTGCATCTGTTATGTGAATTTCTCCTTTAACGAACGATCTGTATAGCCTCTCAGCTAAGATTGCACTCTTGGAACTGACTCCTCCAATTATCCTTGAGTTATATACCAGCTCTCGGAATATTCTCCCAGGCATTACGCGTTCTGGAGCATGGGCAACATAAAAGTCAATCCCCTCCCTCATTCCAGTCAAAGTCTCAAGTAACCTTGCCATCTTGACTGTTGTTCCTGGGGGCACTGTGCTCTCAATGACCACTAGGGCCCCTCTATCCATAACTTCGGCTATTGTCCTAATTGCATTCTCCACGTAACTTAGATCCGGCTTGTCTCCCACTAAAGGCGTCTGAACACAAACTATAAATGCATCCATCCCCCTCAAATCTTCTGGCCTAGTGGTTGCATGAAATCTTTCCTCTGCCATAACAGCTTTGAGCCTTTCGTTAATTTCTGGCTCTATTATGTGAGCATTTCCAGAGTTTATCTTTCTCACAACATCTTCTCTTATTTCAAGTCCCACAACTTGGTGACCAGATGAAGCAAACATGATTGCCGTGGGTAGACCTATATAGCCAAGGCCTATAACTCCAATTCTCATTACCCCCTCACCACCCTCTGGGATATCTAAGGAAGGAATTTAAGGGTTCCTAACTGTAGATTCTTTTGGAATAAAACATTCACGGAAACAGGCTGATATTAAAATCAGGGGAAATAGAGCAACAATTACCCTAAACTAATTATTATGTCAAGATTTAACGCTTAAGAAATCGTGAGAAAGGTTTACAAATCATCAAAGAAAGCTATCTTCGAAAAACCCTTATAACGAGCATTGTAGGGATTTAGAATAGGTGCCAAATGTATGAAGGTGTGGATAGACATAACAAATTCACCTCATGCTCACTTCTTCAAAGGGGTGATTAAGGAACTTGAAGCGAGGGGATTTGAAATCTTAGTAACTACGCGTGAATTCGATGGATTAACAAGTGTCCTTGATATGTTGGGGATAGATTACATTTCCGTGGGAAAGCACGGAGGAGCAACATTAGAGGGAAAGCTACTGGCAAGTACGGAGAGGGTGTACAAGCTCTCCAAGCTCATTATAGAAGAGAAACCTGACATCGCATTATATAAAAATAATCCAGAAGCTCCCAGGATAGCTTTTGGATTAAAAATACCCTCCATAGGGTTTGTAGACAATGAAACTGCCACACCCCAGAATAAGCTAATGTTTCCTTTTACTACCAGGTTGATATATCCAAGCGTGATAGATGTTTATGAACTATTGAAATGCGGAGCAAACCCAAATTCCCTTAGAGGCATCGAAGGAATAGCTGAAATAGCTAATGTCTATGGGTTTACGCCAAATAAGAGTGTCCTGAAAGAATTAGGGCTTAAAGAGTACTCATATATAGTTATGCGGCCAGAGCCAATAAAGGCTAACTACTTTAACGGAGATAAAGAGAGGAGCATACTTGAAGATATAATACCTCTGCTCCCCGACATGCCTATAGTCTTATTCCCCAGAACTGAAGAGCAGAAGAAGGTATTTGAAAGATTCGAGAATGTAATAATACCCGAAAATGTTGTTGACACGCTAACCCTCCTGTTCTATGCAAAATTAATGATTGGGGCCGGCGGAACTATGAATAGGGAGGCTCTCGCCTTAGGAACCCCAGCAATCTCAACATATCCAGGGAGATTACTAGCAGTTACTAAGTGGTTAATAGAACTCGGAGTTAAATTCCATTCTACAAATCCAGTAGAGGTAGCAACGAAGGCTTGGGAAATTATACGGAAGAATAACATATACAGGAAGCACATCAGAATGATCATGAGCTCAATGGAAAACCCAGTTGATGTTATAGTTGAAGAAGTAGAAAGGCTATCCTATTCCAGCAATCTTAGGGGTTATGAAGGCCTCTACAAGCGCAGCTACGAAGAGAAGGAGTATAGCCACGAACAAAAGCTTTAACATCTCCTTAAATCCTCTCTTAAATCTCTCAGAGAAATCACCTTCTCCAAGAACTAATTCTGCAAACCAATTCATTCCCCCGACACCCGCAATTACTAAGGCAGGAACTTCAAGAATCCCGTGAGGAACTATTGCCAATATGACTTTCCTTAATGGTTCTCCCATACTTGAGACATGGTACCCAACTATCCCCACAACAGCACCATTAAAGAGTAAGATAAGTGGGGGGAGTATTCCAAAAACAAGGCCACCAAAGGCCATTATTATGGCAACCCTTGTATTATTCAAGAAGATTAAGAGAAACAAACTGAATCCACTAGGAAGTCTTCCCTCCCCAAAGACTTCCCTAAGAAATTTAAAAAGATACTCAGCTGCGGAAGGGTTCATTTTCGCTATGATAACACCTACGAATACTCCTAAAAAGAAAGTGCCTAACAAGAATGTAAAGAACTTTAATTTCCTTCCCATTTACATTCCTCCAAAGCTTTTCTAAGGGCTATTTTAAAGTCTTCAACGTTTAGATAAGGCATCTCAACATCGTGTCTTACTGAAAAGAAATCTTCTATTGTGGCCTCAAGACTCTCAAGCCTTTTTCCTACTAAATGTTTTTCAAGTTCTTCAATGATGTCCTCCGGATATATAAAGAAATCTCCACTTATTACAATGTTTTTAACTATTCCATGCTCTTCTTCAATTTCCATCCTTATTAATCCCTTCTTAGCCTTGTGCTCGCCAACCAACTTCATGAATTCCCCCGAGATAACATCCCCCCATACTCTCAAAAGCCTTTTGTCACCCATAGTTTTTCTTCTAACAAGCAGATGTATCCATGTATACAAATATTACAGTGAAGAACAAAAAGTTAAGGAACGACTTTTAAATACATGAAATTAAGGTAAAGTGAGGGATATCCATGGCGAAGTATAAAGACCTAGAGATCAAGGTAGTTGGGAAGGCCCTTTCTCCCACAAAGACATCCATAAAGGCAGGAGATTACGAAATAATCATGGATAAGCTAGGTGGAGAAGCACCATCTCCAATAGAATACGTTCTCGCAGCGTTAGTTGGTTGCATAAATATAGTGGGGCACATGGTAGCAAAGGATATGGGTTTTGAAATCAAGAACCTTGAAATTGAAGTTACCGGAATATTTAACCCAGCAAAATTCATGGGACAAGATGAGGGCAGGGCAGGGTTCAAGACAGTTAAGGCAGTGGTTAGAGTAGATGCTGATGTTGATGAGGAAACTCTAAGGGAGTGGCTCAAGAGAGTAGAAGAGAGATGTCCAGTTAGTGATAACCTTGCAAACCCAACTCCCACTGAACTAATTCTTGAAAAGGTCTAAGGTTTTATACCTCTTCTCCCTTTTATTTTTGGGGAACGAATATGAGGTACCTCGAGTTAGCCCAACTCTATCAGAAGTTAGAGAAAACCACAATGAAGCTAATAAAGACCAGACTTGTTGCAGATTTTCTTAAAAAAGTTCCAGACGATCACCTTGAATTTATTCCATACCTAATCCTTGGAGATGTCTTTCCAGAGTGGGACGAGAGGGAGCTTGGTGTTGGTGAGAAGCTACTCATAAAGGCCGTCGCCATGGCAACGGGCATTGATGCTAAGGAGATAGAGAACTCTGTGAAAGATACCGGTGACCTAGGAGAAAGCATAGCACTTGCCGTGAAGAAGAGAAAGCAGAGAAGCTTCTTCTCCCAGCCACTAACGATCAAGAGAGTATATCAAACCCTAGTTAAAGTTGCAGAAACAATGGGAGAAGGAAGTCAAGAAAAGAAGATGAAGTACTTGGCAAACCTCTTCATGGATGCCGAACCAATTGAAGCAAAGTACATAGCGAGAACAGTCCTGGGAACCATGAGAACGGGAGTTGCTGAAGGTCTACTAAGGGATGCTATAGCATTGGCATTCCACGTTAAGGTAGAGCTCGTTGAGAGGGCGTACATGCTGACAAGTGATTTTGGATTCGTAGCTAAGGTTGCAAAGTTAGAGGGTAACGAAGGATTAGCAAAGGTTACGATACAGATAGGAAAGCCAATAAAGCCAATGCTTGCTCAGCAGGCAGCCAACATAAAGGAAGCCCTCCTCGAGATGGGTGGGGAGGCCGAGTTCGAGATAAAATATGACGGAGCTAGGGTGCAGGTGCACAAAGACGGAGACAGGATAATAGTGTACTCAAGAAGACTAGAGAACGTCACGAGGGCAATTCCAGAGATAGTCGAGGCCATAAAGGAGGCAGTAAAGCCAGAAAAAGCCATCGTTGAAGGAGAACTTGTGGCGATAGGGGAGAACGAAAGACCATTACCTTTCCAGTATGTTCTAAGGAGGTTTAGGAGGAAGCATAACATAGAGGAGATGATGAAGAAGATACCACTCGAGCTAAACCTCTTCGACGTTCTCTACGTTGATGGCGTCAGCATGATAGACACCAAGTTCATAGACAGGAGGAAGAAGCTTGAAGAGATAGTAGAGCCTAACGGAAAGATAAAGATCGCTGAAAACCTAATAACGAAGAATGCTGAAGAGGCAGAGGCATTCTACAAGAGGGCCCTCGAGATGGGGCACGAGGGATTGATGGCAAAAAGGTTAGATGCAGTGTACGAACCAGGTAACAGGGGCAAGAAGTGGCTCAAGATAAAGCCAACGATGGAAGATCTTGATCTTGTTATAATTGGAGCGGAGTGGGGAGAGGGAAGGAGAGCACACTTACTTGGATCGTTCATCCTGGGAGCGTACGATCCAGAAACTGGGGAGTTCCTCGAGGTCGGAAAGGTTGGGAGTGGATTTACAGATGAAGATCTTGTGGAGTTTACAAAGATGTTGAAGCCCCTAATAATCAAGGAGGAAGGAAAGAGGGTGTGGGTAGAGCCAAAGATAGTCATTGAAGTTACGTACCAAGAGATACAGAAGAGCCCCAAGTACAGAAGCGGATTCGCCTTAAGGTTCCCCAGGTACGTTGCACTGAGAGATGATAAGGGACCGGAAGATGCAGATACGATAGAGAGAATAGCCCAGTTGTACGAGCTACAAGAAAGGATGAAAGGAAAAATTTAAGGCATGACAACGGTGCCCAAGGCGTTTCCAATTATCGCCTCACTCAACCTATCTTTTATTAACCCATTAACGAACCACACTTCCCCGGTGTACTTAGTAAGTTCCCTAGCAACCTCGAGCTTTTTCCTTATTCCTCCCGTAACGTCGATTCCAGCTGAACCACAGACTTCAAGGTTCTTTAGTTCTTCAGCCCTTATTTCCCTTAAAAGCTGCCCTCCAGGATACCTATCATAGATACCGTCAACATCCATCAAGAATATCACCTTTTCGGGCTTGAACTCCTCTGCTAGGTAAAGAATTATCTCGTCCCCAGAAACTATCTCTATACCTTTCTTTACGTCGAAGGAGACATCTCCAAACAGGAGGGGGATGAACTCTCCCTTAATTGCTTCCTTAACTACTTCGAGGGATCCTCTAACTATCCTACCGTTTTCAGTTATGAATATGGAAGAGCTTGAGATGGGAAAAGCTGGAAGGTGGTTTTCGAGAAAGCACTTGGCAACCCTTGAGGTCAAGTCAAGCATGGCTAGATGAGTAACTACGAAGCCGTGCCTACTCGAGTAATCCCTCAGCCCCTCCCTAATCCCAAACTTTTGAGCTAGAGGATGGCCGAAGCTACCACCACCGTGAACCACTATAAACTTCTCCTCAGGGAAGAACCTCGAGAGCTCGTACGCTATCCTCCTCACGACTTCTGCCCTAAAGTGGAACTTCCTCGTCTTATCACTTAGAACACTACCACCAATCTTTACAATCATCATTTTATGACCTCCTCTATCCTCAATCCTTCCCTGCTGATCTCTGTTATCATCGGGGTTCCTCCTGCTATCGTGATTGCAGTTGCAACTTCTCGTTGCTTTCCTGGGGCCAGAGCGTACATACATCCCCCTCCTCCCGCCCCGGTTATCTTGGCACCAAGCGCCCCAGCGGTTCTTGCTGCATAAACGAGCTCACTGAGCTTTTTAGTTGAAACTCCCAAGGCATCCAGAAGGCCGTGATTTATGTTCATTAGTTCCCCAAGCTTAGCGAACTTCTCCTCCTCATCGAGTTCCGATATTATTATATCCCTCGCTTTCTCCACTAGCTTTCCCATCGCGTTAAGTATTGGAACTATTAACTCAGGCATACTCTCGTATCTTCTCCTCACCATTGCCACTAACTCCTTGGTTGAGCCACTTGAGCCTGTGTATCCAACGACTATTGGTAGCTCCATGAAAGGAAGATGCTTAAAATTGCCCTTTTCGTAATACAAGAAACCGCCCATGGCGGAAACCGTTGGGTCAATGCCGCTCGAAGCCCCCTGAACTAAGAGCTCAACTTTGTGGCCTAACCTGGCCACTTCTTCCCGCGTGAGTTCCAAACCTAAAAGCTTTGAAACTGCACCAATAGTTGCCACGGCAACGGCCGCTGAAGAGCCTAAACCGGCACCAACGGGAATTTGGGAGGTTATCGAAACATTAATCCCCTTCCTAACTCCAGCTTCCTCCATGGCCAATTCTATCGCCTGCCTCACATAGCTGAGGACTTCGGCGGCTTTACCGTAATCGCTCTCGAAGTATATCTCGTTCTCCGAGAAAGAGACAGTAAGCCCAGGGACCTTAATGTCATGGGCCTCTATCCTTATTCTATCATCCCTCCTCAGCTCGGCCTCAACGTACGTCCTTAAATTTATAGCTGCGGCTATCGCGGGCTTCCCGTAGACGACACTGTGCTCGCCAAACAAGATTATTTTAGCGGGAGCCGAGACCAGAACCCTCAACTCCCTTACCTCCTCATAACTATGCTAGCGTAGCCAACTATTGCATCTGTGCTCCTGCTAACTTCAAAGCTAGTGGTATAGTGGAGTAGCTCAGCCTCAACTGCATCCATCAGCTTTGAGTACACTATTCCAACCCCAACTCCCCCAGGGCCGCACATGGTGTGATTCATGGCCCTAATCTCCTCGAACATCCCCTTAACGTCAAAGTCGAGGATTCTCCTTATGACTCTCATGTCCCATTCTTTGACCATGTTTGGTAGCTCTTCGGCCCTCCCAGTGAAGGGAACGTAGCCGTAGAAGTAGCCGTAGTGCATGAAGTCTGTGGAGGCTATTACAATAACATCCCTTCCTAAGGACTGAGATGCTTCATAAACGGCCTTACCTAGGGTTTCCGCAATATCCTCATCCTGAATTCCCAAAGTTATGGGGACTATAGTGAAATCCTTCCCAGCCAAATCCGCAAGGTACTGGATGAAGGGTAGCTGAACTTCAATCGAATGCTCATAGCGGTGGGCCAGATCATCAAGATCCGCAATGTTTGAGAGTTCAACGATGGCCTTTGCCATCTCATCGTCCACCTTAACCCTCCCTAGGGGGGTCTCCCACTCTCCTTCAGGGTAAACTGCTATCGGAGAGCCCATACCCGTATGGTTCGGCCCCAGGATTACGAAAGTCTCCGGAAGGCCATCCTCATATATGGCCTTGTACGTTCTCGAAGCAGTATAGCCTGAAAAAACATAGCCAGCGTGAGGGACAACCCCTGCGGTGATCCTTCTCTTGCTTCCCTCCTCGCCGAGATCGCTGAAGAACCTCTCAAGCATCTCTGTTAACTCGTCACCTGTAGGGTAAAATTGGCCGGCTACAGCTGGATACCTTATCATCCTCACCACCAGAAAATGCTTAGAAGAGGAGGTTTATAGAATTACCTCTTAACGCCAGTTAAGAGTATTAAAGAATTCTCCGCCGCAATACCCTCCTCCTTAGCCTTCCAGTATCCCGCAAGAGCAGTAGCTGATGTTTCCTCGACTAAAAGCCCTCTCATCTTAAGCCAGTGATATGCTGCTAGAGTATCATCTTCCCCAACACTTATACAATAACCCCCAGTTTCTTTAAGAGCCCTTCTCATTTCCTCAAGCCTTGGAGGGTTTGGAATTGCTATTCCATCGGCAAGCTTATTAATCCTGGGCGATCTTGGACAGAGGCTCTCGAAGCCCTCCGCCTGAACTGCAATGAGTTTTGGGAGCCTGTCTATCTCTCCCATCTCCATAAGCTCCTTAAATCCTTTCCATACTCCCAGGAAGGCCGTTCCACTTCCAGTTGGTATGAAGATTTCCTCAGGAACCCCAATTTCCTCGTATATTTCAAAAGCTATAGTCTTAGTACCTTCAATGAAGTAGGGATTTAGCCAGTGGCTCACATAGGGAATTCCCGTGGCCTTAGAGAATTCAACTGCGCTCTCATGAACCTCCATTCTGTCACCTTCAACGAAGTGAACTTTCGCGTTTAGATTCATCAAGGCTGAAATTTTCCCAGGCTTTGCATCATAGGAAAGGAATATGTGAGCCTTAATCCCAGAGATCATAGAGTAAAATGCCAAGCTAAGTGCGGCATTCCCAGAACTGTCTAGGACTACCTCACCTATTCCTTCCTCTTTGAGCTTCGCTATTGTAACGAAGGTCCCCCTGTCTTTGAATGAACCTGTGGGGTGGAGGTAATCCAGCTTAAATTTTATTCCTTCAATTTCAACAACTGGAGTTATAATTGGCGGTATTTTGGGCAAGAAACTAACATCAACTGGAAGGTATTTTAAGTACCTTCTAATATCAAAGAATCTAGAATCTGGAAGAAATGCATTATACTTCCTTTCAACGAACAACGTTCCCCCACACTCACACTGCAGAAGAAATTTTTCCTCAAATTTTCTCCCGCACTTAGTACAGACAAGCAATTTCAACACCAAGAATAGAATAATAGAGAGGGAGTCATCTCCTGACTATCTTCATCTCAAACTCCTCAACTGGCACTTTAAAGTCTTCTCTGCTCTGTATCTCCCCCCTGTTGTAGAGTATCTCCCTGGCTAGGATCCAGTATATTAAAGCCAAGGCCTTTCTACCCTTGTTGTTTGTTGGTATTGCAAGATCAACATAGCTCAGGAGGTTCTCAGTATCAACGAGGGCAACTATTGGAATGCCAACCTCTACGGCCTCTTTCATTGCCTGGTGATCTGCTCTGGGATCTGTAATAATTATCACATCGGGCTCAAAGAAGTTCTTTACTGCAGGATTTGTCATTGTCCCAGGGAGAAATCTTCCGGGCATTGCCCTAGCTCCTGTAACCTCCCCGAACTTCTTCACGGGCTTCTGGCCATAAAGCCTAACGCTTACTGCAAGTATGCTCTGGGGCTCGAACTTTGCCAAGAATTTGCCCGCTACTTTAAGCCTCTCATCAGTCTTCCTAACATCAAGGACGTAGAGGCCGTCCTGTCTGACTCTGTAGATGAACTTTTTCATGTCCTTGGTTTTCTGCTGTGTCCCTATATGGACTCCAGCTGCTAGATATTGGTCAAGTGGAACGAGATACTCATCAGCCATCTCCAACCACCTCCTTACTCTTCAAACGTTATTATCCTACCCCTTTCACCCAACTCTTCAGCTATCCTATTCAGCTCGTTAATTTTCTCGACTGAGTTCCAATTTATTAACATAGCCGGGCACCTAAGGCCCAGCGCCACGTGAGGGAGAGTTTCATCAGCCGGCTCGTACTTAGCCTCAGCCAAAATTGGGGTTATTTTTTCGGCCTTCACATCGTTCACGAAGTTATACAAGTCGGTGAGCGTTCCAAGGTTTATAGGTTTTATTGATAGTGCGTTGTAATACCTCCTATCCAATATGTTCTTGGTTCTGAAGAGATATTCTCCATCTATAAATACTCCATGAGTGCCCGCTATAAGCTCAAGGAAGAGTTCTGGCTCTCCTATGGGTTTTATGTACGCTATGTTATTGTCTTCCACTAAGTTAAGAACCGATTCTATGTCCATTTCTTTTTTCATCGTAATTCCAAGGGCTACCTCAAGACCAAGCTCCATCCCCACTTCCTCAGAAGCCTTGGAAAGTGATTCCAAGCTCAGCTCCGAGGATTTCTCCAATATCTTGCTTATTGCGTCAATTATATCCGTGACCTCGAGGAGATCTCTAACAATCAAATGATATTCAAACTTCTCATCCCCAGCGAACGTAAGTATTGGAACTGGGAGTTCTGTTGTGAATGTGCCTCCAATGTACGAGTATAGGGAGAGGTCCCTAGAGCTTGCAGCGGCTTTTGCTATAGCAACAGAAACCGCTAAGGCCGTATTTGCCCCTATATGGCTTAGGTCGTCAGTTCCATCAATTTCCCATAGGTAGCTGTCAATAAGTTCCTGTTCAACGGCGTCAAAGCCAATGAGCTCAGGCCCAATTATTTCGTC
Source organism: Pyrococcus kukulkanii (assembly GCF_041647995.1). Taxonomy (NCBI): domain Archaea; kingdom Methanobacteriati; phylum Methanobacteriota; class Thermococci; order Thermococcales; family Thermococcaceae; genus Pyrococcus; species Pyrococcus kukulkanii. The sequence goes on from NZ_JARRIB010000001.1 coordinate 269,302, forward strand.
AACTTCACTCACAGCCCTTCTCGCCTCGGCAATGTGAAGAAGAGGGTTTTCTTCAATAGGAGAAGCAAACCTACCAAAACCGTCATCGGTTACAACATCTACTTCAACCGAATACTTTCCCCCTCTCAATACTATAACCCTTCCTATAACGTTCTGTATGACGCTCATCCCGCATCAGCTCGGCCTAATTACTGTTATTGGTATCACACCCTTTTCAAACTCCATGATTGCCGCATCCAAAGGTGTTATTCCTTCGGGAACGTCTATAAGGACCGGTGCCCCCATTGCTATCTGGAGAGCCCTTGCACCTATAATCCTAGCTTTTTCAAATCTCGTGTACTTGAACACGGACACCACCTCTAAAATTTTGGTGGGGCCGCCGGGATTTGAACCCGGGTCACCGGCGCCCCAGGCCGGGAGGATAGCCAAGCTACCCCACGGCCCCACCTAAACAAAGAAAGGCTGGTTTTTAATAAACCCTATAGTGCATTATCTCATCGATTAACTCAACGTGACTGAGGAGCATCCTCCTGCAACAGTACCTCTCAAGGCCAAGATCATCAAGCACCTTCTCGGGATCCTCCCCTGCCTCGACTCTTCTCTTGAACTCGTAATACTTATCGCCAATTACCTTCCCACAGGTAAAGCATCTCACGGGAATTATCAACGGCTTACACCCCACTCGCTTTTCGATAATAAAGAGTTTTTAAAATTAACGGAGGAAGATCAACGATAGCTCTTCTGCCTCTTCGCTCTTGGACCCTTGGTTGACCTGTTGGGCTTGTGGGGCTCTGTCCTTCTGGGATCTCCAACGAGCATTGTCCTGTCGTACTTCATGAACTTCTCCTTAAGGTTCATATCCCCAGTCCACTCTACCAGTGCCCTAGCTATTGCAATTCTAGCGGCCTCGGCCTGACCCATGAAACCTCCGCCCTGAACCTTAACGTCAATGTCAACGCTGTTCCATATCTCCTCCCCGGCAAGGATCAGGGGCTCAAGGATCGTGAACCTTGCGATCTCTGGCTCGATAATTTCAACGGGCTTCCCGTTGATCCTAACCCTACCCTTACCTTCCCTAATAACCGCCCTCGCGATAGCGGTCTTCCTCTTACCAGTAGTCTGGATAATCCTCATTCACACCACCTCAGAACTTTCCTCCCAAGAACTTGGCAACCTCACCAACTGTGACATATTTTGGCCTTGAGAGCCTTGAAACGTGGGCCTCCATTATCGTCTCGAGCTGCTTCCCCTGGAACTCCTTTGGAACGCCGACGTACACCTTAAGCCTCTTGAAGGCCTTCCTTCCCCTGTCGGTCTTCCATGGGAGCATTCCTCTGATAGTCCTCCTCACAATTTCATCGCTCCTTTTTGGATAGAAGGGACCTCTCCTGGGATTTGTCAAGGTTCTGAGTTCTGTCCTTTGCTTGTACTTCTTGAATATAACATCCCTGTTGCCCGTTATTACAGCCTTCTCAGCGTTGACTATTACAACCTCCTCGCCCTCAAGGAGCATCTTTGCAACTTTTGAAGCAAGCCTTCCAAGGATTAAACCATCAGCGTTAATAATCCTCATGGCTCATCACTCCATTATCCTTACTCCACTTCCCTTCGGATTCCTCTCGACGAGCTCCTCAATTGTTATTGCCTCTCCCCCAGCTTCAATGATCTTCCTCCTTGCGGTCTCACTGAACTTCCATGCCGCAACAATAACCTTCTTCTCGAGCCTTCCAGCACCAAGGACGCTCCCAGGAACTACTATCATTTCACCCTCCCTTGCGTACCTGTTTATCTTACTGACGTTGACTTCTGCCCTCTGCCTTCTGGGCCTTTCGAGCCTCCAAGCTATGTCCTTCCAGATCTTTACACCCTGCTCATTTGACTTCTTCCTTAGGAAGCGAATGAGCCTTCTAAGGTTTGGATCAGTTGGACCAGTCCTCTTCATAAAGCCATCCTCCTTAAGCTATTATCTCGCCGCAGGGAAACCGACAAGGGCGGGGTGAGCGTGAAAGTGTGGTGCGGGGGCGGGGATTTGAACCCCGGAACCCCTACGGGACGGGACCCTAAATCCCGCGCCTTTGGCCAGGCTCGGCAACCCCCGCTCAGGTCATCCAGCTAATCTTTGAAGTTCATTTATAAACCTATCGGCCTTCCTCATGAGTATCTTGAGCGCAATGCTAACTATCTCCTCAACGGGAAGTTCTCCATTAGTTTCAACCGTGAAAACGTACGTGTCGGGCACTATCTCTTCCCAAATCTTATCTCCTTCGTATTCTTCAAATTCCTTTGGAATGTAGAAGGGCTTTATTGTAGTTACTATAACCTCAGAATCCGTCTCCTCTACGGGTAACCCCCTCTTCTTAGCGAGCTTCTTCAGCTTTTCCCAGCCCTCGATCTCCTTGCTTATGTGGATCTTAGTGTAGTACTTGTAGTACACAAAGCCCGGCTGCCACTTTGCGTGATCCTTTCCCCTTCCAAGCTTTGCATATGCATTGAACACGAGCCTCTGACCCTTGGCCAGCTTAACTATTGGAATATCTGGAGTCACGGGCTTAACATCAGGATCATCGCTCTTTAAGTCACCAGAATAAACTATTGCTGGGCCCTCAGCTTCAAGGGAAAGAGTTACTGTATAATCGTCAAGCTCAAGGGCATCGAGCTCAAACCTGTCAACCGGGGTTGTGAGCGGGATCATGGCGAGCCTGTGGGCTATAATCTCATCAAAGAGTGCAGAATCATTCTCATAGAACTCAACCTCATCCACGGCAAACGTTGGAACCTCAGCAAGAATAGTTCTTCTTAGGGCGTTTGCAAAGGCAACGTGAACACCTTTTAGAATGAACTTAATTGAATCGTCCCTCTTTTCGAGAATCTCAACCTCAACCATTTTCACTCCTCCACGAAAATAAAATAGAGGAATCAGACACGCCTACCTCTCCTACCGCCCTTAGGCCTAGTACCATCGTGTGGAATTGGAGTAACATCCTCAACCCTACCTATCTTAAGGCCAGCCCTAGCGAGAGCTCTAATCGCTGCCTGGGCTCCGGGCCCAGGAGTCTTGCTCTTACTTCCTCCTGGGGCCCTTACCCTTATGTGAACCCCAATGATTCCCTTCTCAAGGGCCTCCTCAGCGGCCCTCTTTGCTGCAATCATAGCTGCATAAGGTGAAGGCTCATCCCTGTCAGCCTTAACCACCATACCACCGCTCCACCTGCTTATCGTTTCAGCCCCGGTGATGTCGGTGATGTGGATTATCGTGTTGTTGTAGCTTGAGTATATGTGGGCTATACCCCACTTCTCCTTCTTCTTGATGTTAACCTGCTCCTCGCTCATGCCTCACCACCCTGCTTAGCCTTCTCAATCATCATCCTCTCGGGGTGCTGTGGGTTCGCGAAAGGTGATGTTCTTGCATAGGTAATCGTGTCCTCCTCTTCCTTAAGGACAAGGTAGCTCGGTGATCTTATTATCTGGCCGTTGACCTCAATGTGACCATGGACTATGAGCTGCCTAGCCTGCCTCATTGTCCTAGCCAGTCCCTTCTTGTAGACTATCGTCTGTAGCCTCCTCTCAAGGATGTCCTCGATTGTCAGGGAGAGAACGTCATCGAGGACGGCATCCTCAGGAAGGAGGCCAAGCCTCTTAAGTCTGGCGAGCAACTGTTGTCTCTCGATCTCGGCCTGCTTACCTCTTGCAGCTAGCAGCCTTCTCGCCCTTCTTCTGAAGTTCTTAAGCTGAGTCTCGTGCTTCCAGAGCTCCTTCTTGTTCTTCAGCTCGTACTTGTCCATTAGCACCCTTTCCCTGTCGAGCCTCTCCTTAATCCATGGGTGAGGCGGAGTCTCGTACTTCTTCCTCTGCCTCTTAGGATCTCCCATTTCTCACCACCCCATCACTTCTTCTTCCTGCTCACACCAACTGTCTGACCTCTCCTGAAGTTGGATCTAGTTCTCTGACCTCTAACTGGTAGACCAAGCTCGTGCCTGATACCCCTGTAGGCCCTTATCCTCCTGAGCCTCATGATGTCCTCTCTTATCGCCATGTCAAGCTTGGCAGTAATGAGGTGCATATCCCTACCCGTCTCGTAGTCCTTCGGCCTGTTAACTGCCCACCGTGGGATTCCATGGGCAACTGGATCGACGAGTATTTCCTCTATCTTCTTGACCTGCTCATCCGTAAGATAGCCTGCTTTCATGAAAGGGTCGAGCCCTGCAACTCTGCAGACCATTGTGGCGAAGTTAATGCCGACTCCCTTGATAGCGGTGAGCGCCCACCTTAATTGCTTGTGTCCATCCAAATCAACTCCCGCAACACGAACTATGTGCCTGAAATCAGCCATTTTACCACCCCTCAAATTATAAGGATAATTCTGGCGCCGGGACGGGGATTTGAACCCCGGCGGGCAAACGCCCACGGGCTCTCAAGGCCCGCGCCCTACCAGGCTGGGCTATCCCGGCACTCCCACTCGGTGAAGGTGTCCTGCATTAAGCCTTTAATAAACTTTACCCTCGATACCATTCAACGTGATGCGTTTATAACTATTTCTTCCCAGCGTAAACCCTGTAGCCACTACCCTTAGCAAGTTCAACAACCTCGCTAAAAGTACCTTCCATGACTTCTTTCACCCACTTAGCTCCTTGCTTCGTCTTTACAACTATTTGCAGAAGACCATCATCTTCAAGATAAAGGGGAGCCCCCCTAATAATCCTTTCAAGAACATCCTTTCCCGCATGAACTGGAGGATTTGTAATTATTGAATTGAACTTTTCTCCCTTAACGGGCTCGTACAGATCGCCATACCTAACTTCAGCGTTTTTAACGTTGTTCAGCTTTAGATTCTTCTTTGCTATCATCACCGCCCTCTTGTTTATGTCGGTCATGACAACGTACTCAACGAATCTCGATGCTACTATCCCTATTGCACCGTAGCCACAGCCTAAGTCGAGAACTCGCCATCGTGGATCAAGGAACATGCTCTCTATTAATAATTCAGTTCCCCTGTCAAGCTTGCCAAAGGAAAAGACGCCGCTAGCCGTTATAAATCTAAAGCAATGACCTCTAATGCAAACTTCAATCGTTTTGGTTTTCAGAGGAGTTTGAGGTTCCCGCGAGTAATAGTGAGGCATGGTCTAGCATCTGCCAGAAGTTATTTAAGGATTTGTGGATATTTTTACCCATGAGGGTTAGTTCGCTATTCCTAATAGCGTTAGTTGTACTAATGGCGGGATGCATAGGACAGGAACAAACAACAATGCCTTCAAAGTTCAGGGTGATTGATCTGAAAGTTGAGTTGCACTACGATAAGAACAACCAGTACTTGGCCAAGATAGAAGTCACAAATATCGGTAATAAGACGATTAGAGTTGCGAGGCCGATCTACTTTATAACGGTGAAGTACAAGCTGTTCAAGGGCAGTGAAGAGTTAAAGTTTATGGGACGGGTTCCAACTTACCTGTCCTTAGGAAATGAAAGCGTCGTTGACTTAAAGCCTGGGGAGAGCGTGAGCACGGAATATAGAATTGACCTGTGCTGGTGGAACGTCACAAAGGGAGGAAAGTACAGGCTCGAGGTAATCTATGATACTAGAGGAGTTGCAAGTAAAGATGTGGATTTCTGGAGGGGAATATTAAAGAAAGAGTTTGAGGTAGAAGTAAAGGAGAACTGTCAGAACTCCAGATAGGGCCCCTTCTCCTTAAGTTTTTGAAGTACTCATCCTCCCTTATTAGCTCGTTGAGCAGGTGTTCAAGCCTCCAAGTAAGTGAAGTCGGCGTGATTGTTGCAAATATAACGTTGTCAAACTTCTGCTTTACAGCCTCCAAGATTTTCTTTATTTCTTCATTCGTGGCCTCGTGGATTATTATAAACCTCCTGAAGTGCCAATCACACCTTCCCTCAAGCTTTTCCTGGGATACTATTGAAGCGAGAGCCCAATCCCTGCAGTACTCTGGGATGCATAAAACTTCCATTCCCAGGATTTTCTTTAACTCTTCAACTTCCTGGGGAGTGAAACCTATTGCGTAAGCCTTCAAGTCTGGGCACCTTTCAGCTTTTCTTCTTCGAACTCTTCCCTTAGGATTTGAAGTTTTTCATCCTCAATATAAGCTATCACAGCCCCGCAATCAAGGCAAAGCCAAGGAGTTGCTTCCAAAACAGGTCTTAAAAGCCCAGTGGTCTTGCTCTTCCATGGAGGTTGCCAAAAGTAACGGGCATGACCTGCATATTTGCCCCTGCTTTTGACCATGGTTCCACCACATAAAGGACACTTCCGGGTTTCCACTCTAATCACCTAGGGTAGGATACATGGCCAAATTTATTACCTTTCCCTCTTTGGATCAGCGCGCTCTCCCCCATATAAATAATAAATTAACCCTCCGGGAGGAGGGAATTATTGATCATAACTACAATAAAATTTATATACCCGGAGGGAGGAGGGAATGGCCCTAGTTTGTTCCATATGTGGAAGAAAGAAGGGATTTTTCGGCCCAGCATTCTACCAGTGCAAAAATTGTGGAACAGTGTACTGTGCTGACTGCATAAGAAACTTCAAGCGAAAGGGAGGGTTGCTTGGAATAGGCTCAAGGCCAGTCTGTCCCAAATGCGGAGGTACCGAGTGGAGGAAGGTATAATGGCCCTAGAAGACTACCTCCTCCCAGGTGAAGAAATAAAATTTCAAAGTAAGACCCAGGTAACCTATGGAGATAAACTCTACACGCTGGTCGTGACCAATAAGAGAATAATCCTCTACGCCCGAAGGGGCCTGGTATTTAAGAGCGATGATGTCGTGACGTTTAAACTTGACGAGCTTCAGGGGATAAAATACAGGGAGACGGGAATAATAAGCAAAAAGGGAGTAATTGAGATACAGGGGAAAACGAAGGCAACCTTAGAAGGCCCAGCCAAGGAAATGAAAACTTTATATCAGCAACTCCTGCAGTTCCTTTGACTATCCCGCCTCGAGCAACCTATCCTTAGAATCCCTTATGCTATACGTCATATCGTTGTAGGCATGGATGTTGTTCAGTGCCCTATCATCGGTAGCTATGATTGCGAAAATCAGTGAATCTCCACTCCATGGGTTCCTAACAACCTCAAAGATCCTTAGAGATCCCGAGTAATATTTTTTGCTTTTCCTACTGTAAACCCTCGTTCCATTAATCACCATCGGTCCCTTGATTTCCTGAACTAGGGGATTGCTTGAGAGCATAACCAGGAGCAAGTTCCGCTCCTTATCTTTCCCATTTAACTCTGAGATGGGCTTTATCTCAACTTTCAGCCCCATAGATTTAAATCTATCATAAATCCAAAACGCCAGCTTCCTTGCATGCTCACCGTAATCATAAGCCACTATCCCACCCTTATCTTTAAGGGCCATTAAAAAGTCACTAACCGTTAGGGGAACCTCAACGTTCTTTCCCCCATCGGTCTCATTGTAAACTTCTCCAATGACTTCGGCAAGCCTGGGCATGAAGTCTTCGAATGTCCTGTACTTGTCCCTGTGGTTCATATAATCATTTACGTAGGCATGATACACTTTATCTATGAAGTAAAATGTCTTCTTCTCCGAATTGAGCTTTAGAGTTGCAGCTTTTTCGTTTCCCGTGGCGTTGAGGTAGTAAACTTCAAACGCCCTAACGAACGTTTCGTAGAGCATTGTCTTAAAGTCAGAATAAGCCATTGCCTTTAGTTTATTCGAAACGGGATCAAAAAGCGACTCATAGGGCTCAAAGAGACCGTAGTATTTATCAACGGCGGGATTTACGAAGCTGTGAGCAAATTCATGGGCCAAAAAGCTTGACCCCATAGCGGTGGCCGGCACCACGGGAATCCCATTTTTCAGCCCTCTAAAGCCTAGGAAAGCGTATATTACAACTCCGTTCTTCCCCCGAAGGTAGTACCCGTGCCCGTGGCAGCAGAAAACAGTCATCGGAATAATGTGCCATGCCGATGCATTCTCACCGAAGAACTCCTCTTCAATATTTACCAGCTCGGGGATCCCGGGATTGTCCTCAACGAACTCCCCCAAAGTTCTGTTGTAAAATTCTTCATGATCCCTATAGAACTCCCAGAAGTTCGTTTTGTTGGCGAATTCAGCGATAGCACTCGCAAACTCGTCAAGCTTTTTCGTGTCCAAGAACGGCCTCAGCTCGAGCATGTCATCCCACTCCACGGCCTTAGAGAAGTTTACAGGGTCGAGGTGAATTGCGAATTCCGGAATGGCATCGTAGGTTAAGCCCATCGAGATCATTTCATTAACCATTTTAACGGCTTTCATGTTCCTGTATTGAGTGAAGTACTCGTCAACGTCTTTGATGTATGAATATTTTTCGGAAGTTATTCCTATCTTTTTTGGGTCAACGTGCTCCCTATACCAGCTTGAATCGGAAATCCTATACAAGATCTGCAATAGTTCAAGCCTCGGATCTATCTCAACGTAGACCCTATCAGAAACTTGCATTCGGATAAACTCATTGTGGATTGTTTGGGTAGACGTGGTGGTGGGCGTTGTTTGAATGCACCCCTGAGCTATTACAACCATTAGCAGTAAAATAACTACGGGATATTTCTTCATCTAACCACCAATAAGCCAACGCATATACACTTTAAAAAATTGTTTGAAATGTAATTACCACATCTTTGGATACCAGTCCCTGGGCATGAACACTTTTTCTACGTCCACAGCTATCCCCTTGCTCTTCTGAAGCATCTCCTGACTTGTCATCATAGCCTTTCCTAAGGCCACCAACTCATCCTTGAGCGTCATTATGGCAACTAGATCCCCCTTCTTTATCCCAGCGTTAAGCTTGGCTATCCCAGGAACCGCTAGGTCAGCGCCGTGCGTTACAGCGGCAACGGCTGAATCCTTTATCCACACCTTAGGCAGATGCTCAACGGCCTTCTCCATGGGTTGGATTGCCTTCCTGAAGTACTCCTCAATTCCATCCTCCTTCCAGAAGTGGTAGTAGTCCACGAGATCGTGGAGTGTTACGAGGGTTTCATCCTCCTTGAAGGGACCGCTCCTAGTTCTCCTAAGCTCGGCCATGTGAGCTCCAACACCCAAAGCTAGCCCTATGTGGTGAATAAGCGATCTTATGTAAGTTCCAGCCTCCACTCCAACCCTAAACAGTACATCCCTGCCCTCTATTTCGAGGATCTCAATGTAGTAAACCTTCCTAGTCCTCAGCCTCCTCTTGACTGCACTCCTAAGGGGAGGCCTCTGGATTATCTCACCCTCAAACTCCTTCATCACCCTGATTATCTTATCCTCCGGAACGTCACCGTGGAGGTGCATCAAAGCTACGTACTCCTTTCCAGCCGGAAGTAAGGCCTGAACTACCCTTGTTGCCTTTTCTAAAGCTACGGGCAGGACTCCACTTACCTTAGGATCCAATGTTCCACCGTGGCCCGCCTTCTCCAAGTTGAATAACTTCTTTATCCAAGCAACGACCTCGTGACTCGTTGGTCCTGGAGGTTTATCCAAGTTTATAACTCCAAACTGCATGTGTAACTCTATAGGTCTCTTGTCCGGAGGAAAGCCCCACTTTGGATTGGTTTCAGCTTTCTCATCCTTGATGAGCACTTCCCTCTTAATATCAGCGGGAAGAATTCTCCTAACTTCATCCCTCGCCATGAGCCTCACCAACTGGACACTTCTCGGCACCCTACTTTATAAATGAGTTGAAAAAGTTTTTAAAGGATTGCACGATTGTCTTGTGATTAAATAACACTGTAGGTGATATATCATGCTCGAGGAAGTAAGGAAGCTTAGCGCGTATACAGCGTACAACGCTAACGTTGATGCTATAGTGAATTTAAGAGCTGGAATCGTCCAAAACTTAATTGACTCTTTTGGAGCAGATGAAATCAGGAGGAGAATTGAAGAATATCCTAGGGAAATTAAAGAACCGTTAGACTTCGTTGCAAGGCTAATACATGCCCTCAAGACTGGAAAACCCATGGCCGTTCCCCTAACAAATGAGGAGATGCACAGGTGGTTTGATGAGACGTTCAAGTACGATATGGAGAGGATAGGGGGGCAGGCCGGAATAATAGCCAACTTAATGGCCGGGTTAAAGGTAAAAAAGGTCATAGCATATACCCCGTTCCTGCCAAAGAGGCTAGCAGAACTCTTCCGAAAAGGTGTCTTATACCCAGTAGTTGAGGATGGAAAGCTTAAGTTAAAGCCGATCCAAGAGGCATACAGGGAGGGGGATCCCCTTAAGGTCAACAGGATCTTCGAGTTCAGGAAGGGAATGAAGTTCAAGCTTGGGGACGAAGTTATAGAGGTTCCCCACTCCGGAAGGTTTATAGTGTCTTCAAGGTTCGAGAGCATAAGCAGGATCGAAACTAAAGATGAGCTCAGGCCCTTCCTCCCCGAGATAGGCAGGCAAGTTGATGGGGCAATCCTCTCCGGGTACCAGGGATTAAGGCTCCAGTACTCGGATGGAAAGGACGCGAACTACTATTTGAGGAAGGCGAAGGAAGATATAATGGCCCTCAAAGAGGCCGACATAAAGGTTCACGTAGAGTTTGCCTCAATCCAAGACAGGAAGCTTAGAAAGAAAGTAGTGACAAACGTATTCCCGCTCGTTGACAGCGTTGGAATGGACGAAGCTGAGATTGCATACATACTCAGCGTTCTCGGCTATAGGGATCTCGCGGATAGGATATTCACGTACAATAGGATTGAAGATGCAATCCTAGGTGGAATGATAATACTCGACGAGCTCAACTTCGAGGTACTTCAGGTTCACACGATCTACTACCTTATGTACATAACCCACAGGGATAACCCCCTAAGTGAGGAGGAGCTTGCAAAAAGCCTAGAGTTTGGAGCAATCTTGGCCGCGACAAGGGCGTCCCTCGGAGATATAACGAAGCCGGAGGACTATGAAGTTGGACTCAAGGTTCCTTTCAATGAGAGGAGTGATTACATTAGGCTAAGGTTCGAAGAGGCGAAGAGGAAACTCAGGATGAGGGAGTATAAGGTTGTTGTCGTGCCCACAAGGCTAGTTCCAAACCCAGTTTCAACGGTTGGACTTGGAGATACAATTTCAACTGGAACATTTCTCAGTTATATTGCCCTTCTCAAGAAGCACTCCAAGTAACTTTTTAACTCCCTGGTACTTTTTTCACGATCAGGTGGTGCCATTGGAGTTCAAGAAGTTGACTCCATACAAGGAGGCCCTCAAGATCCTTCTGGACGACGTTGAAGAAGTTGAGAGTGAGATCGTGCCCCTTGAAAAAGCTCTCGGAAGGGTACTTGCTGAGGATATAGTTTCCAGATTCATGGTACCTCCATTTGATAGGTCAGCAGTTGATGGGTATGCAGTTAGGGCTGAAGACACGTTTCCAGCTAGAGAGTACAGCCCAGTTGAGCTCGAGGTTGTAGAGGAAGTTCCAGCAGGAATGACCCCAAAAAAGGAAGTAACCCCAGGAAAGGCCATTAAGGTTCTTACTGGGGCTAAGATTCCCAAGGGAGCTAATGCCGTGATAATGCAGGAGATCGCGAAGAGGGAGAAAAATAAGATATACGTGCTTAGACCCGTAGCCCCTGGCCAAAACATAGCATTTGCAGGAGAAGACGTAAAGGAAGGAGAGGTTGTAATGAAGAAGGGCCAAATCTTAAGGCCCCAGGATCTTGCAATGCTGAAAGCTCTCGGAATTAAAGAGGTTAAAGTTAAGAAGAGGCCCAAGGTTGGGATAATAATCACCGGAAGCGAGCTTGTTGAGGAGCCAAGTGAAAAGGCCTTTGAAGAAGGGAAGATAGTTGAGACAAATTCAATAATGCTCATAGGCCTTGTAGAGAGGTACTTTGGGGAGCCCGTATTTTACGGGCTTGTATCCGATGATGAAGAGAAGATCGGGAAAGCAATTAAGAGGGCAAGAGAAGAGTGTGACCTAGTTCTAGTTACAGGAGGATCTGCCTTCGGGGACAGAGACTATGCCCACAAGTTCGTAAATCTGAAGTTTCATGGAACCACGATAAAGCCCGGAAGACCCATTGGCTACGGTGAGAAGATCTTCATAATGAGCGGTTATCCAGCTGCAGTATTTGCCCAGTTCCACCTATTTGTCAAGCACGCACTAGCCAAGATGGTCGGAGCGAGGGATTACGAGGTGAAGGTTAGGGCAATACTGGAAGATGATGTACCCAGCCAGCTGGGAAGGTATGAGTTCGTGAAGGTTTACTATAAGGACGGAAGGGCAAGAGTCATGAAGAAGAAGGGAAGCGGAATAATCAGCTCCCTCGTCAAGAGTAACGCCTACCTTGAGGTTCCAGAAGACAGCGAAGGCTACAGGCGGGGGGAGGAAGTTTGGATTACTCTATACTAAAAAGGAGATGGAGGGGGATAGTGTTTTTTTCTTACTTAATCCTTCTCATTGGAGGCTCAACGTACTACATGATCGAATGGGCTAAAGTTGAAGATTATATGGGAGATGAGGTCTGGTACGTCTCAGCAACTAGAAATATGCTCTCCCTTCTTGGTGTCAAGGTCAAATACATAGAGAACGACACCGGCGGGGTTAACGTGATCTATAATGAACCCCTGTACGCGGGAAAGGTTATAGTCTACTTCCACGGCCTCAAGTTCGAGGGGCTCTATAGGGAATATCCCCAACTCCCCGAGTTCGCAAGGAAGCTTGGAGTGAGGATTAAAGTCATACCTTTTAATTATACGAGAAATGAAAGTGAATGGGAAAATTTAAAGCTAAAAATCTGGGAAATCGCTTATAGAAATTCTTTTACAAGCTATACAACGTACTCCGAGTTCCCTGGTGTTTACTACGAAATCCCAGAAGAGTACCTAAAAAACTTCACAAAAGAAACCGAAGGGATCAAGGGAGTGAGGATTGTGCCGGGGTATAGGTATCCTGACAAGGAGAACATCCACAAGTACTTGAACACCGAACACCCCTTCCTGGGAAAAGACCTGATAGCCTTGGGGATGCTCATAAACGATAAGCCCTTCTACTGGAGGATTCCCGGGATAGTGGAGCACGCCCTTATAGTTATGGTAGTAGTATTCGTAACTTACAGGCTAACGAAGAGTTATCTTGCATCAGCAATAGCCGCGACCTTTTCAGCTCTAGATCCATTGTTATTCGCAACGGGGATCGTTGCGATGCTTGACATACACGTCGCATTCTTCGTGGCATTGTTCATGCTTACGATAGCCCTCAACAGGATTAGACTTTCCGGGTTTACTTTAGGACTAGCTGCGGCAACTAAGCTGAGCGGGGCCTTCGTATTTCCAATCTTATGGATCAAGATATTGAGGAAGAAGGACTGGAAGGAATTCATACTTTCTGGAGTCGTGCTGCCAATCGTGGGATTCATGATTCCGGAGATCCCAATAATAAAAGCGATAGGCTTTATTCCATGGTTCCAAGAGTTCCTGGGAAGCTTCGCCTGGCATTTAAGCTTCAAAGGTGAGCACCCCGCAGAAGCTCCCTTCTGGATGTGGTTCATCTCATTAAAACCCTTCCCGTTCCACTACAATCCAGATGTCTATGCGGTTACCGATCCGATACTAATGCTTGCGATGGTTGTCTTCATATTCGCCGTGCCGTACGTTGCTACAAGGAGGAGAGGGTTGCACGAAATATTCTGGATGTTCTGGTCCATAGTGGGGTTCTTTGCACTACACTACATTCTAGGGGGAAAGACCCAGTTCATATTCTATGCAACTCCACTCGTACCTCCGGCGGCAGTGGCCTTAGGCGTTATAGGTTACGACATCATCAAGTGGGAGTACTTCGAGAAGTCCCTGAGGATGTACTGGAAGTGGATAAAGGAGTACTTCGAAGGCTGGCTCGAAATTCTAAGACTTCTTAAAAAACTTGTCAAGCGTTAGCTGCTCCCCTTTATACTTCTCTTCAATCCTCTTTACAGTATCCCACGTTCTCCTAACTATCGGAGGAAAGCTCCTGTGAACCTTAAACCACCCTTCAAGCCACATCCTCGTTCTAGGATCGCTTGGATAGCCGGAGCCAAAGTCACCGTACTCTTCCTTTAACTTCTCCACCTCCTCATCCCTCGTCACCTTCGCGAGGATTGATGCGGCTGAAACTATTGGGTACTTAGCATCGGCCTTATGCTCGGCAATGACATCGGCCTCATAGGAGAGCCTAGCCTTTATTGCCTTAGCGAACCCCTCGGCCTTAACATCGGCGGCATCGGCATATATTATCTGGGGTCTCACATTAAGAGAGTTTAAAGCCTGAGCGAACTTCTCAACCTCAAGCTCGTTCATACTTCCCTTTCTAGAGTCTATTTCCTGGGGCCACACCTTTAGGATAAAGTAGTCATCAAGGATAGAAGTTATTTTATTAAACAATTCTCTCCTTCTCTCGGGAGTTAATTGCTTCGAATCCCTAACACCAATGCCCCTAAGCCTCTCAAGTTTATCCTCGCTAGCCACGGCCACCGCTATGACGAGCGGCCCAATTGCCGGCCCTCTTCCAGCTTCATCTATTCCTGCCATTATCATGCCAGCTTCCTCCTAACCATTAACGCCCCATAGAGGGTTCCAAGGAAGACAGTTGCCAAACCACTCGGCGGAACGTCTAAAAGGTACCCGAGGATTACGGAGGAAACCTGGGTTAAAAGGGTTATACCCAAGCTAAGGCCAATTAACCCGCGGAGATCCTTTGAAAGTGTTAAGGCTATGGCCCCAGGGAGAACGGCGAGGACTTGAAGGGTTATCAGCCCAACGGTTTTAACTATCAAACCACCGATTGCACCCACTAAGAAGTAGAGGATCATGAGGTAGAGCCTCACGTTTCCTCCATGGCTTTCAAGACCTTCAGGATCGAAGCTCAGGTAGATGAAGTCCCTGTAAAAGGCAAGCATTATCGCGAAGGCTATAACTCCACCAAGGACGAGCATCCAGAGGTCATTCAAAGTTATGAGAAATATCTCACCGGTGAGGTAAGTTACGATGCTCTCGGAAAGGCCGAAGTAAGGCTTAGAAGCCATGACCTTGTAAAGAATTCCAAAGCCAAGAACAGTTAAACCAGCAACTAGTCCTGCAGTAGCCCCAACCGCCGTATCCGAGGAGTAGCCCCTTATCTCCATCTCGGCTATTATCATAACAACGACTATCGCAACGATTAGGGATATCCAAAATATCAGGGAGAGGTTACCAACCATTAATCCGAGGATCATCCCCAAAACCGCCCCGAAAAGGAGGGCATGAAAAGTTGCGTGGGTGAGGAAGGCTATCCCCTTAACGTTTATGAGAGGGCTTAATAAGCCAAGGAGAGTTCCAACCATCAAACTCGCTAGTATTGCTCTGAATAAATATTCCTCTATCATTTTACCTCACCCTCAAATGTACGTCACCTATTATGCAGTACAACCTCTCTCCAACCTTCACAGTTCTCGATGCCGGTCCATAAACACTCCCTATTATCTCATCCCTCAGAACCTCTTCGGGCGTTCCAAAAGCCACCAGTCTTCTGTCTATTAACATTACCTTGTCTCCTATTTCGATCAGCGGATTAACGTCGTGAGTCGTTATAATCATTGTAAGCCCGATCTCAGCCTTTATCTTTGAAAGGGTGGAAGTTGCATCTATCCTGGCCTTGGGGTCTAAAGCTGACAGGGGTTCGTCCAAGAGCAACAACTCAGGGTTCGACATTAGGGCTCGGGCAATTAAAACTCTCTGCCTCTGACCACCGCTGAGCTCCCTAAACGGTCTTTCGGCAAGGTACTTAAGCCCCAGGAAGTCCAGAACCTCCAGAGCCCTATCTATGATATCCCTGGGAACATTAAAGTGAACTATGCCCTTCCTATAAAGGGCACCCATCGCGACGACATCGAGAACACTTAAGGGAACTCTCGTGTTAAGGGAGAAGGTCTGAGGGACGTAAGCTACCCTATCTTTTACCTCGAGTGGAGGCCTCCCAAACACCAAGATCTTTCCCCTATATTCGGTGTGAAATCCAGCAAGAACCCTGAGTAGAGTTGTTTTACCTGCACCGTTAGGGCCAAGCAAGAGCATCGTCTCGCCTTTTTTAAGTTTAAACGTCAAATCTTTCACGGCCTCATAACCATTATAGGTTATCGTGAGGTTTTCTGCCTCTATAACGTACTCCATGTGGCCTCGCCGGAATTTGGTTCGCCTAATTCAGTTAAAAGGATTTTCATTAGGGGACAGTTCTGTGTATCAGCTATGAGCGCCCTCATCACCAGCTCAGCGGGTCCATCTTCATCATGCGAACCACTTTGGTACTAATGCGAGCTTTTAATACTTTTAGGCTTTCCGCACTATTCCGTCTCTAGCTATACGAGAAGCCACACATATTAGCTGTTTAGATTTCTACACTATTCGATGGTTTTTATTTACAACAATTCAAAATTCCACACTATTCAGTTCTACGGAAACTGCTATGATGTGAGAATTTATAGGTGCGGTTGGCCAGAGTTATTCTTTCCACACTATTCAGTTCTACGGAAACGTTGGGAACCTGGGGGCGTATACAGTGCTTGCTGATGCAGCAAGAACCGCTTTCCACACTATTCAGTTCTACGGAAACAATAAGGTTGAGGTCAAATCTGATAAGGGGGTTCCGGCTTTCCACACTATTCAGTTCTACGGAAACTAGGGTCGTCCTGACCGAGGCCGTCCCGACGGCGGCGGTGGACGCTTTCCACACTATTCAGTTCTACGGAAACGGGAAGGTATCCGCAATTACCGGGCTCCCAATAGGGGAGGTCACTTTCCACACTATTCAGTTCTACGGAAACCCCCCACTGATACGCCCAGACCTGAAGACGACCCCAGCGGGTTTCCACACTATTCAGTTCTACGGAAACGCAACAGGAAGGCAAGCAAGTTCGGCATGTTCGTCAGTTTCCACACTATTCAGTTCTACGGAAACTTTGGGTGTTTTGGCTTTTTTCGTTTGGTACTCTCTTGTGAGGGCTTAAATAATTTACCCTCGCAAGAAACCGGTAGCACCACCCTTCCTTTATAAACTTACCCTGAAAATAATGGAGGAAGTAGAGAGTAATAAACCATTAACTAAGAATTTCAAACTAGTAAAACAAGTTTTCGAACGGTCGAAACTCGACAAACACGATAAAAGTTCGAGCCGTCAAATTAACTCAAGAACGCGAGTTAACTAGAACTCCTAGACTATCTACTTCTGGGGTTTTAGGGCTTTAAATCTGAAACAGGGGGAGGAGGGGTTATAACTCACGAGTCAACCAAAACATCCAATAAATTACCACTGATGAGATAATCCAAAAACAAAAATCGATAATATTGGATTAAAACCAATATTATCCTGATCAAGCTCTTAAATTGGAATTCTAGACCCGAGCAGGTCTTTAACACCACAAAACAAGGCTAGAAAAACCAAAACACACGAATGAAAAAATTAACATGACAAAAAATGATACGAAAAAGGAAAACAGTAATACTGCCAAAATGTCAACTTGAAATGTGAGCAATCCAACCTCCCGGATTCTCTTTTCAAAGAACTGCCCCTATTTTCAAGCAAAGGTTTAAATTATATGCACATGAAATATAAATCCGAGGTGGCTTCTATGACCTACAGGGAGTATAGGGATAAGGTTCTGAACTTTATTGAGGAGCACGAAAAGTGGAGGAGCCATACCATAAACCTGATCGCGAGTGAGAACATAACTTCCCCAAGCGTTAATAGGGCAGTGGCTTCAGGTTTCATGCACAAGTACGCAGAGGGGTGGCCAAGGCAGAGGTACTATCAGGGATGTAAGTACGTTGACGAGGTCGAGCTCATTGGTGTCGAGCTCTTCACTAAGTTATTCAAGAGCGACTTTGCCGATCTAAGGCCAATCTCAGGAACTAATGCTAATCAAGCAGTATTCTTCGGCCTCGGCCAGCCTGGGGATAAGGTAATCGTCCTCCACACGAGCCATGGAGGGCATATAAGCCACATGCCATTCGGTGCTGCAGGAATGCGCGGCTTAGAAGTACATACCTGGCCCTTCGATAATGAGTCATTCAACATCGACGTTGACAAGGCCGAGAAGATGATAAGGGAACTTGAGCCAAAGATAGTCATGTTCGGCGGCTCACTCTTCCCGTTCCCGCACCCAGTCAAGGAGCTCGCTCCAGTTGCAAAGGAAGTTGGGGCATTCGTCGTTTACGATGCAGCCCACGTCCTCGGTCTAATCGCTGGAGGAGAGTTCCAAGATCCACTTAGGGAAGGAGCGGACATAATGACTGCTTCAACCCACAAGACCTTCCCAGGACCCCAGGGTGGAGTCATACTCTACAAGAAGTTTGCCGACGATGAAACCATAGCAAAGCTCCAGGGGGCGATCTTCCCAGGAGTGCTGAGCAACCACCACCTCCACCACATGGCCGGTAAGGTAATTACGGCTGCAGAGATGCTGGAGTACGGTGAAGCCTACGCAAAGCAGATCGTGAAGAACGCTAAGGCCTTGGCTGAAGCATTGGCAGAAGAAGGATTTAAGGTCATCGGTGAAGACCAGGGATACACGAAGAGCCACCAGGTAATAGTCGATGTCAGCGACCTACACCCGGCTGGAGGAGGTTGGGCAGCTCCACTCCTCGAGGAGGCTGGGATAATTCTCAACAAGAACCTCCTGCCGTGGGATCCGCTCGAGAAGGTCAACGAGCCTAGTGGATTGAGAATCGGAGTTCAGGAGATGACCAGGGTCGGAATGATGGAGGATGACATGAAGGAGATAGCCCACTTCATGAAGAGGGTTCTCTTGGACAAGGAGGATCCAAAGAAGGTCAGGAGAGACGTGTACTACTTCAGGCTTGAGTTCCAGAAGGTCTACTATTCGTTCGACTATGGTCTCCCAATGAAGAAGTAAACTCCTTCTATTTTCCCTTTCCCTCTTGATAATAATGTTTTTATTCCCCTTTAGAGATTCTCTTAAGGGTAGATATGATAAGGGTAGTATTTTTCGACCTTGATGATACGCTTGCCGATACAAGTAAGTTAGCCGAGATGGCGAGAAGGAACGCCATAGAGAATATGATCAGACATGGTCTCCCAGTTGATTTTGACACTGCATATTCCGAACTCATGGAGTTGATAAAGGAGTACGGAAGCAACTTCCCCCACCACTTTGATTACCTCCTCAGGAGACTTGACATCCCCTATGATCCAAAGCTTGTTGCGGCGGGGGTTATAGCTTACCATAACACGAAGTTCGCATACCTGAGGGAGGTTCCCGGAGCAAGAAAAACCCTAATAAGGCTGAGGGAGCTCGGCTACAGACTAGGGATAATTACAGACGGGAATCCAATAAAGCAGTGGGAGAAAATCCTAAGGCTTGAAATGGATGACTTCTTTGAGCACGTCGTAATCTCGGACTTTGAAGGAGTTAAGAAGCCGCATCCAAAGATATTTAAGAAGGCATTAAAGGCATTCAATGTCAAGCCTAGCGAGGCCATAATGGTTGGTGACAGGCTTTATTCGGACATATACGGGGCTAAGAAAGTTGGAATGAAAACCGTGTGGTTCAGGTACGGCAAGTATTCTGATAAAGAGGTCGAATACAGGGAGTACGCGGACTACGAGATCACTAAATTACAGCAGTTACTGGAGGTGCTTGAGCGTGAAAACGGTTCAGATAAGGAGGTTCATTCTACTTGACAACAAGTATAAGACCAAAATAATAAGCGGGAAGAAAGTAACGACTGTTAGGTATGGAAAGTACGAGGCTAAACCAGGAAGTGAAGTGTACATAGTCATAACCCCAAGCGACACCGCAATAGCCAAGGCCAAAATCAAGGAGATTCGAACTAAAAGGGTTAAGGAGCTTACAAATGAGGACGCGAAGCTTGATGGCTTTTCGAATGTAAAAGAGCTAGTTCGCGAGCTTTCAAGGATATACGGAGAGCTATATGGGGACGATGAGGTTACAATAATTGAGTTTGAGGACGTTAAACCATTAAGAGAGGGCATTCCACTTAAGTGGCTGAAAGGGCTAAACTATAGGGATCCGTATGAGATTGTGGAACTGGCCCTTGATAATTTTAGCAGTTTGAAATTAACCCAGGATGTAGAGATAATACTCAAGAGAATCAAGGAACGAGGAGTAAGAGAGGCCGCCAAGAATTTTGGGCCAAAGAGAGTGCAGCAGGCCCTACTTAGGGCATACCATGCCCTCTACGATAGGGGGTTACTGTAAAATCCTTGCGTGGAGCTTGGAGTAGCAGAGGTTATAAAGCCCCCAGGAGAATATCGGCAAAACGATAACGATAAGGATGGTGATAAAATGAGCTTCTTAGAGGTTTTAATATTATCCCTAATTCCAACCTTTGAAGGGAGGTACGCCGTCGTTTATGGGCTTGGAAGGGGATATCCCCCAATAGAAACAATAATAGCCTCAATTGTTGGAGTTCTTCTTTTGTCAATCGTGCTCCCCGTATCTCTGCCTCTGATAGACAGGATCATGCTAAGCTTAGAGGGCTCCCCATTTTTACTGGGAAAGATTGCCAAGTTTTACCTAAAATACCTAAAAAAGACAAGAAGAAAAGCAAAGCCGTACGTAGAGAAGTGGGGATTCATTGGTCTAACGATCTTTGTTGCCATACCACTCCCAGGAACTGGAGTTTGGACGGGAGCCCTGGCGGCTTACGTTCTCGGTATAGAGAGGAAAATCACAATGCCTGCATTAATACTTGGGGGTTTAATAAGCATAGCAATAACGGCACTACCAACCCTGGGACTGCTAAAAATTTAAAAATTTAATCAGGAGGAGACAGCGCAGGCTTTTGGCTGGTAGGCGTAGTTGAAGGCCTCAGGGTGGATGAAGTAGGCTATTTCCTCGAGGCCAAGAACTATCCTGGGGCCAGGCCTCGAAACTAAGTTATCATCGCTGATCACATAGACCCTACCGTTCTTGAAAGCGTTTGTCTTCGCTAGGGGAGTATTGCAGAGATCTCCGGGCTTAATACCAGCGTGATAAGAGATTATTACAATATCAGGATTCCTAGCGACTATATCTTCAGCACTCACGGTCTTCCAGCCTTCAATATCATGGAAGATGTTTTCTCCACCGGCGATGCTTATTAAGCTGTCCATGAATGTGCCCCTTCCAGCGGTCCAGTAGCCGTTCCAGTAGCCGACCAAGTAGAATACCTTAGGCCTTGAGGAGTTTGCAACCTTGGCTTGAACGCTTTCCACAATTGCTTTCATGTAGTTAACAACTCCTTCAGCCTCTTTTTCTCTGTTGACGACTTTACCGAGCTTTATTATCCACTCGTAGATTTCGCTCATGTTCTTTGGATCAACTATGATAACGGGAGCTATCTGCTGAAGCTTGTCTAGGTACTTAAGATGCATGCTAGTCCCGATTATGAGGTCGGGCTTCAGTGAAGCTATGACCTCAAGGTTAGGATTAGAGAAGTCACCGATTACTGCCCTCCCCTTCTGAACCTCAGGCGGGAAGTCATCGAACTTTGTAACTCCAACGACCTTGTCGAGGGCACCTATGAAGTACAGGGTCTCAGTAATTGAGGGGGCCAGCGAGACTATCCTTCGGGGTTCTTTCTTTATTGTAACTTTCCTTCCCACGGAATCAACGATCGTCAGAGGATAGTGAGCTGGTGTCGTCGTGGTTGTTATGGTCTGAGTAATGGTAATAGTGGTGACCTTACCCTGGGTTTCCGTGACGGTTATGGTCTTTGCAGGGGCCATTGTTGTTACCGTGGTTGTCTTAGTGCTTATGCACCCGCTCATGAAGACTATTAAAGCTAAGAACAGGACAATTGGGATCCTTTTCATTCTAGACCCTCCACTGGACTATTCATCCAGTCTATTTGAAAATAGCTTTAAAAGGTTTTGGATAAAAATACCAAGATAAAAATACCAAAGAAAAATCAGAACTTCTTGGCAAGTTCAAAGCCCTTATGAAGAGCCTTGAGGTTTATCTGTTCCGTTCCTTTGGGGACTGCATCTAAAACAGCCTTTTCTATGCTCTCCTTCTTAACGATGTCAGTGAGACCAACGAACAGGCCAAGGGTTAGTATGTTCATCGTCAAACTTAAGCCGGTAGTTTCTTCAGCTATCTTCGTCAGAGGATAAGCGTAAACCTTCTTTCCGCTCTCAAGTTCCTCGTTCCTGTGGGGGATTAAGTCCTCTTCAATAATTACCAAGCCTCCATCCTTAACCAAGGGAAGGTACTTATCGTAAGCCTGCTGGCTCAAAAGGATTGCATATTCAGGTTTTATCACCTTAGGGTAATCTATGGGCTCGTCACTTATCACGACCTCAGCTCTACTAGCCCCACCCCTTGACTCAGGCCCGTAAACTTGAGTCTGAACTGCGTGCAAGCCTTCGTAAACTGCAGCGGCCCTCCCCAGGATCACGCTGGCTAAGATGACACCCTGCCCTCCAAAGCCACCGATTAGAATTTCCTTCCTCATTCCTCCCACCCCATGATCTTCTTAGCTCTCTTTATGTACTCCCTGTACTCCCTAACGAGCCCAGGCCTATCCCTATCAACGAATTCCCCTATGACTATCTTACCCTCAAGCTCTTCTGGAGACATCTTTTTGGCCTTGTTGAGCGGGACGGTTATCTTCTGGTACCACCTTATGAGTTCTGGAGCCGTCTTCATTTTATTCCTCCTTCCGAAGCTTATAGGACACGGGGATAGGAACTCCACCAGCGTGAAACCCTCCTTGCTCAAGGCCTTCTTTATGCTGTTTATCCCCTGAATGTAGTTGAAGACGGTCCACCTTGCAACGTAATTTGCCCCGGCAGCAACCGCTAACTGAGCTATATCAAATGGGTTCTCGAACTGCCCGTATGGGGCCGTAGTGCCTCTAAGTCCTTTTGGAGTCGTTGGAGCCACTTGACCCCCGGTCATTCCATATGTGAAGTTGTTGATTAGAATGACGGTCACGTCAAGGTTCCTCCTTATCGCGTGGATGAGGTGATTTCCCCCTATAGCCGCAGCGTCACCATCTCCCATAAATGCAATTATCTTCAGCTCTGGATTCGCGAGCTTTATTCCAGTTGCAAATGCTAAGGCTCTCCCGTGAGTCGTGTGAAGGCCATCGAAGTTAACGAAGCCCGGAACTCTAGAGCTACAACCTATCCCACTCACCCACACTATCTTGTCAGGATCGAGGCCGAGCTCGTCAATCGCCCTAAGCGTAAACTGGAGGACGCTACCTATCCCACATCCCGGACAGAAGATAGTGGGAAGCATGTCCTTCCTCAGGTACTTGTCCCTTATCTCATAAGCAGAAACGAGCCTCACTTCATATCCCTCCTTATAAACTCAGTGATCTCCATTGGAGTGTGAGCCTCCCCACCGATCTTACTTATCAGCTTAACTGGAGCCTTTCCATTAGCTCCCTCCTTGACGAGATGGTAGAGCTGGCCAAGGTTCATCTCCGGGACGTACATCGCCTCGACTTTCTCAGCAATTCTTTCCATTAAGTCGAAGTCAAAGGGCCATATCGTATTTATCTTTACCAGCCCAGCTTTAATACCTTCATCTCTGAGCATCCTGACGGCTCTTAATGCCGATCTGGCAACTATGCCCGTAGCAACAACCGCGATTTCAGCATCCTCAAGCTCATAAGCCTGATAATCGAAGATGTCCTTCTTGTTCCTCTCAATCTTCTCAACTATCCTCCTGATTAGCCTCTCGTGAACTTCCCTCTCCACGGTTCTTGGCCTTCCCCTCTCATCATGAGTTAAGCCGGTAACGTACGTCTTGAAGCCCTTTCCGAATATCGGCATTGGGGGGACTAGGTCGCCGTGTGGATCTCCGAAGGGAAGCTTTACCTCCTCCTCGTTCTGGGGCAACTTCCTGTTCACGATCTCTATTTCTTCTGGGTTCGGGATGTAGATCCTCTCTCTCATGTGGCCAACTTCGGCATCCGTGAGGAGGATAACTGGGGTCCTGTACTTCTCGGCCAAATTAAAGGCCCTAATCGTGAAGTCAAACGCCTCTTGAACCGTGGAGGGGCTTAGAACTATGAGGGAGTGATCGCCGTGGGTTCCCCATATTGCCTGCATTATATCCCCTTGGGATGGCAGGGTGGGTTGACCTGTCGATGGCCCTCCCCTCTGAACGTCAACGACCACAATAGGAGTTTCGGTCATTACAGCATATCCAATGTTCTCCTGCATTAAGCTGAATCCTGGACCTGAAGTGGCAGTCATTGCCTTAGCTCCAGCCCAGGAAGCCCCTATTACCGCGGCTATGCTCGCTATCTCATCCTCCATTTGAATTACCACACCATCAATCAGGGGCATGTAGAGGGCCATCGCCTCAAATATCTCGCTTGCTGGAGTTATTGGATAGCCGGCGTAGAACCTGCAGCCTGCCAAAATTGCCGCTCTTGCTATAGCCTCATCACCCTGAATGAAGTCTACCTTACCCACGGGAAATGGAAACTTCATTTAGAACCAACCTCCAGCCCTTTTTTGAAGGCCTTAATGTTTATCTCCTCCGTTCCCTTCGGAACTCTCCTTCTAATGGCCTCTTCGACGCTCTCTGGCTTTACAACTCCGGTCTTAGCGATTAGATAACCTAAAGCAACCATATTTACTGTTAGAGCTAGTCCAGTTGTCTCTTCGGCTATCCTAGTGAACGGAGCTCCAACATAGTCCCTATCCGGCTTAACTAGGTCAGTATCGATGATGAGTAGTCCATCGGGCTTCAGCTTTGGCTTTGCAGTTTCATAGCCGAGCTGATGGAGGGCAACGAGAACATCAGCGTTTGTAACCATTAAATCGTAGATCTCGCCCTCAGATATTATCACGTCCGCTATGGAGTGGCCTCCCCTTGATGCCGAACTATAATCCTGGGTTTGGAGAACCTTCAATCCCTCAATAGCGGCCGCCTCTCCCAATATTACGCCTGCAAGCACAACACCCTGCCCGCCAATTCCCGCGAATCTAATCTGCATTTTCAATACCTCCCAGGTATTTCTTAGCAAATTTCAAAAACTCATTAGCCCCGTTTAAAATATCTAAAGCATCTTCTTTGCTGTATTCAATAAATACATCATAGTCAGCTACGTGTCTCATATTAAGAGCCTTTGAGTATATTGTATAGAGAGCCATTGGCATTTCTTTAGTTTTAACGAACTCCCTTCCAAGCAGAGAATGAACGCCTGCATGGCTTTTTGGTGATATTCCTTTAGCTAAGAGTAAAGCACGAGCCCAGTAATACATTGAATAATATGCATTCGAAATGGCAAAATTGTAGTATCCTTTTAGATATAATTCCCAAGCAGCTTCTAGTCTCTCCTTAGCCCTTTTCAGTAAAGCGTTGATTTCTTCCCTCATATAAGCATGCCCTCCTTCACTGCAATTCTGTACAAAAGATCCCTCCTTGTATGGAGGACTATCATCACCGAAATTCCCAGTCTGAGAGTAAGCTCCGCACTAAGCTTTCCTACTATGTCCCAGTCAGTGGACCTAATCTCATCAACCACCACCAGCACGTCGAGATCACTCTCTGGAGTAGAGTCTCCTCTAGCCCTAGAACCGAAGACTATGATTTCTTTAACTCGGTCACCAAATGCCCTTCTTATTTCCCCTCCTACCTCTTCAAACACTTTTACCACCATCAAGCCCATACTTCTTCTGAACCTCCTCAATCAGCTTGTTGAGTTCCTCTGTAAACTCAGGCCTCTTCCTGTGGACGAACTCGCCGATTACGAACTTGCCTTCAAGCTCCTCCTCGCTCATCTTCTTTGCCTTGCTTACTGGGACTGAATTCTTCAAGAACCAGCGAAGCATCTCGGCAGGCTCCTTCATCCTGTTTCTCCTTCCGAACTGGACTGGACACTGAGAGATTACCTCAACGAGCGAGAAGCCCTTCGTCGTTAAGGCTTTCTTTATGCTCTCTATAAGCTGGTAGACATGGGCAGTGGTCCACCTTGCAACGTAGCTTGCCCCAGCTGCTGCAACGGTTTCCGCTATTTTTAACGGATGTTCAACGTTCCTGTAAGGTGTTGTCGTTGTTATAGCTCCAAAAGGAGTCGTTGGGGCCACCTGACCACCCGTCATGCCATAGACGAAGTTGTTAACTAAGATCACAGTTATATCTATATTCCTCCTCGCCGCATGGATCAAGTGGTTTCCACCTATGCTCGCCAGATCACCGTCACCGCTTATCACTACCACGTACTTATCCGGTAACCCAACCTTAACGCCAGTTGCGAAGGCTATTGCTCTCCCATGGGTCGTGTGAAGGGTGTCAGCCAGGAAGTAGGGTGAGGCTATCCAAGCTGAACAGCCTATACCACTCACCACTATAAGATCCCTGGGATCGATCTTGAGTTGATCAATGGCATTGGCAAATGCGTTCAGAACTGTACCACCACCACATCCCGGGCATAGAGCAGTTGGCAAGGCTTCCTGCCTCAGATACTTGACCATAGGATACTTAGAATAGATCTTAACCATCAAGCAACACCCCTAATCTCCCTCAAAATTTCCTCAACCGTTAATGGAACTCCCCCGATCTTATTAACTCCTCTCAGAATCACGTCATCGTTAACGAACCTCTGAACCTCGAGGATCATCTGGCCAAGGTTCATCTCAGGAACGAGAATGGCCCTCACTTTCTTCCCGAGCTCTCTCATTCTCTTCCCAGGGAAGGGATGAACGGTCTTGGGGACAAACAAGCCCGCCTTTATGCCCTCTTCTCTAGCCTTCAAAACTGCTCCAAGCGAGGGTCTAGCTGAAACTCCCCAGCTCACCACCAATATTTCTGCATCGTCAGTGTAGTACTCCTCGTACTTTTCATACACACCTTTATTCTTCTCTATCTTCCTGTGAATCCTCCTTACGAGCCTATCATGCACCTCCGGAGTGTAAACATCCCTAAGGCCATTCTCCTTGTGAGTTGAACCTGTAACGTGGGTGAAGTAGCCGTGGCCGAAGAGGGGCATCGGCGGTACCCCATCACCGTGTGGATCCCCAAAGGGGAGCTTTGCCTCCTCCTCATTCTGAGGCAACTTCCTATAAGTTATTTCCACCTCATCGGGATCAGGAATCCTTATCTGCTCCCTAGTGTGTCCGAGTATTCCATCAAACAAAACAACAACTGGAGTTCTAAGCCTTTCAGCAATGTTGAAGGCCCTTATCGTCTCCCAGAAGGCATCCTCAACGCTTATAGGGGAGAGAGCAACGATCGGATGATCACCATGAGTGCCCCACCTCGCCTGGAAGAAGTCTCCCTGGGCACCCTTCGTTGCTTGACCTGTGGATGGACCGCTCCTCTGAACATCAACCAAAACGAGAGGAGTTTCAGTCATTACAGCGTAGCCAAGATTTTCCTGCATTAAGCTGAATCCTGGACCAGAGGTAGCTGTCATGACCTTAAAGCCAGTCCAAGAAGCACCTATCATTGCGGCGATGCTCGCAATCTCGTCCTCCATCTGAAGGTAGTAACCCCCAACTTTAGGTAGCTCTCTGGCCATGGTTTCAGCTATCTCACTCGAGGGGGTTATTGGATAGCCGGCGTAGAACCTACAGCCAGCGAAGATCGCACCGTAAGCTACAGCTTCATCTCCCATCATGAAGTAGTTGCCCGGCTTGTATAGCTTCCTCAACAACTCCTTTTGCTCAGGCTCGTCACCCCTAATTATCATCTCTACCACCTTACCGCAATAGCAAAGTCTGGGCAGAGTAGCTCACAGAGCTTACACCGAACGCACTTCTCGGCATGAACCGGGACTGGATAGTGCACTCCCTTCTCGCTGAGCTCCTTGCTCCACTCGAAAACCTTCCTGGGGCACATCTCAACGCATATTCCGCAACCCTTGCAGAGAAAAGTATCGACACTTATCTCAACATTCTGAGCCTTCCCTATGACAAGGTACCCCTCCTTAGTAACCCGGGTTGAACCTTCGACGTTTGCCATATCGATCACCTGCAATCCCCTAACAGCTTTTACATTTGTAAACCATTTAAATCTTTCGTGAGTGAACCGAACGTTTAGAAAATAAAGTTGTTAGCTTTTCAATAGGCCAGAATTCATGAAACTTTAGCAATTTTTTGTTTTATTCTGCCAAGGGGTTCGAACTATTTGACCAAAATTAGTCAAGATTACTTAGATGTTCCAGATACATTTGAATGCATTTTCTTGAACTTAAATCCTTATATACGGATGGGGAAATCTCAGAGGGGGAAAGACATGTTCGGAAAGCTTAAGGAAAAATTAAGGTCATTTGTAAAGAGGGTTGAGGAGAACGTCGAAAAGGAGGAGAAAGAAGCTGAGAAAAAGGGATTACTGGATAAGCTATTAATGGTTGAAATAAAGGAGAAAGATGTCGATGAGGCACTGGATGAGCTGGAACTCGAGCTTTTAGAGGCAGATGTAGCCCTAGAAGTAGTTGACGCCCTTAGGGAGAAGATAAAAGAGAAATTAGTTGGCAGGAAAGTTAGGATAGGAACCAACAAGGAAAAAATCATCGAAGAAGCCGTCAGAGAGGCCATATCCGAAATACTTGAGACGTCTAGAAGGATAGACCTGATAGAAGAGATAAAGAAGGCCGAGAAGCCGTACGTAATAATGTTCGTCGGATTTAATGGCTCAGGAAAAACGACCACAATAGCGAAGATAGCGAACTGGCTCAAGAAGAACGGCTTCAGCGTTGTGATAGCGGCAAGCGACACCTTCAGGGCTGGAGCAATCGAACAGTTAGAGGAACACGCCAAGAGAGTTGGAGTTAGGGTTATAAAGCACTCCTACGGCGCGGATCCGGCTGCAGTTGCCTATGATGCAATTCAACACGCCAAAGCTAGAGGTATTGACGTTGTCCTCATAGATACCGCTGGAAGGAGCGAGACTAACAGGAATCTTATGGATGAGATGAAGAAGATAGCAAGGGTTACAAAGCCGAACTTGGTGGTCTTTGTGGGCGATGCACTAGCTGGAAACGCAATAGTTGAGCAGGCGAGGCAGTTCAACGAGGCGGTAAAGATAGATGCTGTGGTGCTCACAAAGCTAGATGCAGATGCAAGGGGAGGGGCGGCGTTAAGCATAAGCCACGTCATAAATGCACCAATAATATTCGTCGGCGTTGGTCAGGGGTATGACGATTTAATGCCATTCGATAAAAACTGGTTCCTTGAAAGGATATTTGGTGAGGCCAATGCTTAAAGAAACTGGAAAAGGAACGATTATTCAGGTTATAGTTAAACCAAATGCAAAAGAAAACAAAGTAGAAGGCATAGATCCATGGAGAAATAGGCTGAAAGTAAGCGTTAAAGCCCCTCCAGTAGGAGGGAAGGCCAACAAAGAACTAGTCAAGTTTCTCTCAAAATTCTTTGGTGCGGAAGTCAAGATAGTAAGGGGGGAAACCTCAAGAGAAAAAGACTTGCTCGTGAAGCTAGGAATAGAAGAAGTTAAGAGGAAATTAAAGCTCTAACTCTTCTCCAGGTTTTAGTATGACTACCTTTGCCTTTTCCCCCACCAACTTCTTAAACTCCTCTGGGTCAGCAGCAATTGGTGGCCAGGTGTTGTAGTGCATTGGAACTACATACTTTGGCTTGAGCAACTCAACGGCCTTAGCGGCCTCCTTTGGACCCATAGTAAAGTGTCCACCTATTGGAAGTAAGGCAACGTCAATTGGCCCGTAGAGCTCGGCGAAGAGCTCCATATCCTTAAACACAAAGGTGTCTCCAGCGTGGTAAATCTTTACTCCATCGATCTCAACTATGTAACCACAGGCATTTCCTATGCTGTACTTTCCGTCGCTACTTGAGTGCCACGCTGGAACCTGAACGATTTTAACGCCATCAACCTCTGTGGGACCATAGTTCATGCCAACGGTCTCAACTCCCCTGTACTTCTCGCTGATGTAGTTCGCTATATCGTACATTGCAACTACCTTTGCCCCGCTGAGCTTGGCTATCTCCCCCGCATCTCCGAGGTGGTCTCCGTGGGCGTGCGTAACTAAGATTAGGTCAACATCCCTAAAGTCTTCAGGCTTGGCCGCGGCCTGTGGGTTACCGTTCAGAAATGGATCGATGAGTATCTTCTTGCTTCCCTCAATGTAAAAGGCTGCATGCCCCAGGAACTTCACCTTTACCATGCTCCTCACCCCAGGATATAATAACCAAAGCTTACTTTAAACTTTTCGACCTCAATTTTATAAAACCGATCGGGAAAGAGAGTTCGGGAGCAGAGATGCCAACGAACGTTACGGCAGAGTATCTAGCGGCTGAAGAGGAGTATAGGAACGCCAAGACTATTCCAGAAAAGATCAGGGCACTTGAGAAGATGTATGCCTTAGTTCCAAAGCACAAGGGGACTGAAAAGCTCAGACTGCAGATAAAGAGGAAGCTGGCAGAGCTGAGGAAAGAGCTGGAGAAGCAGAGACAGCAGAAAAAAGGAGGAGGTTATTCTTTAGCGGTGAAGAAGGAAGGAGCTGCCCAGATAGTCCTAGTGGGCCTGCCGAACGTTGGGAAATCAGAGCTCTTAAGAGCCTTAACAGGAGTAGATGTTGAGAGCGCAGATTACCCCTTCACGACAACGGAGCCAATTCCGGCAATGATGAACTACAAGGACGTGCAGATACAGCTTGTAGAGGTTCCCGGGCTACTGGAAGGAGCAGCGTTAGGGAAGGGAATGGGACCGCAACTTCTAGCTGTGATAAGGAACGCGGACGCGATAGCTATAGTCGTTGATCTGAGTGAAGACCCAATTAGGCAGATGGAAATCTTACTCAGAGAATTCGAGAGGGCTGGAATAAAGATCAACAAGAGGAGGCCAAGGGTGGAGGTCAGAAAAACGCCGAGGGGAGGAATAGTAATTAACGGAGCGGAGAACATTAAAGGGGACATCAACGAAGTCATGAAAATGCTGAGGGAAGAGAAAATACATTCTGCGGAGATAACGGTTAAAGAGCCCGTGACACTGGAGGAATTTGCCGATGCCCTTGACGATAGCTTGGTCTGGAGGAAGGCAATAATAATAGCCAATAAGGGAGATGCCCCAGGGAGTAGGAAGAATTATGAAAGGCTCGTGAAGGCCTATGGAGAGAAGTTCAGGATAATCCCCGTCTCAGCTAAGAAGAGGATAAACTTAGAGGCAGTTAAGGAAGCATTATACAATGTCGCAGACATAATAAGGGTATTCACAAAGAGCCCAGGAGAAGAGCCAGCTTATCCACCGATAGCGCTGAAGAAGGGGTCAACTGTCCTAGATGTAGCAGAGAGAATTCACAAAGAGTTCGTGAAGAACTTTAAGTATGCGAGAGTTTGGGGAAAAAGCGTAAAGTTCCCAGGTCAGAGAGTTGGCCCGGATCACGTTCTAGAGGATGGGGATATCGTGGAAATTCACGCGAGGTAGTTTAGTGCTTAGGACCATGATTTAGATGAGCTCTACCATTTTCACCGTGTCCCCTAGTCTTCTCCCTTATTAGTTTCATTGCCATCTCCACGTAATTCATTGCCTCTCCAACGTTGCCACTCTCAAGCGCAGATTCTGCCTTTTCAATCAGTGGCAAGATATTACTTACGTCAATTCCCCTTGCCTTTAACCTTATTACCGTGATCTCAAGCATTTTAATTCTCCTCGATATTTCAAGACCAGGACCCTTCTCTCCAGCCCTGGCAAGAACTATTGCTCTTTCAGCTCTTATTTTTGCATTTTTAGCGTACTCATATGCCTTGATATAGTCCCCTTCTTCGTATGAGCTTTTCGCTTTCTTGAGATATCCCTTTGCAGCATCTAGGAAAACCCAAGCTCTAGCTCCCATACTACCTATTGATTCCACTTCTCTCAACACTTCTTCAGCCCTAGAAATTACGATGGAAGATTCTTCTATTGTCTCTTTAGCAACTTCTTGAGTTATGACAACCCTCATCCTGCTCCCCACCCTAAACTTCCCCGTTATTTTTTCCATAATCTCCTCGGAGTCTCTACTCATAATTGCAACCACATCTTCCTCCGGTATCGTAATGTTGACTGGATTATAACCAATAAATATTGGGATCACTCCCTTCATGCTTCTAACCTTCATAATGGCTCCAAAGTCCCAGCCATAGACAACTGCAAACTTTATATCTTTGAATAAATCTGGATAGTCTTTTTTGATCCAATTTATAACAACCTGGGCTGTTTCAACTCTAGTTGAACCATAGAGCCTGGTATGTGGGATGCCCAAGTCCTCAAGGTCTTTTTCATATTCCTCAGGAACTGCCATAGGACCACCAATTATTAAAACGAAAGAAGGATCTGCATCTAAAATTTTTGGCACTACAGACTCATTGTAAATACCCCAGGGAGAAACTATAACTTTAGCATCCAACACTACCGCGATCTTTTGAGCCAGAGTTAGATCGGCTTCGTTATCGCTAACTAGAATTACAAAATCCCTAACTTGAGCATTTATATAACCTGGAAGTGCAATTGTAAGCAACAAAAGTGACAAAAAGATTGAAAATAGGGCTCTCATAATTATCACCTCACATAACTCTTTAATTTATTAACCCTTTTTTCTTTGATTTTCTTTCTTAAACCTTTTTCGATTTCCTCTATGAGCATCTTCGCCTTCTCTACGTCCCCATTCTTTAGTGCCATTTTTGCCTGCTCCAAGATATCCTTTTCAATAGAGACGTTAGCTCCACCCGCTTCAAGTCTTAGCATTACCCTCTCAAGAAGCCTTATCCTAAGCCTGAGCCTCATAACATGGTTCATCCTCATGTTTCTTTCAAATTCCTTAGTCGAATAACTGATAACCACTTCAGCGAGCCTCCTTGATGCAACGGCCAAGCCAAACGCTTCCCCATACTTGCCCTCTTCATAGGCCTTCTTCGCAAGTTCAAGCTTTTCCTTGGCTAGCTTTACTAGCCTCTCAGCACTTGGATTAGTTACGTTACCAAGTATGCTTTCCGCAAGGGCGACTTTTTCCTGGGCCACCTCAATGGCTTCCTTGGCCTCTTCAGAGGTAACGTTAGCAATTACCTCCCTGACTTTTACCCTTACCTTTTCCTTAACCTTCTTCATTATTCTCTCACTGAACTTACTCCTAACTATCTCCACATTCCTGAACTGCTTCACTATGGTTTCGTTTACTGTGTCGTTCTTTACAAGGATCGGGATTATGCAACCCTTGTTTCTAAGATGTAGCATTGCAGCATAGTCCCATCCATAAGCTATTGCAGCGGTTACGTTGTTAAGTAAGTCAGGATAGTTCTCCAGCAGGAACTCAATGAGACCCTGGTTAGTCTCAACTCTATCTCGTCCCCCTATCCTCGTAACGTTAATTCCAAGGTTCTCCAGCTCATCTTCATATACTGAAACCACTGCAAGAGGCCCGCCTATTATAAGAACAATGTCCGGACTAAGGCCGACTATCTGGGAGATCACTGACTCGTTAAACATACCCCACTTTGTTACAACGACTGTCGCATTTAGCAACTCACCAACCTTTTGAGCAAGCGTTAGATCAGCCTCATTGTCACTCACTAAGATTACCAAGCTCTGTGTCTCGGCACTTACTTGGGCAACCCCAATTCCGCTCAGTACTAACAATACTGAAACTAATATACCAAGCACCTTCCTCATATCCATCACCAACACAACATAAAAGCCCAACAAAAATAAGGAATACCATGTTCCGTAGGCATTTCTAAGTGTTTCTCCGTGTTTCGTTACAAAAATTACTATTCTATATGTCCCTAAATTACTTTTACAAGCCTCTCTATCCACGGAGACACTCTAACCCGTATGTAACCTCTGAATTTTTTATCAACTTCTTTATCCCCAGTATAGACCCTAACGATCCCTTCCCTAATCTTTGAGGGTGTGGCAACCACTATAACGTCATCCTTGCTAATCTCGCTAAGCACCCTTGGGGAGAACTGCTGATTTCCCCTTCCAAATAGGAAGTTAAGGCCACCAATAACCGTTACAACTACTTTAGGCCTCTCCTTAAGGAATGACAATAGATCTTTCTCGGAAGCATCCTTAACTAACAGCCTAACCCTACCATTCCTCACCCTGATCACGTCAACTCCCAACAACGTGCCATCTATGCCAAGTCTATCCTTGATCCTCTTTATCGTCGATCCAGCCCCTAAGAAGTAAATCCCATCATTATCCAAGATATCTTCAGCAACGGCTTCAGCTAAAGCCTCTAAATCTTCCTCTTCATCTGTCCTAACGGCCTCTTTGCTACCCTGAACTAACGTTTCAACGACAGGTGTTAAAACTTCATAAAATTTCCTCGCCTTTAGCTCATCCCTCCTGTAAGCATCTTCATCAAGATCCAATATAGGCCTTTTCTCAATACTTGCATTTCCCTTTAGAAATTCCACAAGAACCCTTGCCGCATCCTCCGGAGATGTTGCAAAAACCCCAGAGAACATTTTCACACCCGTAGGGATGCCTAAGATGGGAACTTTTAGATCAACGACTTCAGCTATATCCCTCGCCGTTCCATCTCCGCCAGCAAATACTATGAGATCCACCTTGCCAAGCATTTCCTTGACAAGCTTCTTAGTATCTTCTGCCGTCGTATCAGGAACTTTTACTCCATAGATGTCCCTAAATCCGACCTCTCTATGTCTAATTACCTCATAAGGGAAATTAAATTTCCTCAGATAATCCTCCCCCAGGGGACCTGGGCCCGTTAGGAATTTTATCTCAATATTGTAATTCTTAAGCTCGCTTAAGAATAACTTTGCCAGTTCAGGAGTTACAGGCCTCGCCCCTCTTCTTATTGCCTCCTCAAGGACACCGTCCGTACCCTTGAGGGCTACTCTACCACCCATTCCAGCGATTGGATTCACTATGAAGCCTATCATAATTCTCACCTCATATACTTCCTTGCAAAGACCGTAAGGAAGACCGCCCACATGAACATTCCAAAGATTGCTTCAATCGAAGCAATGACCTTCCCTACACCAACTGGATGTAGATCACCGTACCCCAGAGTTGTTGCCGTAACTATGCTGAAATACATATAGTCAAAGCTTGAATTAACGGGGGTTACTGAAGAGGTTAGGGCATAGAGAACGGGAAAGCCAAATATAACTAAAGCCAACCAAAGGAATACCGGCCTCTTCCAGTCCGTTCCATATTTGCACGTTAAGTCGGCAAAAAAGAACTCGAAGAGCACCTCAAGAAGTCTGAATGTCTTTTTAAGTGTCCTGGGGCCTTTTCTATAGTGTTGAAGAACCCTCTTTCTCCTAGCAAGCATCTCCAGGTAGTAGTACTCATCTGCCTTCTCCTTATCACCGCTTTCCTCCCAGGTGGTTCTGGCTATTCTATAGAAGACTTCAGCTAGGTAAGGATTGTTAAACTGGCAGTTCTCTATAACTATAAAGCCGTAAACTTCAAGTTCAGCCAATAAGTTCGGTAGATAAGCCAAGTTCCAGTTTTCATCACTGTAGAGCTTGGAATTCCTGAGGACAAGGTTATTGTATATCGTGACATGAACGAATTCAGGGTACCGGACCTTACTACTCACAACTTCAACGTGCCCAAGAACAGCAAGGTTCTCAACTAGCAACTGACCTGAGAACCTGTTAATGTATATCCTAACCTGTCTCTTGAACCTGGGGCTTTCATCAAACTTTATGGCCCCTAAGTACAAGATATGAGCCCTAACCGGTCTCTTAGTAACGTTAAACTGGATTCCAAGCTCCTTACTTAGCCTTTCTATTAGGGGGTATCTCGAATTCACGGCGATCCTCCTTACACCGCTAAGATTTGAAATCTCGATTCTTCCCGCCATTCTTCCGAGCTCACCAAACTCCTCCTCTGCTGTAACTTCCTCAGGCCTGAATTCCGTGGAGTTTATCATCACGTACTTAACCGAAGAGTTCCTAATGAGTATTGACGACCTGAAGTCAACTGAACAAATACTTATCCCATAACTGTTAACCCCGGTAACGTAAAGAAAATCTATCGTTGATTCAACGATCACGAGGGAATCAACTTCGGAGTTTATAAGGGTAAGGTTCTTCAGCTTCGATTTTCCTATTATGAGTCTCTTGATCTTGGAATTTCTAAATATTAGGGCCTCTTTAAGCTCCTTCTCTATAATTACGACGTCATACAGCTGAACTCCCTCAAAGTGCCTGACTCCTCTCTCAAGTGCTCTCTCGAAAGCTCTCCTCTTTATCTCCTTAATCTTCTCACCATAGAGCAATTCACCTTCCTCAAATGGGATGTGAAGTGAGCAGTACTTCGAACCCTTAAGGGCCTTTCTCCTACACTTCTTACCACT
This sequence comes from Pyrococcus kukulkanii, assembly GCF_041647995.1. Classification (NCBI taxonomy): domain Archaea; kingdom Methanobacteriati; phylum Methanobacteriota; class Thermococci; order Thermococcales; family Thermococcaceae; genus Pyrococcus; species Pyrococcus kukulkanii. The sequence goes on from NZ_JARRIB010000001.1 coordinate 305,496, forward strand.
AGAATAGACGTACTCACACACCTACCCCAGCCTCCTTCTCTTCCTGCATCCTTCTAACTTCTGCCATCTTAATTGCCTCCTCGTGCTCCCTCTCACCCTTAACCCCCCTCATCCTCTTAGATAGAGAAGTGAGAACTTCTTCTGGGCCATACAGAACTACCACATCCCCAGGGAGTATTACGGTGTCACCGTGGGGAGCGCCTAAGTAGACTTCCCTACCTTCAACCTTCCTGTATATGCCCAAGACTAGTATTCCCTCCTTGTCCAGCTGAAGTTCTTTCAGCGACCTGTTCGCAAGCCAGCTCGTCTTTTTAACTTTTATCTGGGCTATGGAATAACCCCTAGTTATACCCAGGAGCTGGGAGTAATCGAGAACCCTAAGTGAAGGTGCAAATCTCTTTAAAATTCTTCTTATCGCTTTTCTCATTAACCTTTCAATGTACTTAGATCGGAAAAACAAGTATAGGGCAAAGAGGCCCACGATCAAAACTACTATCCTGTAACTCGCCTGCTCCCTAGTAATGCCGGTGAAGCTGAGAACGAGCGTGGCTATAGCTGAAGTTATCCCAGCACTCCCCAGGAGCATGAGTATCCTTATTATCTTCCTCCTAACGGGATGAGAAACAACGTATTCACTTTCACTAGTCGTAAACCCAACGCCTGAGAAAGCAGACTGAGCTTGAAAGGCGGCAACATCCTTTGATAATCCGGTCATCTCCAACGCTACAGCCCCTATCCTAACTATTATCGCCGATACGAGTACAACCAGGAGGAAGGTGATTATCGGGATCATCTCTACCAACTATCCCTAGGTGGTTCATAAATGTTTATAAGTTGCAATACGATTAGACTAATCATGTTTCAACAATTTGTTGATAGGAAAAGGGAGCTGGAGGAGTTGGAGAGAGCATGGGAAAGTGATAAGCCAGAGCTAATAGTGATATACGGTAGGAGGAGAGTAGGGAAGACGGCACTCGCCCTAAAGGCATTCGAAGACAAGCCCGTAATATACTTCCTGGCCGATGAAAGGGAAATTGATGAGAACCTAAAAGAGTTCAGAAGCAAAATTGCTGAATTCTTTAAAGATGAAATCCTCGCAAGGTCAAATTTAGACTGGATCGAGCTGTTCAAGTACGTAGGAAATAAAGGAAAAGTAGTTCTAATTATCGACGAACTCCCATACCTCGTGGAGAGTTATAAGGCTTTTCCATCATTACTTCAGAAAGCCTGGGACTTGTACCTTCAGCACTCTAAGGTAAAGCTAGTGTTAATCGGCTCTTCGGTAAGCATGATGGAAAAATTACTCGGGCGCAAAAGCCCCCTTTACGGAAGGAGAACCATGCAAATAAAACTCCACCCCCTCAAGTACTTCCACGTAAAAGAGTTCTTCCCTAAGTACTCCGAGGAAGATGCAATAAGGGTTTATGGAGTTGTTGACGGAATACCACTCTATTTAAAGCAGTTCACGGATGAGCTCAGCTTTTGGGATAACATTAGGTATAACTTCCTAAGGAAAGAGAGCTTCCTCTATACCGAAGCGGAGTTCCTCCTGAGACAAGAATTCAGGGAACCAAGGAGATACTTCTCGATATTGAAGGCAATATCAATGGGGAACACTAAGTTTGGAGAGATAGTGAACGCCACTGGCCTAGACAAAAGCACTGTATCGAAATACCTAGATAATCTAGGGGAAATTCACGTAGTCAGAAAATTGTATCCAGCTTTTGAGCCAGAGAAGAGGAGAAATTTGAGGTACGAGATAACCGACAACTACTTTAAGTTCTGGTTTAGGTTCATCTATCCCAACAGGGAGCTAATCGAGAGGGAGCTCGAGGAGGAAGCGCTAGAAAAAATAAGGGAAGGATTTAGCCAATACATGGGGAGAGTTTTTGAAGAGGTGGCTAGGGATTTCCTGTGGAGCAAATTCAGATTCGAGGCTGGGGGACCATGGTGGAGGAAAGAAGAAGAGATCGACTTTGTGGGCGTTAAAGGAAACACAGCCTACTTCTTCGAGGTTAAGTGGAGCAGACTTAAAGTAAGTGAAGTGCATGAAATCTTAGAAAACCTTGAAGAGAAAGCGGAGAAGGTTAACGTAAAAGCAAAGGAAAAGAAGTTTGGGGTTGTAGCTAAGGAGTTTAAGAAGAAAGAAGGACTTATGTTTGACTTGAAGGATATGTTTAATCCTAGGATTACTTAGCTTGTTAGTTAATTTTTTAGGTTAAGAAGGACTACTTATCAAAGGTGAGTTCGAATGGAAAACCAAAATAACACAGAAGTTGATTTACTAACTTGGGCAAAAGACATTAGAATATGGGAGAAAGAGAGCTGGAATGATTTTGTAAGAGATTTAGAGGGATTATACTCACTGTTAATTCAGTTTAGGGAGTTTCAAAAATGGCTCAAGGAGACATTTAACAACAAGAAAATTTCAACACTCTCAGATGAGCTCAAAGATCCAGCAAGATTAATAGTGGCTGGAGGGGGATATGAAGAGAACGCATTTGCGAGAGCAATGTTCTCTTTATTTGACGTCAAGGTAGCTGGAAGCGACGACTATGAGACGAGCGTTGGAATATATGAGAGAAGGGGAGATAGCGTTAGAATAATAGTCGGAGATAAAATCCTGGGCTTAGAGATTGAAGATTACGAAAGAATTATCCAACAAGTTGAAAAGCTCATTAAAAACTTCAAGGATGCAAAAAGGCCAAACATTACAGAGGATTTCAAGAAATGGATAGATCCAACAATTGAAACCCCAATATTGATTGAAAAACTTAACGAATTGATCAATAGAGGGCTCAGCTTATTGGAACCGAGTAATAGGTATGTCCAATTCCTCACTTACTTCAGAGTTGCAACAACGATGATAATTATGGAGGCCCTTGAATGCACTCCTGCTCAAATTTCCCAACTTATTGAGATAGTAAAGCCCAGACTTTATGACAATCAGCTTCAACCAGCGGAATTTAAAGAAGATACAGAGCTAATATGGGTAATTAATGAAAGTTCACCATTGGCAAATGTCTACAGACTATTTTTAGATGAGGGGGATATTACAAAACTTGTAAGGGGTATCATAGGTAATCAACAGGTAATAAAGGAGTTATTTGGGAATTATTGGAACAAGAAAAAAGAATCAATAATTAGGCTTATAAAAGAAGGAACATGGAGACCCCTACCACAGATTAAGGAGGCATTTTTGGATAAAAGCAAAATATTATGGATAATATGCTCAAGAGATAACATCTATTTTGGATTGATCATTGCAGATACAGAGGGATTTAAGGATGGGGTTGGAGTAGACGTAATACCACTTGAGAACCAATTATGGAATTATCCCCCCTTAATTCGGGAACTCTTCCTCAAACATCGGTATATAAGTAGAGACGTTGTAAGAGATTATCATAACTATATAAACGCATATAAGCCAGACACTTTCATTAGTGGATACACAATCAGTTTGATACTTGAAGATATATTTCCTCTAATTGCGACAAGGTTTTTAGAATTTAGTGGAGTTGGATATTCTACATTATGGGAGTATGGAACATTCAGATACATTCTTCTCAGGCCCAGCGATTGTGATAGATACTATAACCTTATTGAAGAATTAAGGTGGGAAAATGAGACAAGTTCATAAACTTAAAGAAAAACCTATTCCACTTGAAACTAGTGAAGAACCAAGAAAACACCCTAAGAGAAAAAGACCAATAGTAAAGAAGCAGGGAGTCTTCCAAAAACAAAAACTACTACCCCTCCCAAAATTCTCCATTATTCAGCCTACTGGATATTCGATATCTCCGGTAAAGTCCCTACCTAAAAGGATTTCCCCATTCCCCCGATACACACCTCATGCTCCTCCCACTTTCCAAATGTCTCCAAGTCTTAAGATACCAACAAATATTCGTCCTTGTCCAAGGCTTAAACCAGTAAATGGCCTGAAAATTAACATTTCTCTCTTAACTCAAGAAGTATTGATCCAAAAACGAACTCCAAATGTGCTTCCAGCAACCCTTAAAATACCCACTTTGGAATTTACTAAAGAAGTTCTAGTTCCAAAGTCCCAAGTCCTGCTAGAGGATCTCCCAAGAATATTCCCTACCAAATCTCCAGCAATAAAGAACATTAATTTTAACATGCAATACTTTGTTCATACTTTAACCCCACTACCCTCTATTACTCCATTTATGGAACCCAGAATAGAACGCAGATACAGAACAGACATCTTAAAAGTTCAGTCAAAGGCAGTATATCCAACTATATCCTCAATAAAGCTAATTAAGCCACCTCTCACCTTTCAGATATCTTTGATACAAAAAGATAGGAGAAATTCATTACCAACGATTCAATTACTTCAAACTCCAGCTAATATAGAGGTAATGCTAAAGACAGAAGTACCAAGCTCAACCTCCGTTTCGGGATTTCCTTTGATAAGACGGGGATATTCTGCACCGATATCTCTGAATACAACTACATATGTATTACGACACCCACCAGCACCCCTTACACCTACAATCTTTCCTACATATGCACATCAGAAAACCTGGATTAACTTTAGCACTTCATTCTCTGGATTAGGTTATGAAGGGCTAGTTCAGGAGGAGGTTAGTAACATGGAAAGAGAGTCCCTCCTAGACGAATTATTGGGAATTAAAGGAGGATACATACCAAGGGGAGAGGGAGATTCAGGAGACAAGCCAATAATTGTATTTTTATACGAAGATGAAGAAGAATGGCATCCCCAAGTATCATATATCTTGTCTGAATTGTACTCGGAGATTAGAGGTTCAAAACCTACACCTGCACTACGGGAATTACCAAAAGATCCCACGGAAGAGAAATCTGTTGATTCTACGAAAGATCCATATCTATTAACACAATTTAAATTCGAAGGAAGGATTGAAATTATTGATTGCAGAAAAACTACACCATACAATTTGCGGAAATTCTTGGAGATAGTAGAGAGCAGACTGAAAACGGGATACCTCCAAGGATTTGGATTCGTTGTCTTTGTACTGCCAAGAATCTATGCCTCAATAACTGAGGAAATTAAGAGGCTCAAAGAAGAAGTAGAGAAGATAAAGACCATAAAAGGCATTATAAAGGTCGAAATGGATCCGGAAAAGAGGGGAAACATACATCATGTCTACAGGGCACTAACTTATGCAATCCTTGGAATAGAGGACAAATATTCCGACTTTCTTCATGAACTTGAAGCAATAACTCTAGAGTTCAAAAATGTTGTTAAGCTATTCTCCCCATTTGTACCCTACGAAGAAGCTGAAGATATAGAATTTGAATTCAAAGAGCGCGAGCATTACAGGTTAAAGGTCGCCACATTCTCTTATTTAGTTAGGAAGGAGATAGAGAAGTTAGAAAAGATCCCCAGGGGAATAGAGTTTTACAAGTTCCTCCATAAATTAAAACAGGAAGGAGTAATAAAAACTGAGGAGCCTCTAACTGAAGGGATAATCCCAGACATAATCTACACAAGTCCTGAAGAAAAAGCGATAATAGAGATAGAAACCCTCATTGGAAGTGGAGAGCCAATGAAGAAAATAGACAAAACAGTCGGAAAATACATAAAGAAACTTGGTGGCAGAATTCCTCCTGAGTATGAACTCTGGATAGTTCTGAAGCCTGTTTCTGCACTAATCCACTATGAAGAGATTAAGAGAAGGCTTGATATCTACCGAGAACTCTACGAACTCCCAATAAAAGTCAAAGTTTTGGTATTGGATAAACCCGGCAGATGGGAGCTTGTAGATATTGAGGAATTTGCAGATAAGATAAGATCTGCCTTAAGAACTACAAAATCTTTAAGGAAGGCCATTTAATCTTAGATCAAAACCTTTATTAGCAAACTGCAAGACTCAGGAAGCAAGGGATGATGACGGAGATTTCGGCCGAGCTGTGATGACACTCGCATGGGCTGACCTTAAGTTTAAAAGCCAACCCTTCTCTCCTCCTTCATGGCCATGAAATGCTCAAGGTGCGGCAGGGAGGCAGTATACTTCGCGAGGTACGAGGGAAGGTATTACTGCCACAAGCACTTCAACGAGCTAGTCGAAGGTAAAGTAAAGAGGACGATCAGGAAGTACAGGATGATCAAGAGGGGAGAGAGGATTGGAGTTGCAGTGAGCGGGGGCAAAGACAGCGTAGTCCTCCTCCATCTATTGGCTAAACTTAGAAAGAAGTTCCCTTTTGAGATAGTTGCAATAACGATAGATGAGGGAATAAAAGGGTACAGGGACAAGAGCGTTGAAGTTGCAAAGAAAAATGCCGAACTTTTGGGTGTTGAGCACCACATATACAGGTTCAAGGACTACATAGGCTTTACCCTTGACGAAACCGTGGAAATAATGGGGGGAAGAGGAGAGAGGTTAGGGGCATGCTCATACTGTGGCGTCTGGAGGAGATGGCTCCTAAACAAGGCCGCAGAAGAGCTCAAAGTGGACAAGCTCGCCTTAGGATTGAACCTTGACGATGAGGTTCAGGTTTTCCTAATGAACCTAATGAGGGGAGATGTTGCGAGGCTCGGAAGGACTGGACCGTACTACGAGGTGATCCATGAAGGCTTAGTCCCCAGGATAAAGCCCCTAAGGGAAGTGCCAGAAAAGGAGATAGTGCTCTATGCCGTTTTAAACAACATTGAGGTTGACCTCAGCGAGTGCCCATATGCAGTTGAAGCCTTTAGGGCTGAGATAAGGGACTGGCTTAATGAGATGGAGGAGAAGCATCCGGGAACAAAGTATCAGCTTTTGAGGAGCTACGACAAGATATTCCCTCTCCTGGCAAAGACCTATGCAAAAGAGGTAAAGTTGAACCGCTGTAAGCTCTGCGGACAGCCGACGAGCGGAGAAATATGTAAGGCCTGCCAGTTCAGGTTGCAGGTTCACGAGAGGGCCAAGCTTAAGTTCAGCCTGAGTGATAAAAATGGGGAGGATCATCGAAACAGTTCTTTCCATAGAGGAGCTTGAGGAGATAAAGGACAAGGTCGGAGCAAATGTTGAGATTGTTCTGGCAGGAAGAAGGGAGGGCAAAATACCATTAAACGTCGTTCTAATAAAAGGGAGCAGTGAAGAAGTAAGAAAATTTTTGGATAGATTGAAGCTTGCTAGAGCAGGGGGATAGTTTGTTCAAATCAAAGGCTAACCCTTATAGCTATCTCAATAGCCCTCGCTATTGTCTCGAGGGCCATTGAAGGCCTGGGCTTATCTAGGGCCTGCTCGTGGCTGTAGGGAACGTGAATGAAACCGGCTTTGGCATTAAGCTTGTGCTTCGCTATTGTATGGAGAGCCGTGAACATTGCCGTGTTGCAGACGTAGGTTCCGGCAGTATTGGACACTAAGGCAGGAATTCCGTTCTCCCTTAACGCCCTAACTATCTTCTTTATCGGCAGAGTCGAGAAGTAAGCTGTAGGAGCATCATCAAATATCGGCTCATCTTCCGGCTTGTACCCCTCGTTATCTGGCATCGTCGAGTCCATAATGTTAATCGCAACCCTTTCAACTGTTATCGTTGGCCTTCCTCCGGCGAGCCCCGTGGAGATAACAACGTCGGGCTTCTCCTTCAGTATCAGCTCCGGCAGAATTCTGCGGACTCCGTTAAATGTAACGGGGAGGAGCTTCTTTACCACGGTAGCCCCTTCTATCTCATCGGGGAGCAACTTCACTGCCTCCCATGAGGGATTAATTTTCTCATTCCCAAAGGGCTCAAAGCCCGTAACGAGAACCTTCATCTTCGATCACCATCCTGAGTATATCCTCAGGGGTTAAAACCTCAACCCCCTCCGGCTCTTTCTCCAACGAATCTAAACTTGGAACTACTAAAAACCTCCTAGCGTCAATTCGACTTAACTTCTCCTCTATTTTCCTGATCTCATCCCTCCCGACGAACTCTTTCCACTTAACCTCACCAACCATCTCGATTCTCTTAAAGGATCCCAGGGCAACGTCAAGCTGAAGATTGGGAAGTTCTATGTAGAGTCTTTTCATCCCATAAAGCTTTGAAAACAGCTCCGCTATGAAGTCCTCAACGTGAAGGGGCAATTTTTCCTCAACGACTTTTCTTATATATTCTTCAGGAATATCTAGCTCTGTATAGGCATACTTGGCCTCCAAGTAGTAGTGGAGATCAAAAAGAGGCGAAACATGATAGTAGTGGAACTTCTTTCTCCTTTTACCTATCACTTCGACTTTCCTTAAGATCCCCATTTCAGTTAGTATCCCAAGATACTTCTGCAAGATCCCAGGATTATCCTTCTCTATTAGGCCGAGTGAAAAGAGATAAGACGAAAGCTCGGTACTTGTCGTTTTTCCATCTGATACACCTTTTAATATTCCCTCATACACTGAAGTTAGTCTCCTTTCTTCTTCTGTGAATATCTCTCCAATAAGCTCCTTTATCATAAGAGACGAATCATGGAGGAAGTCAGGGAGAAATTTCCTCACTGGCGGAGTGTAGTATGGGATTAAAAGGGGCTCACGCAGGTAAGTTGCCGCTTCGATAAGTTCCTTCTCGGAGAGGTCCTTGGAAAGGCCTATTAGGATGTCCCTCTCGTCAATTAGACTTATCTTTATTGGCCTTACTATCCCAAGGAGGGGACTTCTCTTCCCTAATAGGATCTTTTTGGCAAGCCAGAGTGTGGAGGTTATAAGGATAAGTTCTCCCTTCCCCGAGTTCATGTGAAGTAAATCTAAGAACTCCTCTGGCAATCTGTGAAATTCATCAACTACAACTACACCATTAAGCAATCTTGGAAAAATAGCAAAGAACTCCCTGTAACTCATTTTTCCATTTCTGTTTCTATCGTATACAGTCCCATCCTTACCAACGAAGAAAAACTCGTCATATTGAAGGAAATGCTCAACTAAAAAAGTCTTTCCAGTTTTCCTTCTTCCATAGAGCATCTTCCACCCTGGCGTTTTCAGCTTCGAAATTTCTATCCTTCTAGGAATTATTCTCATGGGAATAATTACAGTGATAATCGTTTATAAGACTAACGAATGGCAAAACACATAAAAGCCTAGAGCAATACCTTCCGATGAGTAAAGAAGGACACTATGGAGGGTTAAAAATGAAGTTTAACATGAAGATAATCACAATCATAATTTTGCATTTGCATTCACTATGCAAATCATTCTACTTCCCCCTGGGACACGCTCACTTATGATGGAGCTTTATACATAAACATAGCAAGGAACTTGGCTGAGAATCCGACGAGCTTTACATTTTTCTTTGAAAGCCTCGTCCTTTAGGGCTTCAAGATAGTCCCTGGAGTGGGTTTCATCCGTGTCCCTCCCCGTTCAGCGGGGAGGAGGTCAGGTATTAAGGTATTTACATGATGTACAGACCTCCCCTGTATCCCCACACCCTCTCCCTGCTCTACCACTTCATCCACGATCCCTTAGCTCAGCTTAAAGTTGCGAGGATAGTTTCAGCATTCTTCTTTGCCCTGACAGCTTCCCTCGTGTATCTCCTCTGCCTTGAATTGTTTGGAGACTTAATCAAAGGAGTTATAGCGTCGCTGTTCTTCATGTTCAACGGCCTCGCGCTCACGATGGGAGGTAGGGAATTAGTTCACAGCGAGTTCACGTTCTTCTACACGCTCGCTATCTACTTCCTATACACGGGGCGGAAAAGAGGTGAGCCTCGCAGGATTTATTTGGCATTCATCTCGGCGGGACTTGCCGTACTGACAAGGTATACGGGGCTCTCGGTAATCCCGGTGTTCTTGGCCTACCTGTGGCTCACCGACTACTGGGGGAGGGTGAAAAAGAAGGAATACTGGATAGGTTTCATGCTCTTCTTCCTTGTTCTGCTACCTTGGCTGTACTTGGGACATCTTCACTATGGAGGCTACTTTAGACCGTTCAAAATAGCAAACAGAGTCGTTACCCTAGACAAGCCAGTTTCAGTTTCAGACTTTCTGAAGTTGCTGTTCAATGACATAGGAATCGTGCTCCCAGCCCTTGCCGTTCTTGGATTCCTGAAGCAGAGACAGTATGAAAAGGGCTACCTTTTGATCGGCTGGTCGTTCATAGGTTTCATTATGATAATGATGGTGACTCATAAGGAAACGAAGTTCATAACGTTCCTTTCTCCCGTCATTGGGATACTCGCCGCGGAGGGCATTGAGCTCATTGGAAAGACAATTGAAATCGTGATTGCCCGCGTTAGAATCAAGAACATTAAACCATGGCTTATAACCCTAGCTCTAGCAATCCTCCTCATAATTCCCATTGCTCAGAAGGGCTTTGACCTAAAGGAGAGATGGAACTCCGTCGGGGTTCAAGAGTCCCACGTGCTGAAGTATGCGAGCGAGAAGTATCCAGCTGAAAAGTTATTTGTTTCCCCCTACCTCTACACCATGGCGGGGTTCTACTATCCCAAAGCTGAGGTCGAAATGATACTCAGGCGGAAGAGCATAGAGGAGAAGATAGCGAGGGGGTACTACGACGTGATAATTCATAAGAACCCAAACGTCTACCTGAACATCCTTACCAGCGGGAAATATGTAAAAGTGGAGGAGTTCTACGGAGGAAGGCTGGAGATATTTGTTAGGAGATAGCTACCAGATCACCTTCTCTTTTTCTTCCTCTTTAAGGGCTTGGGGCAGGGCATATATTAGGAGTACTAGAACAACAAGCCCAAGGACGGCCTCAGTGATAATTAGAATCTTCACGGATTTAACTGGATCTACGAGTCTAGTGAGCTGATAGTACGCTGCGAGAGTATCCACCACCGTGTGAATCCCAGTTAAGGCCAAGAACGTTCTTACCGATGCCCCAGCCAAGAGAATCGTTGTGGCAACATGGAAGAGGACAACCAAGTACCTCTCAGCCAGGCTTAGCATGCCCATAATGAAGGGAACATCAGGAGTTAATCCCTTGAAGTTTATAATAGCAATATTAATAACCACAGCAAATACCTCAGCTATTCCGAAGCCAAGACCTACGAACCCGCCCTGCCTCTTGCTCTTATCCCTGACCAAGGCAAACTTAACTCCCTCCTGAATGAAGCCAGCTGAGAGACCAACCCAGAGGCTGGCAACAAGCATTAGACCTCTCTTGATTATGTCTTTATTAGATTTAATGCCTGCAAGCACAAAAGCCCCCTGCTGTATCAGGCCCTGGAGGAGCATAGCGAAGAAGAAGATGAACACTCCAAGTATAAATTCTGCTCCTTTGAACTTTCTCAGTCCTAAAAGGTACAAGGTAAGCCAAGCCAAAAAACCACCGAGCAGGATGAAAAACGCAGGGTTCATCCTTACTCCCTCTCAACGACCACCGCGGTGCCATAGGCATAAACTTCGGCCGTTCCAGATGAAACATTAGAAGTTGCGAACCTCACATTGACGACGGCATTTGCACCGAGTTGCTTAGCGTGCAGGGCCATTCTTCTGAGGGCTTCCTCCCTAGCTTCTGCCATCATCTGGGTGTACTCCTTAACCTCCCCACCCTTGATGTTCCTAAGGGTGGCGAGTATGTCCCTTCCAAGATGAGTGGCCCTAACGATTCCTCCCCTAGCTATTCCCTTAACCTCAACTATTCTGTACCCAGGGATTGTTTCGGTAGTGACTACAATAACCCCTTCTATTGTCTCCATGAAATACCACCAAAAGAATAAGGGAAAGGGGAGGATTAAAACTTTCCGTAAATAAGGAAGGCCACTTGAAGCAGGGTAACAGCGTAGAGTGCCATCCTAATATCCCTCGACTTCCCGGGCAATCTAAGCAGGAGGGGATCCCTAGCAACGATAGTTGACATCACTGGAACCATGGCAACTAAAAATATATCCTCAAGGGGAAGCTTTATAGCGATGCCTAAGGGTATCATGAACCACTGGAGGCAGATGACCCTGGGAAATCCTGGGGACATTTCTTCTATCTCTCCCTGGGGCTCCTCTTTCATGGTCTCTACCTCATAAGCCTTCCTCGCTATTGAGTACGTTGAAATGGCAATGAGGAACATGCCAATGGCAAAAGTTGAGAGTACAACGCTCTTGCTGGCCCCGATGCAGGACTGAATCAAAACCACAACTCCCAGGATTACGCTCAAGATACCAGCTATTGTATTTGCTCTCCTCCAAGCCTCCTTGGAAAGGTACGTATATGAGAACCTAACCCCAATGAATGGGTTTTGATTGTTCCTCACCGCCAAAGTCAGAACTCCAATTATAAGCATCATCAAGCCAAGCCAAATCAAACTACCACCTCCAAAATCTTAATTATTCCCCTAACTTCCTCCTTAAGTTCCTCTAAAACCTCCTTTCCCTGGGTGGTGAGCTTGTAATACCTCCTAGGCTTCTTGCCAACTAAGACTAGCCTATCTTCTATCAACTTGTACTTCTTCAAGCTCTTCAGCAGATCATAAAGGGTTCCCTCACTGGGGACGAGCCTTCCATTAGTGAGTTCTTCAAGCTTCTTCCTTATCCCGTACCCATGTAGTTCTCCCTCTCTCTCCAAGATGAGGAGCACTAGGTAGGAGTATAAGCCAGCCCTTAGTTCCTTCCTCAGCTTTTCAATGGCCTTCACGTATTCACCTCCAGGTTCGATGCATCGGACCTCGAGGTATTATCGCGAAAATAGTTTATAAACTTACCGGAACTTAAAGTGGTACTCCATTTCGAAAGGCCTAAGAAACCCATGTGCCACGCTCTGAATGTCCTCCCTTCTCCGGGACATCACGTGTATTCTTGGCAATTTTCCCGGGGTTAAAGCCTCCTAGTGAGGTTTTGCCCCAAAAAGATGCTTTACCTGCTTGGGTGAACCCTTATACCTTATAGCTTCCCCTAACCCAAGAGGTCGTCCCCGAGAAAACTGCCAAGTAAAGGGCTGATTTTGAGATACCACCGAATAACAAGTTCTTCCGTTAAAATAATCAAAGACTGCATCGTTTCTTCTTTCCTCTCAGAGGTGCTCTAGTATCTGCTTTAGAATTCTGAAGCCCGTGTTCTTCACTAAAAGAGCAGGCCTTCAAAAATAGGCTTTTGAGAGCTACGATGTTATCTCAGCCGTTCCCTCACACTGCATCATTGTAGTGTGGGTCATCACGGCGATTCTAAGCATTCACGGCAGAAACTCCACCCCCGTTACCCGTCACAGCACTACCGTTCTCGGAAACCCGAGCCCACCAATGCAATGACACACAACGAAACTAATAGAGGTTTCTACCCCATGGATATACTTAACATAAATCCTAAAACTCCTAACATCTTCACCTTTCTGGTTGGTGGCTAAAATGGAGCAGGAGATACTTGAGGCGATAAAATTAGCGGTAACAAATATCCCCCAGGATGTAGTTGAAGCCCTTGAAGAAGCTTATAAAAAGGAAGAGTGCGAGATAGCAAAGTACAATCTCGAGCTCATCCTAAAGGCAGTAGATGTGGCCAAAAAGAAGGGAGTACCAGTATGCCAGGACACGGGGACGCCGATATTCTTCGTTGAAGTTGGGCCTAACGATAACATCCACAAAATCCAGAAAGCAATAATCAACGCCATAAGTAGAGCAACCCAAGAAGTCCCACTGAGGCCCAACGCCCTCTCAGTTTTAACTGGAAAGGTTCTAGGGAACATTCCGGAGATACACTTCGAGCCTGGAAATAAAACGAGAATCAGCATCTTAATGAAAGGAGGAGGAAGCGAGAACTGTTCTGCCCTATTCACCCTGACCCCAGGGGAAGGCCTCGAGGGTGTGAAAAGGAAAGTGATTGAGCACGTGAAGGCCTGCGGAGGGAAGCCCTGCCCGCCGATAATAGTAGGGATTGGAATAGCGAGCCCAGCCGAAAAAGCTATGAGGCTGGCCAAGAAGTCCTTATTCAGAAAAATTGGCGAAAGGCATCCCAACAAAGAGATCGCAAGGTTTGAGGAGGAACTACTAAAAGAGATCAACTCCCTAGGGATAGGCCCCATGGGAATGGGAGGGAAAATTACCGCGCTAGACGTTAAAGTTGAGGTTGAAAGCAGGCATCCAGCGAGCTACATAGTGGCCCTTACCATCCAGTGCTGGGCCCACAGGAGGGCCTTTATCGAGTTTGACGAGGAGGTGAGAATATGGCAGTGAAGCTTGAAACTCCCCTCTCTCTAGATGACGTGCTTAAATTAAAGGCCGGAGACAGGGTTCTCCTCTCTGGAGTTGTGTATACGGCCAGGGATCTGGCCCACAAAAGGTTCCTAACCCAGGGATTTCCCTTTAACCCAGAGGGGGCTGTGATATACCATTGCGGGCCCCTCGTTAAGGGGATGAAGGTAGTATCCGCCGGACCAACGACGAGCGCTAGGATGAACCCTTACCTTAACTTCATATTCTCAAAAGGCATAAGGGCCGTGATAGGGAAGGGAGGAATGAATCCAGAGCCCTTCAAGGGGAGAGGAGTTTACTTCGCCTTCCCAGGAGGAGCAGGAAGCCTGGCTTCGGAATTCGTTAAAAGGATAAGGAGGGTTTACTGGGAAGATCTAGGGATGGCAGATGCCGTATGGGAACTTGAAGTTGAAGAGATGCCTCTCATAGTCGGGATAGACACGAAAGGGAAATCACTCTTTATCTGATTTCTACGAGCTTTCTAAGCTCATGGCTTCCCACTCTACAATATCCAACTTCAGCGATCTCATGGAAAACAGCGCGAGGAATGTATACTTCAAATACCTCACAAACTTTTCAAATACTCCTCCAAGGCTAAGTCTGATTATAGCGGATGAATCCAAAACAAGCCCCATTCTAAAAGCTCCTCCGCTAATTCATTCTCATCATACTCATAGGGATCAATTCCTCTCTTCAATAACTCCCCCAAGAATTCCTGATATGAGACCCCAGCGATCTCAACCGCCCTTCCTATAGAAACTATCCCCCTCCTATGCATAAAGTAACCTAACAAGCTTTTCTGTTTCATCCTTTGAGAGGTACATTTTTCTTTCGAAAGCCTCGCCCTTTAGGGCGGGATGCAGGGATTGAGGGTTCAGCTCTTTTAGACCGAAAACCCTTTTATATTCCACCCTCGTAATAGGGCCCTGGAAGGGGCACTCCAAGTTCATCGTGTCCTCCCGTCATTGAGAGGATGACGCCGATAGGCGTCCTTTCAAGATCTCGGCGGTTGGAACTTTGGGGGTGGCCTCCCAGCGATAACCCCGAGCCCGCTCTGCGGTAGGGGTAATTTCAGGCCGGGCCCGCGGGCTGAACCTCATGGTGATGGGCCCGCAAACCGATGAAAACCCTGAAGGGCAGGGTTATGGCGCCCAAGAGGAACCTCCACCCTTCAGGGCCAGGAGGAGGTCAGAACAACCTCACTCATACATATGAGCTTTAACTCTTCCCTTTATGTCCTTATCCCAAGAAGAAAAAGCGTCAATAAGAGCGCAACAATGAGGTAGGCAAGAGAATACTTGTGAAACTCTTTCACGCTTATTCCCGAAAGCCTTATCACTATGGGGTTTGCGAACTCCCCAACCTCCTCGGTTATCTTAACACCCTTTCCTCCAATAATACTCCTTCACACCATCCTCCCATTCTTTAAAACCTCTCTAACACTATCCCCCACAGCCCTCCCCGGTAATAATTCATAAAAATGTGGTATTAACTCCTAATTCAAGACGGAGAAGACCAACTGCTATAAAAGAACTGACCAAGCACCTCCCTATAGGGGCCATTAGAAAATTAACTCTATTGAAAAAGGTCATGGATCTTTGTATTTGTTCAAGAATTCTTCCTCACTAATTCCTGCCTGTCTCAGGATGCTTTTCAGCGTCCCAATGGCGACCTCCTCGTGGTCGGGAACAATGGCAGTCCTCTTTTCACCGTTTTCTCTTCTCAATTTTATGTGACTCCCTCTCCGCTTAACGACCTTAAACCCAAACTTCTTGACAAGAATTCTGACTATCTCCCTACCCGATAATAATGGAAGCTTCATCAACCTTGACCTCCAAGTGCCGCTTCTGGAAGACCTTCTCCCTCAACTCTGGATAATCCTCCAAGTAAAGCTCTAGTGCCTCCAAGAGGTTAGCGTAAGCCTCATCCGCCGTCCTCCCCTGTGACGCAACGCCCGTGACTGGCTCCTGGGCAACAAACCACTCACCCTTCTCACCCTTCTCCCTCCACATGATTACTATTGGGGCTTCCATACTCCCACCCCTTTAATGTTAGCCTCCCAAGGTATTAAGTTTTTGGCTTAAAAACTAGACATCATCCTTCCCACTAGAATTTCTCTTCCGAAAGAGGTCAAATACTCCCTAGCTTGAGAACCAAGATCTGATAGTTTAAAAAGTCACGAGTCTCGGAAGAGGAGAGAAAAATACGCCTGATCCGGGTATCCACTAACTCAGAGCTCCCCCACCAGATCACGTCTGAAGTCTTTGGATAATCTAACAACTCTTACTCCTGTATCACAAAGATGCAGGGCGGAAGAATGACACCTTTGCAGGAATTGTCTGCACAGGACAAAGTTCCCTCACCTTGTTAGTCAAAGGGACTTTTTACACACAATTCTTCACATACATCAGTGAGTAGTTCTGGTTCCTAGTAAGGGAGATTTTTATATAAAAGACTATTATGGGATATTTCTTGGGAAGGTATATGGCTGATGTTTTACCGCTTTTGAAGAGGGTCGAGAAGATTGAGAAAGAGCTCGAAGAATTGAAGATTGAGCTTATGAGGTTAGAGGCCGATAGGCCTCCTTATGCGGATGATGTTACTGAAGAGGATATGATTGAGGCTGAGAAGGCTCTTGAAGAGATCTTGACTGGTAAGATAAAGCCATTATCAGTTGAGGAGTTCAAGAGGCTCTTAGAAGAGGATGATGGCCAGTTTTCCGAATTTTGCAAGTTCTTTCCATAGACAAGTTTTTAGCTGGCAACCTAATTTTCAAATGTAGATCTCCTTAGTCTTCCTAGGACTTTTTGAGCCCTGCCTTCAAGCTTTTCTGGTTCATTCTTTGAGAGATACTTTGGTATCTTTAACTCTTCCCTTTATGTCCTTATCCCAAGAAGAAAAAGCGTTAATAAGAGTGCAACAAGAAGGTAAGCAAGGGAATACTTGTGAAACTCTTTCACGCTTATTCCCGAAAGCCTTATCGCGATAAGGTTCGCGAGAGAGCCAACCATACTTCCAGTTCCCCCGAGGTTAACCCCCAAGGAGAGGTAGAGCCAGTTCTTTGTCCAGGGCAACATAACCACGGTCGCAGGGACGTTGCTTATAATCTGACTTAGGATGAGAGAGTAAAGGAACGCGCCTGCTGAAGTTAGCTTGCCTATGTTTATCATTGAAGACAACTCGGAGAAGTTTGCGAAGATAAGTGCAAAGGTGGGGACGAGGGCCACATCAAAGGAAAGGAGAACATCCCTCTTAAAAATTAAATACACTAAAACGGTCAAGAGCAGGGAACATCTCGCCAAATCAACTCTCCCCATAACCACGTTAAAAACGAGGAGAAAAGAGGAGAGTAGGAAAAGTTTAACATTAACCTCTACAGGGGGAACTTTAACCTCAATCCTCTTATCCTTGACCATTAGAGAGAACAGGAATAAAATCACGAGCCATAAAAAGACATAGGGTAGCATTCCCTTAATGAACCCAAGGAATGAAAGTGAATAGTGCTTCCATATTATCACGTTCTGCGGATTCCCTATTGGGGTTAAGGAAGAACCAACATTTGCGGCTATGGCAGAGAGGGCAACGGCCCTCGGAACGTTTATTCCCGCTATCCTACCTGTGACAACAACTAAGGGCGTGAATATTAGGATTGCGGTGTCATTCATGATCAACGCCGAGGAAAATGCTATGATTGGTAGGAGGATCATCACTAACTTCCTTTCGGATCCCCTAGATAGTGCTATTAGCTTAATTGCAAGCCTAGTAAATATCCCAGAAAGCTCTAGACCCTTAGAGGTTATTATGAGGGCCGTTATGAGGGCGAGACTCTCCCAGTCAACTAAGTGGAGGCTCTTCCTGGGGTATCCCCTATCAAGTATAGTGAGAACTAGGTACATCACAATAAGAGTTGAAAGGAACCACTCCCGCCTAATAACGTACGATATGCCTCCTAATTTCCTCCGTAAGTGGGTAGTCAGGGACAATTTTCTCGCCATCCGCCGAGACCCTTACGTGCATGATTATAAAGCTTTTCCAGGCAACGGGAACGATCCAGCAACGCTCAGGCTTTCTGTACTCGCAGGCTTCGACAACCCATACCTCCTTAAGGATCTCCTCCATCCTTTTCCTAATTTCATCCTCAGCTACTTGGACTTGGGAATGAACTGGATTACCCTTGGGGGAGGGTCGCATAGTTGAAGGATCGAAGTGAACCCTATCGACAGCGAAGTCCATGTAGAGAACTGGAACGTCAACGTGAATGCCTTCGGGAGTTCTGTGGACTATCACTGGCCCTGGGGTAAAAAGTTTGAGAGCATTCCTAACGGTCTCTATCGCCTTAAGAGAATTCTCAACGCTCAGCATATAGAAGAATAGAAGAAAGAAGGTAAAAATATTTTTCACTTGTGAGCGAAGATCGCTATAACTTTATCCCTCTCTACCCTGTCGATCCTAACAAAGCCAAACCTCTCAAACTGAACCACCTCATCAACCTTAACGTTAGCATCCTCCTCCAGCAGACCCTTCCTGATTATCAACTCATCCCCTTCAGGAATTATGACCTCACAAGGTCTGCCCTCGGTAACCCAGTGGATCATCCTCCACTTGTTCTTCCTAGCGACCTCATAATCGTAGCTGTGGAATCTCGCCTTTATTGAATCCTCCGAGACTTCAAGTATTTCAACGTTGAAGAGATCTTTGAGCCTTACAAAGTTGCCGGGCTTTAGTAGGTTGAGATCATCCTTAGAGACGTAAACCGGCTTTCCTGGGATGAACTTGAGAACCCTGTAGCCCCTCTCGGGATGGTCTGGGTGGAGGGGAATCTTGGCCTCGAACTCTTCCGCGTTCTCAACGTACATCGGGATTGGATCAGCAACAAAGAAGTATCTGTTGGCTATAGGATCGACAAGCTTCCTATTTATTGCAGCTAAGTTATCCCAGCTTACCGTCGTGTCGCTCCTCTTAAGGCCTACCTCTATGATCAGCTCCTTTATTGCCTCGGGTCTTATACCCCTCCTCCTTAAGGCCCTGATAGTTCCAAGCCTTGGATCATCCCAGCCAAGGTACTTACCCTCCTCGATGCCCTTCCTGGTCTTGGACTTGCTCAATATTACACCTTCAATTGACAATCTTCCATGGTGAACTGTAATCGGATACTCCCAGCCAAGGTACTCGTAAATGTAGCGTTGCCTCGTCTCGTTCTCAGCGTGCTCCTGTCCCCTGAATATGTGGGTAACACCGAGCTCATGATCATCTATAGCCGAGGCGAAGTTGTAGAGGGGCCAGACCCTATACTTATTTCCAGTCCTTGGGTGATTTGGATTATCGATAATCCTCAAGGCGGGCCAGTCCCTCACCGCAGGATTTGGGTGATTTAGATCGGTCTTTACCCTAACTACCGCCTCGCCTTCCTTGTACTCCCCGTTGAGCATCTTCCTCCAGCGCTCAAGCTGAACCTCTACCGGCTCATCCCTGTGCGGGCAGGCTATCCCCTTATCCCTCAGCTCCCTAAACTTCTCCGGCGGACAGGTGCAGACGTACGCCTTGCCCATCCTTATCAGTTCTTCAGCGTACTTATAGTAAATCTCAAGCCTATCGCTTGCGTAGACTATTTCATCTGGCTCAATTCCAAGCCACTTCAAGTCCTCAATTATCATCTCGTAAAATATCGGCTCAGGCCTCTTCACCTTTGGATCCGTATCATCAAATCTCAAGATGAACTTGCCATCGTACATGCGGGCGTACTCGTAACTTAAGATAGCTGCCCTAGCGTTGCCCAAATGGAAAGCACCATCTGGATTGGGAGCGAACCTAGTAACCACCTTACCTTTCTCAGCCTTTGGTAGAGAAGGCAATACCTTCTTCTCTTCCTTCTTCTCTTTTTTGACCTCAAAGTACTCCGGATATAATTCTTTAAGCTTGGCCTTCTGCTCCTCAAGGCTTAGGTTGTTTACTTCTTCTACTACCTTGTTCACAATTGGGACTATCTCCCTTGCCTTTGGCCTAAGCTCCGGATTCTCACCCAGGATTTTACCTATGACGGCTTTTGAATTAGCTTTACCATCATGTTCTACTGCGTTAATGAGAGCGTACTTCCAGGCTATCCTCTCGACTTCCATAAGCAACACCCAAGTGAGTTGGATTGAAGAAAGGTTATAAAGCCTTTCTAGAATTTTAGAAACGAAAAGTTAATAAAATTTTTGGCAGAGATTAGTGTGAAGGTGAAGGGAAATGGTGCACGAGTACATTAAAGGAAAAATTAAGGAGTTCACTAAGGAGGAAAAAGAGAAGAGGTATAAGTACCTGGGGAAGGAGGTTATAGATGTAGGTGATCCTGGGCTTGACAGCATTCCAGAGTTTTATGGAATAGCTAATGCAATATGGAGGGACTGGAAGAACGGGGAGATAAACACGAAGACGGCAATAGGAAGACTAGCCCTGCTGAAGCTACTAACCTACAAGAGTAAGAACAGGAAGATCAAAGACATCCCAGAGGAAGAGCTTGAGGAGGTTAGGAAGTTCATAGACTACGTAATCCAAGTAATCGAAAACGAGAGCAAGAGAAGTCAGCGATAGCTGGTGTCATCACACCTCAGTCCCGAAACCGGTCATCATCCCATAGAGAATTCAAGCAAAGAGTTAAAAAGAATTACATAGTGAGAACAGTTACATCATAATCCCACAAGCCACAAGATACTTCAAGGTTTCTTGCGGTTACTCAATTTTTAGCCCAGGATCGCCTTCGATAATCCACAAATCACACTTATTATATCAACTTTTTGACTTTGAAATGCCAATTTCGGCCATTTTCTGACCTCCTCCCCGCCCTGAAGGGCGAGGCTTTCAAAAGAAAAAAGTAATGAATCCAAATATTCTTGAGCCATACTTTTAAAATAGGAAAATAAAATCTTTCGGAGCTTTTTTCGATAAATATTAGTGGAGGTTGGAGATATGGTTATTTGGAGGAAGAATGCGAAACCTTCATATTACCCTTGATGAGGATGCGGGCGAAGCTCTTTATCTGAATTCCAAAGAAGATTTTGGTGGGCCCGCGGGGATTCGAACCCCGGACCTCCGCCTTGTGAGGGCGGCGTCATAACCAGTCTAGACCACGGGCCCTTCCCGAACAAACCTGACTGAAGATTAGTTTTTAAGGATTTCGTGTTGAAAAAGCGAAAGTCATTTATACATACTTTTGTCAATTGCCGATTGGGGGAGATGGATGAATCAACTCGAAGCAATGAAGGAGAAAATCAAAGTTATCAGAATGCTCAGGGTTCTCAAGAAGTCTTACACCTATGAGGAGCTTTCTAAGATCACCGGACTTCCAATCACCGTTCTAAATAGATACGTAAGGGGGAAGGTTCTACCAAGTGTTGAAAGGGCGAGGGAGCTAACGGAAAAGCTTGCCCCATATCTTAACCTCGAAGAAGAAGTTAGAAGGAGATTAAAATATGACTCCTTCGGGTTTTTTGATACAATGAGCGTTTTAAGTGATACTAACCTCCTCGCACTAATAGCTGAAGAAGTTGCCCTAAGGTACATGAAAACGGGAGTTGGGAAAGTTCTTACGGCAGCAACCGATGGTATTCCCCTAGCCGTGCAGATAGCAAACGAGCTCGGTATTGACGTTATCTACGCAAAGAAAAAGAAGGAGGTTGGCGTGGACAAGTTTTATGAAGTAAACTACGTCCCAAGTGCTTCGGGAAGTATAACAACACTCTACCTCCCAGTTTGGGCCTTGAAGAGGGGGGAGAGAGTTCTTATAGTGGATGATGTAATTAGGAGCGGAGAAACCCAAAAAGCCCTAATAGAGCTCTGCAAACAAGCAGATGCAATGCCAGTAGGAATGTTCTTCTTGATAAGCGTTGGAGATATAATTGATAAGCTGAGAGAGGAGTACAACATCCCCGTAGAAGCCCTAGTCAGGCTTTAAGGCTCCAACCTAAAGTCCTCCTTTACTATCTCCAAAGCAACGTGGGTGTTCGTTTTTTCAACTCCATCTATACTTAAAACGCTCTTGACGAACCTGTTCATATCCTCCCTATTTCGAAACTTTGCAACAACAATTATGTCGTACTCGCCGGTAACATCATAAACGCATGTCACATGTTTGTCTTTTGAGATTATCCTCTCGATCTCCCTTATTTTCTTCCCCTGGGCCTTTATTCCGATTATGGTGGTCAACTCATATCCTATGGCTTCGTAGTTTATCTTTACAGTAAAGCTCTGGATAACTCCGGAGTCCTCAAGCTTCTTTATCCTGTTATATATTGTCCCCACAGCAACATTTAACTCCTTGGCTATCTCCCTATACGACGTTCTCGAGTCCCTTAGAAGAATAGCAAGAATTTTCCGGTCTAATTCGTCTAGCTCCATGCTCATCACCTTTCAGCACTTCTCCAAAGTACCTCTCAACTATGGCTTCAATTGTATCTCCCTCCGGGTGGCCTATTCCGGGGCAGTTACTGTCCTTCTTTACGTAAACCTCTAGCTTGTTCCCGTGCTTTATTAGAACGAAGGGATAAAGCTTACAGGCTAGAGGCCTATGCTCGTATATCCTGCACTTCTTCGTCTCAGGATCGAGGAAAACACAGGCATCATCAAAGGGTCTCTTCTTCATTGCATATCCCAAAAATTTGGGTCCCCTGTAGAACATCTTAGTATAGTCCACGAAGTACCCCTCATCGTATCCCAGAGCCGTAATCCTCTCTATGTCCTCTTCCCTAAGGGGAATATCATTTTCAATGCAACATTTTGCACAGTTCTCCAAGCACTTGAACCTGAAATCCCTCCTTACAACTTCTACCTCCCCAGTTTTCATATCCACTACCGCTATCAGCTCCTTCTCCATACCCCCCACCAGCTAATATGAGCTCGCAATTAACGTTTCACTAATTTCAATTCCCCGAATCTTCCTGAGCACGTTATCATGGAACTTATCCAGGTCCTTTATCCCGTTCACTGAGATTCTGGCAACTATGTCATAATCACCATAAACCTTGTATATCTCCTTAACCTCTGGCCTCTCCTTCAGCCTTCTGTAGACCTCCTCTTCCTGGCCAGGATGGACGACTAAGAGTATAAACACATCCATCACATACCAAACCTCCTTGCCAGCCTTGCAAGTTGCCTCTTATTCATGCTTTTGAAGAACTTCTTCATTTGACGGTACTGATTTAATAACTCCTTAACATCACTTATTGAAGTGCCAGATCCCCTTGCTATTCTTTTTATCCTCGAATAGTTAATTATATCCGGATCCATGAGCTCCTCCTCTGTCATGGAGTCCATGATCACCTTGAACTTCCTCAACCTTTCCTCACCAACCGAGATCACCTCATCGGGAAGGGAATAACCAAGCCCAGGTATCATCCTAAGGATCTGCTTCAAAGGCCCCATTTTCCTCATGGCCTCAAGCTGGGCATACATGTCTTTGAGCGTGAACTTGCCCTTAAGGAACCTCTCAACATCTTCTTCAGTAAATTCGACTTCTTTCTCAAGTTCCTTGAATTTCTCCAAGAGTCCCTGAATATCCCCAAGGCCCAAAAGCCTGGAGACGAACCTCGCTGGATCGAAGGGTTCCAGATCATCTATCTTCTCACCGACACCTATAAATTTTATCGGAGCTCCCGTCGCGGCTACAGCAGAGAGAGCTCCTCCACCTTTTGCTGAACCGTCAAGTTTGGTGACTATTATTGAGCCGATAGGAGTTGCCTCCTTAAACGCCAAGGCCTGGTTATAGGCCTGTTGCCCAATTGTACCGTCAATAACAAGGATTACTTCATGAGGCTTTATAACCTCGCTTATCTGCTTCATCTCATCTATGAGGTACTTCTCCTCCTTATGCCTCCCAGCCGTGTCAACTATTATCAAATCAACTCCTTTACGCTTGAAGTGCTCAACTCCTTCCCTAGCTAATTTTATCGCATCCCTCTCATTTGGATTCCCAAAGACCTCTATGTGGTACGGATCAAGCAACTGCCTTAGCTGATGGTACGCTCCAGGCCTCCACGTATCTGAGCAGACAACACCGACCTTATACCCTCTCTTTTGGAAGTACCTAGCGAGCTTTGCAACGGTGGTTGTTTTACCGCTACCCTGAATTCCCACCATCAGCAGAATTGTGGGCTTTTCCTTGATCTCTATGGGCTTAGCTTCAGTTCCTAATAACTTCGTTAGCTCCTCGTAAACTATCTTTATTATGTGCTCTTTCCTCGATATCCCAGCTGGAGGTTTCTCTTCCAAGGCTCTCCTCTGTATCTCCTTAGTTAGCTTTAAAACAAGCCTAACGTTAACGTCGGCTTGGATTAAAGCCCTTTGGATATCCCTCACTACCTCCTTTATTAATGCCTCATCAACGCTACCTGCTCTCGCTATCTTCTTGAGGGCATTGCTGAGTGCCCTGCCTAACGTGTCAAGAACCATCTTTCCTCACCAGCAAAACTCCTTAAGTGATCTAACTTTATAAAAGCTCATGTTCTACCAGTGCCACTATATCTCGATGGATATCTTCAATGCTATTCATTGCATTGATGATCTTCATCTCAGGGAACATTTCAGCCAGCTTAAGGTAGTTCTGCCTAACCTTTTTTTGAAGATTCACCAGCCTATCAAATTCAGATATGTTTGCCCTAGTTCTAATTCTCCTTAAGCTTTCCTTAGTTGGAAGGTCAAGCAAGATAGCAAGGTCAGGTCTAATAGCAAACTCATTAATTTTCATGAGCCATTCTAAGTCAAGACCGCGGGCCCATTGATATGCGAGAGAGGAATAAAAGTACCTATCGCAGATAACAACCTTCCCCTCGTCTAATGCAGGTTTAATTATCTTTCTCACATGCTCCGCCCTATCGGCAGCAAAAAGAAGGGCTTCGGCTTCATAGCTAAGCTTTGAACCATCTATAAGGCTTCCATGGACAACGACTTTTCGAATGAATTCTCCAAGGCTAGTATCTGTTGGCTCTTTTGTAAGGAGAACATCATACCCCTTTTCCTTGAACCACTCTGCAAGTAACCTGGCTTGGGTACTCTTGCCAGAACCATCTATTCCCTCAAATACTATAAATAGCCCCGGCATGGAAATCACCAAGTGAAAGGAATAAAATTAAAGCTCTCTTAGGTAGTCCAAGAACTTCCAAAGACTATTGAATTCCTTGACCTCATCGTCCTTGTAAACTTCAACGACCCCATCAGGTCTGAACCTCAACCCAAAGTCATAATTTCCTTTGCCAAGCTTCTGCAGGAAGACTTCCTTAGGTTTAGGAGGAAGGTAGCTCGTCATCATGTCATTCATTAGCTCAACTTCGAAGCCGAATCTGTCGCTCAGTCTTGGGAAAAGTAAAACCGCTGGAGTGTTCATGCAGTCGACGAGAACCTTTCCTTCAACTTTGAACTCATAGTGTTTGAAGATTTCATGAAGCATATCATCTAGGGCATTTGGATAATATACCGTTGCTCCTATGTCGTTTGGAGGAGCCTCAACGAAGGTTCTATTGTTCAGAATTGCATTGACTTCATCCACCTCAATGCCACTTATTTCAACTCTCACTCCCCCGTAGTAGTAGACGTATGCAAGGGGGTATCCCTTCTTCTTTGCAAAGTCCCTAAGAGCAATTAGGGGGATCAACCTAACGTCCATTATCGTTGAGCCAGTGCTCACTATTCCAACTACCAAAGCTCTCTTTCCGTACCTTGAGATGGCCCTTCCATCCCTTCCAACAACAATTGTCCCCTGAGCAACCGTCCCAATGGCCCTGCCAAGAAGCGCGAGTTCTTCTGGGTTGAACTTTTCAGATTTATATAGCTCCATTCTTTACACCCCCTCAGTCCGGTAATATTACGCTCTCCTTACCAACCCTTGAGTCAGTCCAAATCTTAACATTTGCACCAATTTTGCTAAATTCCTCTATAATAGAGTTATCCCCAATAACACTTCCAGCCTCTATCACTACACCCTTGCCAATGTACACATTTTCACCTATTATCGCTTCCCTTATCTCCGCCCCTTCCTCTATTACAACATTAGAGAATATAACGGAGCGCTCTATCTTTACATCTCTCCCCACTTCAACGTTATCACCAAGAACAGCAAATCCAACTATGTTCGGCTTTCTCAGTATGCACCTACTACCCGTGAATAAGCTACCACCCTTCTCAACGTTGCCCTTTAGGGAACCAACGTTTACCTGGGGCAATTTGAGCTTGCCAGCAAATACATCCTCAGTAGCTTGAAGGTACGTTGATGGCCTACCAACATCGTTCCAGTATTCATCGAAGGGGAAACCATAGATAGGAATTTCCTCCTCGAGCATCTTAGGGAACAGATTTAGCGAAAAGTCATAATTCTCCCCTTTAGGAATAAGATCAAGAATATCGGGCTCAAAAACATAGATACCAGCGTTAGCTAAGTTGCTTGGAGCTTCCCCAGGCCTAGGTTTCTCTTTAAAATAAAGCACTTTATTATCCTCATCTAAAACCACGACCCCATAGTGACTGGGATCTTCAACTTTTGTAAGAGCCATCGTAGCTATTCCACCCTTTCTTTTGTGAAACTCAACAAGCTCTTTGAAGTTC